>NZ_CP171136.1:3016118-3324177 GCF_043187465.1 Sphingobacterium cellulitidis | reverse complement strand
TTAATTTTCGAGGGTCAATATGTTCAGTTTGAATAAACTTTGATGCTTCTTCAATCTCTTGTTTCTTAATGTTATTAGGACGAATTACAGTGTAATTGTAGATGTTATGAATAAAGATGCTGATGTTACGAATACTGATCAGAATCTTTTTCAAGGGTCTGGTATTAATATTTTCCTTTTTCTCAATGGCATCGATAGATCGGAGAATATTTTCAATGTCTTCTTTAAAATTGTATAGGGGCTTAGGGACTCTATTGGCATTTAATTGGTAGGCGAGGTGGTCCAATTCATTGGCTATTTTAAAGAGGATATGTTTGAAATCTTTTAGAATGCCGGTATGGCCATATTCCTTTCGGATTAATTCATAATCATAATGGGTGGTCATGGATTGTTCAAAAAGATCGACAATATCATTAAATGTCAAGGTCAGATAGCGTCCGATTTTGGTCGTATCCTTGATATTTCGTTTACTTTGGAATAGGAGGTCACGGACATTTTCTTGATGTTCATGAACTTCAATTTGTTTATCAATGAGTTTAGTATAGTTGTCATCGATAGACTTTTTGCTATCATAAAAATTGGCTCTCAATCGGATAAAGTCACCCACATGGCGGACAGTTTCTGAGAGTTCCTGTTGTGCGAGGCGATAAGGTCGGGCTTGGGTAATGGAGAAGCTAATCAACATATACCATACTGCACCGATGGTAAAGTAGAGTAGGAGCATCATTTCTTCCTGAAAAGTTTTGACATCATCCACATTGATCAACATGATTAATATCCCCATTGAACCAACTGTTGCTGCCCGTGCATTGAACACAGCAAACATGGAATACAAAAAACAGAGGAATCCAATAGCGACGGACATCATCCAGATGTTTCCATTCGCCAAGAATGTAATTACCTGGGTTAGGATACAGACAATCAGACAGGCAATCATGCCAGTACGACGGTGAGCTGGAGCGCCTGGAGTATCAGAGAGGCCAACCAAAAGAGCACCTAAGGAGATATAGGTTCCTAATAAGAATTTGCCTAAAGAAGCACAAATCAATATAGGAACAATACAGCCAATAGTGATCCGAAGGCCATCTGCAAAATACTGGCTATAAAAGAAATTACTTAGTTCTTTGGTTTTTTTCATGTTTTTGTCGAAACAAAGATACAGAAGCAGTAGTTAATTAAAGGGGTTTGCTACATGAAAATCGATAAAATTTACATTATTTTAGATTTTTAATTCCTTAATAACATTATTAAAATGTTAATTTTTCTGTTTAGTTAGTGTAAATAATACAATTAGTTGCTTAAAAATGTATTAAAATGATATATTTGTATGGATTCACTAAACTAAATCTTCAAAAACAAGATACTTACTATGAGATTAAGCCAAAAGACATTAGCTTTCCAAAATGAGGTTCTCACGCGGTTCGATTTATATAAGAGTTTGTTCTTAACCTTGCCATTTCAACGGGTCAAGCATACGGGGACGATTTTACCTTTTTTTACGACGCATTGTGAGAAGGGAGTTGAGGAGCATTTATCCCCAGAAGTTATTATCGATAGTTTCTTTGGGCAATATGAGCAATATGTTCAAGAGGATGACCGCTTAGATTTATTGTTTCGCATAGTTCAATATATTGAGCGTCAGGTGGTATTGTTTGATGCGGTTGAAGATTCAGCCTTCAAGGCAGTCGGGAAGAGCGATGAGACCGGCGGCTTGGAGTCAATTTTTAATTTGGCTCAGACGAACCCTCAATTGAAGAAACAAGTGATTTCGAGGTTGAAGGATATGTCAGTTAGATTGGTTTTAACGGCGCATCCGACCCAATTTTATCCAGGACCAGTATTATCAATTATCAATGATTTGATTGATGAATTGAAAAAGAATGATATTCCAAAGATCCATTTGTTGCTTCAGCAGTTAGGGAAGACGCCGTTTATCAATAAACAGAGTCCGACGCCAGTTGATGAGGCGATCAGTTTAGCTTGGTTTTTAGAGAATGTATTTTATTCTGTTGCATCAGGGATTGAGGCAAAGATTGAGGATGAGTTAGAGATTAATCCAAAGGATGTGGATCATCTGATCGAGCTTGGCTTCTGGCCAGGAGGAGACCGTGATGGGAATCCAAATGTAACTTGGGAGAGCACGAAAAAAGTAGCTACACTTTTGAGAACCATTCTATTTCGTTGTTATTATCGTGATTTCAGGATAGTAAAGCGTAGAATTACATTTAGAGGTGTAGAGCAATATATGGATGAGTTGCAGGATTTATTCTATGAGAATAGCTTTAATCCTGTTGATAATCCGGTGGATGAAACCGAGCGTATTTTACATAACCTAACAGAGGTTATTCGAGTGTTAAGAGAGAACCATGATGGATTATTCGTGGAGATTGTAGAAGATCTTCGTAGAAAGGTGCAGACCTTTGGTTGTTATTTTACGACTTTGGATATTCGTCAAGACAGCAGTGCCTTAAGGTCGACTTTCGATTGGTTGGTAAAAACTTATCCGAAGGAGACTGGGATAAAGTTTGAGGAGATAGAAGGCTCAGAAGAGGAGAAGGAAAATCATATTAAATTTACGGAAGCAGAACTTGATTTTGCGGATGACGTTGATCCATTGGTTATAGATACGATTCGTGTAATTCGATTGATCAAGGAGATTCAAGCTTCAGGAAGTGAGCGTGCAGTTCAACGGTTTATTATTTCCAATTGTCAGCAGGCATCAGATATTTTAGGATTGATGCAGTTGTTTTTATGGGAGGGGTGGACGAAAAAGGATTTGACGATGGATTTCGTACCGTTGTTTGAAACGGTAGATGATCTAAAACATGCTGCGGATGTAATGCGTAGTTTATATTCAAATCCAACCTACGCTTCTCACTTAAAGAAACGGGGCAACAAGCAAACGATCATGTTAGGTTTTTCAGATAGCACGAAAGATGGTGGTTATTTGATGGCGAACTGGTCAATTTATAAAGCGAAGATTGAATTGACAGCGATTTCCAGGGAGTTTGATGTTGATTTGGTATTTTTTGATGGTCGTGGAGGACCTCCGGCACGTGGTGGTGGTAAAACACAGCGTTTTTACGCTTCCATGGGTAAGGAGATTGAGAACAATCATATTCAATTGACGATTCAGGGGCAGACGATTAGTAGCCAATACGGTTCATTGGATTCTGCGAAATACAATATTGAGCAATTATTGCATGCTGGTCTGATTTCAGATTTGCAACAAAGGGTAGGCGATACGCTGACGGACAAGCAGAAGGATGTCATCGATCGAATGGCTGCTGAGAGTCATGAGAAATTCTTGGAGTTGAGGCATCATCCATTGTTCTTGAAATATTTAGAGACATTAAGTCCATTGAAATCACTTTCCAACATGAATATTTCGAGTAGACCGATGAAGCGTAATTCGGGTCGAGAGTTACGATTGGAGGATTTGCGTGCGATTAGTTTTGTGACTTCATGGAGTCAATTGAAGCAAAATATACCAGGATTTTTTGGAGTAGGTACAGCCTTGCAATGGGCGGAGGATAATAACCTGTGGTCTTATGTAAAGAATTTATATGAAACTTCAGGTATGTTCAATACGGTCATTGATAACTGTATGATGTCGATGACGAAGTCGAATTTTGAATTAACTTCCTACATGAAGGATGATCCACGATTTGGGGAATTCTGGAAGATGTTGAAGGCGGAGTTTGATTTGACGAAGAAATACTTGTTGAAATTGACGGGGATGAAGGAGTTGATGGAAAATTATCCAGTGGAGCGGGCTTCGATTTTGGAGCGGGAGAAAATAATTCTTCCATTGTTAATTATTCAGCATTATGCTATTCGTTTGCTTGAGAAGCAAGAAATGGAAGAGTCTAAGGCAGAGATTTATCGTAAATTAATTGGCCGTACCATCTATGGAGTGGTGAATGCGGGAAGAAATTTAGCTTAGATTGATTTTGAATTAAATAGAAATAGGCATAAATAGGGATATTTTCTTATTTTTGTGTGTTTTTAAAATAATAAAGCGATGAAATTAAATACATTATTAGTTGCAGGAGTTCTTGCAAGTGCTACTTTATCTTCTTGTGTTTTCAAAACAGCTGAAGAAAACCAATTGAAATACACACATACGACATTAGTGGATGGGGATGCGTATGCTTTTTTCAGACAAGTAGGGTCCATCGCACCTTATGAGGTTTCCTACGCAGAGCATGTGTCGCAAGTAGGAAATGCACAAGCAAAGGATGCAGCAGCAAAAGTGTCGAAATTTTTTGCGGATGTTCTACCACAGATGGATTCATTGGCGACTAAGTATCATGTAGATTTTCCGATTTTAGGTACAGAGAAGTACACAGGTTCGGAATCAGAGAATATAGCTGTTGAGCCCAATGCTGCGCCAGTAGTAGTTGAGGATTCAACGATTGCAGACTCAGTTGCACCAGTGGTATTACAACATGCTGCGGTTTATTCTGATCAAGCCTATTTAACTCACATTCAACATCAGGTTGCGTTGGTTAAGGAGCAATTCAGAAGATTATCTCGTAATACAAACAAAGATTTAAGAGATTTTGCACAAGCTCAAACAGAAACTGTTGCTGAGTTGTTTACTGCCGTAGGTGGTAAAGCAGATGCACATGCGCATCACTAAGCAAATATAAATGACAGAAACTAAAATAGTTACAGGAATAATGTCGTATGGAATGTCCGGAAGGGTGTTCCATGCGCCGTTTATAGAGGTTAACCCCAACTTCGAATTACGGGGTATTGTTGAGCGTTCAAAGAAGGTTGCACAATCCAAATATCCTGATATTATCAGTTATGATACGGTAGAGGAGTTATTAGAGGATCCAGCAATTGAGTTGGTGATTGTGAACACTCCGAACGACACTCATGTGGAATATGCACTTCGTGCGTTAAAGGCGGGGAAGCATGTTTTGATTGAGAAACCATTTGCGCCAACAGCTGCGGAGGCAAATGTCTTATTTCAAGTTGCAGAAGAAATGGGGCGATATATTTTGCCATTTCATAACCGTCGATTCGATGCGGACTTTCTATCGTTGAAAAAAGTCATTGAAAATAATGAGGTTGGACGACCAATAGAATTGCATCTTCGTTTTGATCGATTTAAGCCTTCGTTGGGTGCAAAGCTGTTTAAGGAAACAAAAATACCTGCCGCAGGAGTAATTTATGATTTAGGATCACATTTAGTGGATCAATGCATTTCATTGTTTGGGAAGCCGAAAGCCATGACGAAGGTTCGTGGGGTGTACCGTCCTGATTCGATTGTTGATGATTATGGCTGTATAATCTTGAATTATAAGTCGGGATTGAATGTTTATATCACGACGAGTTTATTGGTCGCGAATCCACAGGCCAGTTTTGTTCTACATGGGGCGAATGGCAGTTTTATCAAGAATAGAACCGATGTGCAGGAGGCGCAATTAATAGATGGAATGATGCCGAATAATCCAGCATTCGGAATTGAACCTGAGGACATGGAGGGTATTTTAACGAATCCAGACGAGGAAGGTAATTTACTATCGAAGTTAGTTCCTGCCGAATTAGGTTATTATATGGGTGTGTTTGATGCTGTATATGAGACTATTCGGGAGGATAAGCCATATTTTGTAACGAAGGATCAGATTTTATGGCAGCTGGAGATCTTGGAGCCAAATAAATAAATATCTATTTAATATTAAGTTTACATTTAATTAATTTTGGATTTTTAACATTGTTAAACTTTTCAAATCAAATATAACGTGAGATATGCCGCTATTGATATCGGGTCAAATGCAGTTCGCCTTCTGATTGCCGATATTATTGTAAGAGAGAACGAAATCACATTTAACAAGAACACACTACTACGCGTACCTCTACGTCTAGGGGACGATGCGTTCATTCACCATCATATTTCAGAAGGTAAATTTGAGAGCATGGTTAAGACCATGAGTGCTTTCAGAAATCTTATGGATGTTTATAAGGTTACGGACTATATGGCCTGTGCCACTTCTGCGATGCGTGATGCTGATAATGGTAAAGATGTTGTTAAAGCCTGTTCAGAAGCAGGAGTTAATATAGATATTATAGATGGTTCTATAGAAGCCCAGATTATCTACAATGTTCACAGCCATACCAGTATGGATAAGAACAAGGTTTATTTATATATCGATGTAGGTGGAGGTAGTACCGAGATCTCATTATTTGCGAATGGAGATTTAGTTGCTTCAC
Organism: Sphingobacterium cellulitidis; assembly: GCF_043187465.1. GTDB lineage: Bacteria > Bacteroidota > Bacteroidia > Sphingobacteriales > Sphingobacteriaceae > Sphingobacterium > Sphingobacterium cellulitidis. Next base: position 3,317,952 of record NZ_CP171136.1, on the reverse strand, counting down.
GATCTTTTAATTTGGGTACTATTCGTATTCTAGATAATCAAGATAGTCCTGAGACTTGGGATGATATGAAATTGTGGGTTAAGAATATCACGAAGGGCTATAAGAATATTTATGGCATCGGGAGTGGGGGTAACATCAATAAACTTTCACGGTTAGCGAACGAGAAGGCAGACAAGCCAATTTCTTATGCTAAGTTAAAAGCATTATATGTTTATTTGAACTCTTATTCATTGAAGGATAGGATCAATGTGTTGGAATTGAAGCAAGACCGTGCCGACGTTATTATTCCAGCATCCGAGATCTTCTTGACAATCATGAAAGTAGGGCATTTGAAGAATATCATGGCGCCAAGAATTGGATTAGCCGATGGTATTATTCAGACTTTGATCAACAAAAATCTTAAGAAGGAAAAGGTTTAAAATCGTTGCAAAAATCAAAATAAAGATTATTTTTGCGATGTCTAAGCCCAGGTGGCGAAATTGGTAGACGCACCATCTTGAGGGGGTGGCGCCTGTATGGGTGTGGCAGTTCGAATCTGCTCCTGGGCACCCTGAAAATATTAAAGGTCGAGGATTTTCCTCGACCTTTTTTTATGGACTAATCCCATTATTCCGAATTCAAAATCTCTTCAACCATGAATATTCATTATATTTAAGTAAAGTATACCTATGCCTGATTTTTAAACTGTAATTATCGAATTGGAGGATTAAGAATCTACACACAACATAACAACCTTATCAAGATGAAAAGACGTGGATTTATAGAAGCATTAGCTTTAGGAACAGGGCTTTCACTAAGTTCTTCGAGTGTTGCCTCAGGATTTGGCTTAGTTCCCCATGCGGAAGCTGATCAATATGAAGGGCAGGAATTGAAGGCTGATTTGGTGATTGTTGGTGCCGGTTTAGGAGGTTTTGCTGCAGCCTTAGCGGCCTTGAGAAATGGTGAAACAGTGGTCTTGACGGAGGAGACGGATTGGATCGGAGGACAACTGACTCAACAAGGAGTACCTCCTGATGAACATCAATGGATTGAAACCCATGGTGCACCAGTTTCCTATCGTAATTTTCGAAATGCTGTTCGGTCCTATTATAAAGCGTATTATCCTTTGACTGCTGAAGCGAAGTCAAGGGAGAATTTAAATCCGGGGGATGGGGCAGTTTCGCGATTGTGCCATGAGCCAAAGGTTGCCTTGGCCATCATGGAAAGTTGGCTGCAACCTTATATTAGTTCAGGGAGATTGACTCTGCTGTTAAATTATTTCCCCTTTCGGGCAAATGTGAGTGGAAATCAAGTTGAAGAGGTAAGTGTCAAGCATGGAAAAACCGGTCAAATCATTGCGTTAAGATCCAAATATTTCGTGGATGCCACTGAACTCGGGGATTTATTGCCATTGACAAAGACCGAATATAGAACTGGGACGGAGTCAAAGGCTGAGTTCAATGAATTGCATGCTCCAGAACAAGCTGATAACCTGGATAATCAATCTTTTACCGTTTGTTTTGCTATGGATTATGTTCCGGGAGAAAACCATACCATACCCAAGCCTAAGGATTATGATTTTTGGAAAAATTATATTCCGAATATCAAGCCAGCCTGGTCAGGCAAACTACTTTCCTTATCCTATTCCAATCCACAAACCCTAGAACCGAAGACCTTGGGTTTTCATCCAGAAGGAAAATCGACTGGAGATCAATTAAACCTTTGGAATTATCGCAGAATTATCCATAAACACAATTTTGATAAGGGGGTTTATGCTGGTGATATCACCATAGTGAATTGGCCCCAGAATGATTATATGTTAGGGAACTTGATTGATGTACCTAGGAAGGAATTTGACAAGCATGTTGCTGCTGCCAAGCAATTGAGTTTATCGCTATTGTATTGGCTACAAACGGAGGTTGAAAATGAAGAAGGAGGAAAAGGATGGCCAGGAATCCGGCTGAGGAAGGATATTATGGGGACGGAGGATGGTATGGCGAAATATCCCTATATACGTGAGTCTAGGCGGATCAAGGCTGAATTTACAGTAACCGAACAGCATGTTGGGAAAGAAAACCGGAAGATAAGTGCACAAGCAAATGAAGATTCTGAGAGGGCTGTAAATTTTGAAGATTCCGTTGGAATCGGATATTATCATATAGACTTGCACCCTACGCAAAGAAGAAATTATGTAGACTTTCCTTCCTTGCCCTTTCAGATTCCGCTAGGGGCATTAATCCCTATCCGAATGGATAATTTACTTCCGGCCAATAAAAATATCGGGACAACGCATATTACGAATGGCTGTTACCGACTCCATCCGGTGGAATGGAGTATTGGAGAAGCGGTTGGGTTATTGGTTAATTTCGCAAAGAAGAAAGCTGTGACCCCAAGACAGGTTCGGTCTGATAAAACATTATTGAGAGAATTTCAAGATTTTATCCGAAGTCAAGGAGTTGAAACGGAATGGAAATAAGGATTATACTGATGCAAAAAACCTTTGCTTTTCGAGAGGAAGGCAAAGGTTTTTTTTATGGGGTTCAAATTGAAATGTTATAGTTTATTGGCTTTTACCGTGATTTCCGCGATGTCCAAAACTTTGATTTCATTTTCCAATTCTTTCACTTTAACACCATCGCTTAGCATGGTCATACAGAATGGACAAGCTGCTGCGACGATTTTCGCTTCAGATTCAATAACGTCCTCAATACGTTCCACATTGATATCCTTATTACCTTTTTCAGGTTCTTTGAACATCTGCGCACCACCTGCACCACAGCATAGACCATTGGATTTACAGCGTTTTATTTCCACAAGGTCCGCATCTAATACCTCTAGAACCTTACGAGGAGCTTCATAAACATCATTGCCACGACCTAAATAACAAGGATCATGATAGGTGATTTTTTTGCCTTTGAATTCATTACCATCAGCAGGTTTTAATTTACCTTCATCGATTAAAGATTGGATCAGTTGGCTATGGTGGATTACTTCGTAGTTACCACCTAAGCTAGGATATTCATTCTTAATCGTATTGAAACAATGCGGGCAAGCCGTTACGATTTTTTTGATTTCATAGCCATCCAATACCTGAATGTTCATCATGGCTTGCATCTGGAATAGGAATTCATTTCCAGCCCTTTTCGCAGGGTCTCCAGTACAGCTTTCTTCAGTTCCTAAAATGGCATATTTAATTCCTACATGTTGTAGGATTTTGCAGATATCTCTAGTTATGCGTTGCGCACGCTCATCGAAGCTACCAGCACAACCTACCCAAAACAATAAATCTGGACTTTCGCCTTTAGCTACAAGTTCTGCTACGGTAGGTATATGTAATTGATTTTCCATGTTAATACAATTTATTGATTTGTCCAATTTGCTCTATCAGCTTGGGAATATTTCCAAGGAGCGCCATTGTTTTCAAGGTTAGAAAACATATTGTTGATACTTGATGGAGCTTGAGATTCCTCCATTACAGCAAATTGTCTAAGTCCGATAATAATTTCTAAAGGGTTGATGTTGACTGGGCATTGCTCCACACAAGCATTACAGCTTGTACAAGCCCAGATTTCCTCGCGAGTGATATAAGTGTCCAATAATGACTTTCCATCATCTACGAAGCTTCCATTCTTGTCAATATTTTTACCAACCTCATCAACGCGGTCTCTGGTATCCATCATGATTTTACGTGGAGACAAGAGTTTACCTGTGATGTTAGCCGGACATGAAGAGGTACAACGGCCACATTCGGTACAGGTATAAGCATCCAATAGGTTTTTCCAAGTCAGGTCCTGAACATCTTTTACACCGAAACGACTAGGTTCGCCGGATGGAGGAGGTAGACTAGGATCCAACATTACTTTTACCTCATCCGTTACAGATGGCATATTGTTAAGTTCTCCCTTTGGTTCCAGGTTCGAGAAATAAGTATTTGGGAATGCCAGCAGGATATGCAAATGCTTGGAGATTGGTAGATAGTTAAGAAATGCCAAGACCCCAATGATATGGAACCACCAGCTGAATCTTTCTATCGCAATCAGGTTAGATGCTGAATCTGGCAATATTCCTACTAAATAAGAGCTGATGGGGAATGATCCAACGGCATGGTATCCTTCAACGTTTAATAATTGAAGCTTAAAATCCGCAGCATTCATGGTTAAGAAAGCCGCCATCAATAAGATTTCTGCGGTTAAGATTAAATTAGCATCTGTTTTTGGCCAATTGTTAAGTTCAGATTGGTTGAGGCGTTTTACTTTGACAATGTTTCTGCGAATTGCAAAGACAACACATCCTAATAACACCAAGAATGCCAGTATTTCAAATGAGAAAATTAGGAAGTCATAAAATCCACCTAGCACATCCGCAAGTACCCGATGGGTTCCAAAAAGACCATCAATAACAATTTCAAGCATTTCGATATTGATGATTACGAATCCTACATAAACAAAAAGATGCAGTAGGGCAGGGATGGGTCTTTTGAACATTTTCTTTTGACCGAAGGCGACCAAAAGCATAATTTTTAATCTTTCAGCAGGACGGTCAGAGCGGTCAGTTGCTTTTCCTAGTTTGATATTTCTATAAATCTTACTTGCGTTTTTATAGAAAAGAACGAGGGCAGCTATGAAGATAATACCAAAAATGAGTTGACTTATCATAGTTTAATACTTAGGTTAACAAATATAATTAATCCCATTATACTATGCATGCATAATAAATTATTTAGACAGATTAAAAATAAATGACGGGAACAAATAAGCTTTAAATCCCTAAAAATCAAGTTAAGTATAATAATTGATACAACAAAAGGCGTTAAAAATTAGGTGTGGTTTTGTATATTGCATGTTCTATCAACCTAGTGAAAACATTGGCACCTGTATTCCTTATTGACGATTGCTTGATAGGATTATTCATGGATACAGGTTAGTAAACAACAATAAAAATAGAGATGGCAAATAGTTCGAACACCTATGATGTAATTGTCATTGGTTCAGGTATTTCAGGGGGCTGGGCGGCAAAGGAATTCTGTGAGAAGGGTTTTAAGACCTTGGTCTTGGAGCGTGGGTTTGACGTTCAGCATGTTAAGGATTATCCGACGGCGTATATGGATCCTTGGCAATTTGATCACCATAATAAGGTTTCCTTAAAGATTCGAGAAGAGAATCCGATTACGGCGAAATGTTATGCTTTCAATGAGGATGCCATGCATTTTTTTACGAAGGATAAGGATCAGGAGTATGTTCAGGAGAAGCCATTTGATTGGATCCGTGGATATCATGTTGGTGGGAAGTCCTTATTGTGGGCGCGACAGGTTCAACGTTGGAGTGACTATGACTTCGAAGGACCGGCACGAGATGGCTTTGCGGTAGATTGGCCGATTCGATACGCTGATATTGCTCCTTGGTACAGTTATGTTGAGAAATTTATTGGAGTTTCCGGAAATAGGGATGGAAATTCAGCAATGCCGGACGGGGAGTTTCTGCCAGCATTTGATTTAAATGCGGTGGAGCAGATGATTCAGAAGAAGATTCCATTGAAATATTCTGATCGGCAAGTAATAGCAGGGCGATGTGCGCATATTACAGATCCCCAACCCATACATATTGAACAAGGACGTACTAAGTGTCAGAACCGGACGATGTGTCAAAGAGGCTGTCCTTTTGGGGGTTATTTCAGCTCAAATGCATCAACCTTGCCTTGGGCGGCAAAGACTGGAAATTTGACCATGAGACCCAACTCTATCGTTGAATCCATTATTTATGATGAGGACAAGCAACGGGCATCAGGGGTTAGGATAATAGATGCAGAGTCTGGGAAAACCTCCGAGTATTTTGCGAAGGTAATATTTGTAAATGCCTCAGCTATTGCTAGTAATCAGATACTATTGAACTCTACATCCAATCGTTTCCCGAATGGTTTAGGAAATGATTCAGGCGTATTAGGGAAATATATAGCCTTTCATAATTACCTGGGATCTATTTCGGCGAATATTGAAGGCTTTGAGGATATGTATTATTATGGGCGAAGGCCTACGCAGCCGATTATTCCGAATTTCAGGAACGTGAAGAAACAAGAGATGGATTTTCAACGTGGATATGCATCTTTTTTTGGGACTTATCGTGGTAGGGGTGGAAATAGTGAGATGCAGGTAGGCGGAAGCTTTAAGGATAGTTTATCTGAAGTCGGTGGTTGGGGAATCGGGATGATGATGCAAGGAGAAACCATTCCTAAGGAAGAAAACCATGTGCGCTTAAGTTCGGACTTAAAAGATAAGTTTGGAATGGCACAGATGGTATTTAATGTTGGTTATGATGATAATGATCAGAAAAGTATGCAGGATTTCCTGGATCAAGGTTCAGAGATGCTGGAATATATTGGAGCAAAGAATATCAGTCAACATAATAGTCAACAAAATCCAGGTTTAGATATCCACGAAATGGGGGGAGCGAGGATGGGCTTAGACCCGAAGACGTCCATATTGAACAAATGGAATCAAATGCATCTCTGTAAGAATGTGTTTGTGACAGACGGAGCTAGCATGACTTCCACTGGAACGCAAAACCCTTCATTGACCTATATGGCGATGACAGCTCGATCTGCCAACTATGCCATGGAAGAAATGAAAAAAGGAAATCTATAAATCAATATAAGACATAAAAAAAGGATCAACTCATCGTTGATCCTTTTTTTATGTCTTGCTTTCTAAGAATTATTTCTTCGGAGCAGCAGCTGGTGCAGCAGCAGAAACACCTAATTTAGCTTTGATGTCTGCAGTTAAGTCGTCACCACCTTGGAAGTAAGGAACACCACCACTAGAGATGTCTAATACGTAAGCATAACCTTTATCTTTAGCCACGGTATTGATAGCTGTCATTACTTTTTGCTCGATAGGAGCATATAACTCTTGTTGTTTTTTACCGATTTCTTCTTGTGCAGCTTGTTGAACACTTTGGATACGAGTTTCCATTTCACGCATTTTGTTAGCGATCGCTTGAACTTCAGCATCTACAGTTTCTTTATTTGCTTCACTGCGGTTTCTGATTTTTTCGTTTGCGTTGTTTTGCTCTTTTTGGTACTCACTGATCATCCCTTGAATTTCTTTTTGTTTAGTTTCTTGCAAGGTTTTCATTTGAGTTTCAGCAGCTTTGAACTCGTTAGTAGACTGAACAATTTCAGCTGTGTTGATGTGTCCAATTTTTTGTTGTGCATTGACAGTATTTCCTGCCAATAAAATTCCTGATGCTAATACTACACTTTTCAATAAATTTTTCATGCTTTTTTTGTTAGTCTTATATTTTACTGATATAAGGAAATTTTCTTGTTTTATGTTAAATAATAAAATTAGTTTGCAATTATAATAAAAATTATTAGTTCGCTAAAGAAGGATTAGGTTTCAAACCTAATTTAGTGATAACATCGTTACTTTTATCCAAGTTTGGGTTGGCATAAAGGAAAGTATTTTCACTTCTTTTATCCATAATGAAATCAAACTGACCAGCAGCAGCCACATCTTTGATAGCTTTATCTACTCTAGCCTGAATAGGTTTCATCAAGTTTTCACGTTGTTTAAAAAGGTCTCCTTCGAAACCGAATTTAGTACGTTGGAACTCTTTTACGGCTTTTTCTTTATTTACGATTTCATCTTCACGACGTCTGCGCATATCTTGGTTCAAGTTTGCTTGATCCTTTTGATAAGCTTGATACATACGTTCAATTTCATCGAATTGTTTATCAACTTCAGCTTGCCATTGCTTAGACTGGTCATCTAGTTGTTTTTGGGCTGAATTATATTCTGGAATATGTTTCATTACATATTCTGAATCCACATATGCTAATTTTTGGGCAAAAGAAACTGAACCCAACATGGTTAACATCACGATTAATATTCCTATTCTTTTCATCGACATATTATTTTTTAAATTCTATGTTTAAGACAATTCAAATGTTAAAAAGTTTAATTAGAAACCTCCCATATTTTGGATAATACTGAAGGTGAAGTTTTGTTTCCAACGATCAGTAGTCAAGCCTGGGATTGGATCTAATGCATGACCGTAGTCAATTCCTAGCATACCAAAGATAGGTAAGAAGATACGAGCACCCACACCAACCGAACGGCGAACTTTAAATGGATTCACTTCATCAAATTTGTTCCAAGTGTTACCAGCCTCTGCGAATGCTAAAGCGAATACTGTTGCTTGCTCATTTAACATAATCGGGTGACGAAGTTCAATTTGATATTTTGCATAGATCGGGCTACCTGATTGGATCGCAATATTTTGCTGATTACTACCCGTTGAAGCAGGAATTAAAGCTCCATTTGAGTAACCACGCATTGCAATAATCTCAGAACCTTGTAAGAAGTCGAAGCCTTGCATACCATCACCACCTAATTTAAAACGCTCAAATGGAGAAATTGGTGTCTCATTGCCATAACTTCCTAAGTAACCAAATTGAGCTTGTGCCTTGAATACAAGTTTACCAGCGATTTTGGTGTACCATTGAGAATCGAATTTCCATTTATGGTATTCTGTGAATTTGTATTTCTCGTTATCTGGAGCAGTAGCGTAGTTGATATTGTTCCATAATGAATATGGAGGAGTCAACTGCACACTGAACTTGATATGTGATCCTGAAGTAGGGTAGATAGGCGCGTCAATTGAGTTACGGCTAATCTCTTGCGTAAAGTTAATGTTATAAGCTGTACCATCCGCGAATACGAAGATACCACCATAGTTATCCAAGAAATAGCGTTGGTAAGACAATGAGCTATTAATTTGGAAATAGTTGTCTGGCCATTGCAAACGCTTACCTAAGGTAGCAGTTACCCCGTGCATTTGGATTTTAGGAATTCCTTCATAATCCTCATAACGGTTATTTTGCCAGTTATAACGTTGGTATTGTGAGTTTGAAATGTAAGCACTCAATCCAAAGTAAATAGGTTTTTTACCACCTAACCAAGGCTCTGAAAAGGAGAAACTATACGATTGGTATCTTTTTCCGGAAGTTTGCCCACGGATACTTAATTTTTGACCATCACCTCTAGGAAGTGGTTTCCAAGATTCTTTCTTAAAGAAGTTACTTGTTGAGAAGTTGTTGAAGGTCAATCCTAATGTACCAATCACCTGACCAGCACCATAACCTCCGGATAATTCTACTTGGTCAGAAGGTTTTTCAGCTACTGAGAATTCAATATCTGTTGTTCCTTCTTCATAGTTTAAGTTTGTTGGCATAGGTTGAACCTTTTGCTCATCAAACATACCTAACTGAGAAATCTCACGAACACTTCTTACCAATAACTCACGAGAATACTTTTGACCTGGTTTTGTATAGATAGAACGAAGAACAACACGGTCATTGGTCACATCATTACCTTTTAAGATAACATTGTTAATGGTGTATTGCTTTCCTTCAAACATCTGGATTTCCAAGTCTACAGTATCTTGATAAATTCTTTTGATTACAGGTTGTACACTGAATGTTAAGTAACCATCATTTTGATAAATGGCAGCGATATCATCCGAATTTCTAGTCGGACCACTTAATTTTGAATTCAGTTTTTCTTCACTATAGACATCACCATGTTGAATACCTAATAAGATATTTAAAGTAGAATCCTTGAATTTAGAGTTTCCAGACCATGTAATATTACCTACATAATATTTAGGGCCTTCATAAACATCGATATCAATTGCAACTTCATTATTGTCATGACGTCTTACAGTATCTTTTAGGATTTGCGCATCGCGGAAACCTTTGTCTTGCATTTTAGCAATCAAATTGGTTTTAGCCTCTTCATACTTTTCGTCTTTGAACTTACCAGGTCCAAATACGCGGAACCATGCTCTAGGACGAACACCCTTCATGAACTTAGTCAACTGTCTGTTGCTAAATTCTTCGTTTCCAGTGAAGTTAATGCTGTTTACCTTGATTTTTTTGTTTCTATCAACATCCACTACCAAGATTTCATTGTTCGCTTGCGATGAATCTGGTTTTGTAGTGATTTTTATCTCTGGGAATAAGTAAGATTTTTCTCTTAAATATTTTTCGATAGTTGTTTTAGTGGTCATCAACAAGTTGTCATTTACAATCTTGCCGGAGTTAGTGTTTAGTCTTTTACGAACTTCCTCGGTTTGAGTTTTACTTAGACCGTTAATATCAACGCGAGTTAAACGAGGTCTTTCAACAACTCTAATTTCAAGGTAGATAGTTTCGTCTTCAATTTTAGTAGCATATAATTGAACATCTTCAAAAAGGTTTTGATCCATCAAGGCTTTGATTACGCTTGATGTTTGTTCACTTGGAACTTCGATATACTGACCAACGGATAATTTGGAAATGGTGATAAGGACTTCCGCATCCAGATATTGTGCTCCAGTTACGGTTACTCCACCAATTACATAGTTTTTTGGATCCAAATAAGAGATATCATCTGGACTGTTCAAATTCAAAGGCCTATTTCCTGTTATCTGAGCCTGCGCGAAATTGCAAATTAAGAAGGTGAGTAAAATAGAAAGTTTAATTATACGCTTCATCTACTTTTTATTATGTCTGCTAAAGTACAGCAAAGTCTTGTTAATTTTTGTTAAAAGAAATATTACGAAGTTCTGACAGTATCGCTGTCAAAATTAAAATGATGCAAAAGTAATGATTTCTTATAATTGTTCACTAGTTTTCCCAAATCTTCTTTCTCTATTCTGAAATAAATAAATACACTCGAATAAAGTTTCTCTAGAAAATTCAGGCCACATGATTGGTAAGAAAAACAGCTCAGAATAAGCTATTTGCCACAACATATAGTTGCTGATGCGTTCTTCACCACTAGTTCTGATTAAAAGATCGGGGTCTGGAATGTTGTTAGTGTAAAGATTTTGGCTAAAAAGATCCTCGTTAATTTCATCAATAGAAATTTCACCTTTTTTAACTTTTTCAGCGATCGCTTTTGTAGCATCCAGGATCTCTTGACGGGATCCATAGCTCAGTGCAAGCGTCAAAGTACAGCCAGTATTGTTCTTGGTTTGGTCTATTGTGGATTGAAGAGTGACTTGACAATGGTCTGGTAAGTCCGACATTCTGCCAATACTATTCACCCGAATATTGTTTTCTTGGAAGGTAGGTAATTCTTGGTTTAATGAGTTTACTAGAAGCTCCATGAGAGCATCCACTTCAAATTGTGGTCTGTTCCAGTTTTCTGTGGAGAAGGCATAGAGGGTAAGATATTTTAATCCGATTTCTACGGACGCTTCTAAGGCTTCACGTACCGCTGTAACACCATTTTTGTGGCCAAAGACGCGAAGTTCGCCTTTTTCCTTTGCCCAACGGCCATTACCGTCCATGATGATAGCGATATGCTGTGGTAAATTGTTTTTATCTATTTTATCTTTAAAACTCATTAGATAATCTACGTTAATTCTTTGTATAGTTTTTGATCAAGCTTAAAGTTTTGGGACCTTCCTTAATCTCAGAGAATAAGAAGAAAATTGAAAAGAAAGGGTAAATGTTAAGTTGATAGTGTTTATTGAATAATCCCAAAAATGAGCCAATCAATTTTGTTCCTAAATTTTCCAAAGTAGGAAGTAGCGCAAATAAATTAATTACCGAAATTGATTCGCTTTTCATCTTGATTTTTGGCCCCAATATTTAAAGATTTTCAAGTAAAGATACAGGTTTTAAGATAATCCTTAAATAATTTTTATGGATTATGGAAGTTTAGACAATTAATCTTAATAATTGCGGACATCAATACCCCACAATAGTTTCTCTCTTAATATTCCAAAATACTGATCGTTTGGCAGCCTGATTAAGTTGATACTAAATGGAGCCTTGGTAATCAATAAACTAGTTTTAGTGCTGAGGGTATGACTCTTAGAGTCGCAACTCAAGATGTATTTTTCTGTTCGGCTTTCGATTTCAAGGCGCAGTTGCATATTCTCATTAACAACTATTGGCCTTACATTAAGGTTATGTGGCGAAATAGGAGTGATCACAAAATTTCCACTTCCAGGCATGATAATCGGTCCGCCGCAGCTTAAGGAATATGCTGTAGAACCCGTTGGAGTAGCAATGATTAATCCATCTGCCCAATAGGAGTTCAATAATTCATTGTCCAATACTGCATGAACGGTAATCATGGCTGAAGAATCGGATCTGAATACGGTAATATCATTCAAAGCGAAATCTTCCCCTTTAATAAAAGTCCCGTCGGAACTTTCAACTTGCAGCAAGGCTCTTTTCTGGATTTGGTAGTTATTGGAGAGAATCTGATCCAAGGCAGCTTCCATATGATTTTTGGAGATGTTTGCCAAGAAACCTAATCGACCAAAATTAATCCCAGCTAATGGAATCCCCGAATCCTTGATTAAGGTCGCTGCAGAAAGCATCGTACCGTCACCACCCAAACTAAGCATAAAGGCGATGTCGCTCGGAAGATCATGGTGGGATTTAAATTTCTTAAAGGTGAAATCTAATTTGCATAGGCGCTTCAGGAAACTATGAAAGTCGTGGTGGATATATACTTTCACATTTTTTTCACGCAGATAAGTGAAAAGTTCAATGACATATCCAATCACGGATTGGTTAAACTCTCTACCGTATACTGCTATGGACAGCTCTTTCATGCTTTTGCTCATATTATTCGCAAAGATGGAAAATTCTAAGAATTAAATATTCAAATAGTTCATTAAAAGATTATATCGCTCTTGGATATCATTTTGATCTGACCCATCATTAAATGTTGCCTTCACCACATAATCATGTCTCCACAAGGAAGCTAATACCGAAGAAATATTGTTTTTATTAACCTTAATAGTCAATTCTACCTTCGAAGAATTTTCAATAGGTCTAATCCCGGTATTTAAGATTTTGGTGTTTTCAGATTCAATAATATGCGAAACATGAGTTAAACTATTGTCTCGATCTTCCATTTCAAGAACAATGATAGCTCCCTTATCCTGATTGGATATGGTTTGGTTGACTGCTCTCAATAAATCTTTTTGAGTAATAACGCCCACATATTCCTTCTGTTTATTTACAATTGGCAATAAATCAAACTGATAGGTTTCCAAATATTGCAATGCATCATAGATGTGTTGATAATCGTAAAGATAAATGAAAGGAAAGGATAGTTTAAGTTCCTTAATTAAGGTATCTTCATCTTCCAGGGATAAAAGGTCTTCTTCAGTGATTAATCCGAGATATTCCTTACCTTTTACGATGGGAAGTTGATGAAAATGAAGCTCATTAATCTTATCTAAAGAAAAAGCTACCGTGTCATTTGGATGAACTTCGGTATAGAGCGTAGATATGTTTTCACCGATATACATGAAACCTTTTATATGATTAAACTAAAAAAAAAGAAAAACGTTTAATTTTAGTTTAATTCTGCGTTTATTGCTAAGGTAGTGAAAATATTAAATTGATATAAAATAAAAAGATGTTTTAGTCATCTTAAAACTAATTATGTAATTTTACACAACTTTTATTAAAGAGTATTATAGTATATGAGCTTAGAAAAGCAAGAGAAGTTTATTGAAATCAGGGAGGTAATACGCAAGAAAAGTCCAGGCTTAGCCAAATGGATACCCAAGCCATTATTAAGTTATTTAGTAAAAACGATCCATGAAGACGAGATAAATTACATCATGACTACCTATCATGATGATATGGGTTTAGATTTTGTGGACTCATTACTGAAAGAACTTAAGGTGAATGTGCATTTGGAAGGTGCTGAAAATATTCCTTTAGATGAAAGTGTAATCTTTGCTTCGAACCATCCTCTAGGTGGTTTGGATGGAGTGGCATTTATGCAAGTCATAGGCAAGTATAGAAAGGATGTGAAATTCTTGGTAAATGATATTCTGATGAATGTCCGAAATCTTGAACCATTATTCGTTCCTGTAAATAAAGTCGGTGGTCAGAGTAAATCAGCTATTGCTGCTATAGAAAATGCATATGCATCCGATCATGCCCTATTAGTATTCCCTGCCGGACTAGTTTCTCGGAAAATAAAAGGAGAGATTGTTGATCTAGAATGGAAAAAAAGCTTTATCAGTAAAGCAAAAAAATATAAAAAAGACATTGTTCCTGTTTATATTGAAGGACGAAACTCGAATTTCTTTTACAACCTATCGAGAATAAGACATAAAATAGGATTAAAAGCAAATATTGAAATGTTATATTTACCTGATGAGATGTTTTCCCAAAGAGGGAAGGATATCACCATCAGAATCGGGAAGAAAATTCCTTATACCCATTTTGACACCAGCAAGAATGAACGTCAATGGGCAGCAGAAGTAAAAGAAGTGGTTTATGCCATGGCTCATGGTAAAAAATAATGTATGCAAGAAATAATTCAACCGGTAGATAGAGATCTAATTAAAAGTGAACTTACGAAAGAAGCCTTCGTTCGCTATACCAATAATGGAAGTAACGAAGTCTATTTAGTAAATTATCATACCGCACCTAATATTATGCGTGAAATCGGAAGATTGCGCGAACTTACCTTTCGTGGTGCCGGCGGTGGTACCGGATTACCCTTAGATATTGATGAAAATGATACCTCAGATCATAATTATGATCAATTAATCGCCTGGAATCCAGAAGATGAAGAAATCATCGCTGGTTACCGTGTGATAAAATGCGATCAAGCAACCGATTCTAATGGAGAAATTCATCTCTCAACCGCACATTACTTTGATTTTTCTGAAAAATTCAAAAAGGATTTCTTACCCTATACTATTGAATTAGGCAGATCTTGGGTTCAACCTAAATATCAACCTGCAATCGATAATAGAAAAGGTATCTTCTCTTTAGATAACTTATGGGACGGACTAGGAGCACTGGTTCTTATTAATCCTGATGTTAAATATCTTTTTGGAAAGGTCACCATGTATCCGCATTATAACGCTGAAGCAAGAGATCTACTAATCTATTTTATGGAACACTATTTCCCTGATAAGGATAATTTAGTGCAACCAGTTCAGGATCTTTACCTGGGCTATAAAACGGATATCTCGAAGTATATCGGAATTTTTGATGGATTGGATTATAAAGAAGGATATAAGGTTTTGAATGCTAGGATTCGCGAATTAGATGAAAACATTCCGCCTTTGATCAATACCTATATGAATCTTTCTCCAACCATGCGTGTATTTGGAACTGCCAGAAATAACGAATTCGGTGAAGTGGAAGAAACAGGTATCATGATCACTTTGGATGATATCTATCCAGCGAAAAAAGAACGCCATATGTCGACCTTTGAAAGAGATAAACATTTCGGTGAAAGACCAGTAAAAACAAGATAAAAAAGAACCCCCAATGCGATTAAACATTGGGGGTTTTGTTTTTATTTTTCTATTTATGGATAGAGGGCCATTTCCAGATGTGGGATGTTGTCTTCTAAATAGACCTCACTTTCAATCTGAAATCCTAGTCCAGTATAAAATCGCATCAGGTATTCCTGAGCACTAATCCGGATTGGTACCGATGGAAATTCCTGCTTTAACTCTTCAATAGCCTTATTCATCAGAACTTGACCATATTGATGCTTTCTGTAGTCAGCATGAACCACTACTCTGCCAATGGAGCTACAATTAGGGTAGGAGATATCAGGTGGTAATAATCTCGCATAAGCGATACAGATATCATTATCCATTGCAAAAAGGTGGTTGCCTTTTAAATCCTTGTCATCACATTCTGGATAAAGGCAATCCTGTTCCAGCATAAAAACATTGATACGTAGCTGTAAAATTTTATAGAGCTCTAAGGAGCTTAATTCAGAAAAGGATTTTAATCTCCATTCCATAAATTTCTTAGCTTAATAGCGATTTAACAACTTCTGAAATCGTGCGTCCATCAGCTTGACCCGCAAGTTTTTGGTTGGCAGCACCCATTACTTTCCCCATGTCCTTGATGGAGGTAGCACCTGTTTCAGCAATAATTCCTTTTACTACATTTTCAACGGCATCACGGTCCAACTGTTTTGGAAGAAATTCTTCGATTACTTCCAATTCCTCAATTTCAATGGTATATAAGTCTTTTCTATCTTGTTGTTGGTAGATTTCTGCTGACTCCTTACGTTGCTTAGCAAGTTTTTGCAATACTTTGATTTCACCTTCTTCTGTCAATGCTTCAGCATGTCCCTTCTCTGTATTTGCTAATAAAATGGCTGCTTTAATTGCACGCAATCCACGTAATCTTACATTGTCCTTAGCGATCATTGCCGCTTTGATATCTTGTGTGATTTTTGCTTCTAATGACATATATGTTTTGTTTATTTTCTAATTACTATTGTTCCATTTGCTTGAGCTGTTGGCATCACCAACAAATCATTGATATTCACATGTTTTGGTCTGGAGAGTACAAAAGATACAATCTCAGCTATATCCTGTCCTGATAGTGGTGTCAAGCCTGTATACACGTTTTTCGCACGTTCTTTATCGCCGTGGAATCTTACTTCTGAGAATTCAGTTTCTACCATTCCTGGGTCGATGCTGGTGACTTTGATGCCTTTCGCTAAAAGATCGATGCGCATGGCTTTTGTAAGAGCATCTACCGCATGTTTTGTTGCGCAGTAAACATTGCCATTCGGATAAACTTCTTTTCCAGCTATCGAACCTAAATTGATGATATGTGCCTGATCACTTCCTTCCATCATTGGGATTACATACTTGGTCACATATAATAATCCTTTTACATTGGTGTCGATCATGCGGTCCCAATCCCCAATCTTGCCATCTTGGATGGAATCCAAACCTTGACTCAATCCCGCATTATTAATTAGGATATCAACTTTTTTCCATTCTTCAGGAAGGTTAGAGAAAGTCGTTTCTACCTCATCCGAATTGCGAACGTCCAGTTTAAAACTATGGGTTTCCGTATTGGGGTTGATGATTTTGATTTTTTGGATTAATTCCTCCAGTTTTTCAACTCTTCTGGCGCATAATAGAAATCTATATTTATTTTCCTTTGCCAATTCAAGAGCACAAGCTTCTCCAATTCCAGAGCTTGCTCCCGTGATTAAAACTGTCCTCATTTTTTTAATTTTTTAATATTATTAGCATTTCTTCCTGATTTAAATCTTTTTCCAGGATTTTAGGAGTTGCTAAGTTGACATACACAAAGATACAACAAACTGACTAAAATATTGGGACTTTCAAAGGGTCATTCTAAACTTAAAGAAGACTTAAGCATACCTAACTCGCTGACTATGAATAGAAGAGAGAATAGTACTTCAAATTAACTGTTTTTTGTAGGCTGTTAGCAGGTTATTCACAAAGCTTAATCTTATCCACATTCCTTTAAAATGTTGATTTATAATGCGTAAATTTAGTTATTAACAGGTTCTTCACAATTGATGTTAATTATTAGTCCCTGTTTTACAACTCCTATTGCATGATTGTTGAAGCACCTATTTTTTACTGTTCAAAACTTGATGGTAGGGCATCTCTTATTTTTCTTACATTTGTTACCCTATCATTGAAAGCAGGGTGAATCAAGCCGAGAAATATTTTATAGTATGTCTTTAGAAAACGAATTTACAAACAGTGCGTCAGGACAATCTAGCCGCGCAAACTTCAACAAAAAAAGAACGAGCTTAAATAACTTAGTCTCTGGATTAGGTAAGCTCCCTCCACAGGCATTGGACCTGGAAGAGGCGGTATTAGGTGCGCTGATGTTGGAGAAAAATGCGCTTAGTGAAGTGATCGATATCTTAAAGCCTGATTCATTCTATAAAGAAGCTCACCAAAAGATTTTCCAAGCGATCTACAATCTCTTCCAAAAGACTTCCCCAATCGATATTCTTACCGTGGTGGCTGAATTGCGCCAAATGGGAGCCTTGGAAATGGTAGGTGGTGCATACTATATCACTCAGTTGACTGACCGTGTCGTTTCAGCGGCCAATATAGAATACCATGCTCGTATTATCTCCCAAAAATATATTCAACGTGAATTAATCAAGGTATCTACCGAAATTATCAACTCATCTTACGATGAAACTTCCGATATCTTTGATTTATTGGATCATGCTGAAAAATCACTTTTCGATATCGCCCAAAACAACTTAAGGAGAGACTCCAGAAAAATGGATGATATCATGCGTGAGGCCATTTCTTCGTTGGAATCCTTACGTGAGAAAACGGATGGATTAACAGGTATTCCTTCCGGATTGACAGCATTGGATAGAATGACCTCGGGTTGGCAGCCTTCAGACTTAGTGATTATTGCGGCTCGTCCAGCGATGGGTAAAACGGCCTTCGTATTGTCTGTTGCTAGAAACGCAGCAGTCGATCATAATCGTGCCGTTGCTGTATTCTCCCTGGAGATGTCATCGGTGCAGTTAGTAAATCGTCTGATTGCCGGAGAAACCGAAATTGAACAAGAAAAACTTAAAAAAGGAAACCTTGCGGATCATGAATGGCAACAATTGCACTCTAGAATTGGCCGCTTGACCGAAGCTCCTTTAATTATTGATGATACCCCAGCATTAAACGTATTTGAATTCCGTGCGAAATGCAGACGTTTAAAAGCACAGTACGATATCCAAATGGTAATCGTCGATTACTTGCAGTTGATGCATGGAAAAGCCGATGGTAAGGGTGGTGGTAACCGTGAGCAAGAGATCGGTAGTATCTCACGTGCATTAAAATCCGTTGCTAAGGAACTGAATATCCCTGTATTAGCCTTGTCGCAGTTAAGCCGTGCAGTGGAATCCAGACCAGGAAACAGTAAGCGTCCTATGCTTTCCGACTTACGTGAGTCCGGATCTATTGAGCAGGATGCCGATATGGTACTTTTCCTTTACCGTCCTGAATACTATGGTTTGTTGGAGGATGAAGAAGGAAGATCAACAGTAGGTGTAGGAGAGGTTATTATCTCAAAACACCGTAACGGGGAGACCGGTATTGTTCCTTTACGCTTCGTAGGTAAGTATGTGAAGTTCGTCGATTTAGAAGATGATTTCTCAGGAATGGGTCCAGATGGTGGTAGTTTCAATGATTTTGGTGCAGGAATGGGTAGTGCAATTCAACCTTCTGGTAACTTTGGAGATTTCGGTGGTGGAATCACAATGCCTTCTAGAATGAATGATATGCCAGATGATGCTCCATTTTAATCGGAAATAGAAAATATTTAAAAAAGCGCTGAAGTTATCTTCGGCGCTTTTTTTATTCCATTTATTTGATGGCAAAATTGAAATATTGATCCTTGAATGGTTCATTTTTTAAGGTATAATGCCACCATTCTTCTTCAATTGCCTTGAAGCCATATTTCACCATGATGCCTCTCAATAATTTTCTATTCGCCTTTTGAGCATCTGAAATTTCACTGTAATCATGGTGGGAGGGTTCTCCGAAAAAGTCGAATCCTGTACCCATATCCAGTTCCTTCTTGTCCGTGAGATTAATGATGGTCAAGTCAATCGTGCTACCGCGGCTATGTCCAGACTTCTCCGCAATATATCCGAGTTTAAAAAGGTCTCGCTTGTCAACATCTGGATAAAACTCTTGTTTTGCGGTGCTATCTGCGATATCCAATGCCCATTCCTTGAAATTATCAACTGCCTGCTGCGGTCGGTAGGCATCAAAAACCTTTATTCCCAATCCCATTTGATTCAATTCTTTCTGAATTAAAACCAAGGATTTCGCAGCTTCCTTACTGATATAAACTTTGTTTGCTTCATAGCCTTTCACCCGCCTCCCCATGAAATTGTGGTTCCCAAAATATCGCAATTCGATTTCAATATTGGGGACCATTTTCTTCAACTCTACAAAGCTGTTGGGAATTTCTTTTTGAACCCCACAAGCAACAAAGAGAATCGCAAGAATCAAGGAATGTATAGCAATTTGTATTTTTTTCATAAGTCAGATTTTGATCTTGTAAGAACAAATTTATAAAACCAGATACAAGTTTGAAACATTCCCATCGATTAGGGGTATTAGTGGAATGCAGTTCTTCATTTTTAGATCTGTGATGATTTATTAGTTTTGTGCTCATATGAGAAAGAAAGTCGATTTAGATAGCTGGTCTAGAAAGGAACATTTTGAGTTCTTTTCCAAATTTACCGAACCCTTCCATGGAATAACTGCAGAATTGGACTTAACTATTGCTTATCAACAGGCAAAGTTAAAGTCTCAGTCTTTCTTTCTGTACTACCTGTACCGTGCTATTAAAGCCATGAATGAAATTGAGAACTTCAGGTTAAGGATTGATAATTCAGAACTTTATTTATATGATGAGGTTCATATCTCGACCACCGTACTTCGTGATGATAATACTTTCGGGTTTTCCTATATTGATTTTCGAGAGGATGAAGAGGAGTTTTTGAAAGGAGCCAATCAGGCAGTAGAAAAAGTAAAAAGTTCTTCGGGATTAGATTTAACAGGTGCTAAGTTAAATGAGGTGCATTGCTCGGCATTGCCCTGGGTCAATTTTACTTCCCTTTCCCATGCTCGAAACTTCGATTATCCGGATTCATGCCCTAAAATTTCCTTCGCAAAATTAATGGATGTCGACGGGAAAAAGACCATGGCGATATCCCTACATGTTCACCATGCATTGCTGGATGGCTACCATGTCGGATTATTTATGGAACGATTTCAAGAGTTGCTCAATCAAATCGATTGATTTTTTCCTATCTTCTTGTGCCTGTGGATAATTTTCTAGAATAGTACGGCTATTTTTATTAAATTTGAGTCCCCATTTTTGAGGCATTACATTAGATAAATTTAGGAGAGTATTTTGGATTTTTTAGCAGGATTGAACCCCTCACAACGAAACGCCGTTGAAACTATTAAAGGTCCAGTGATGATTGTTGCTGGTGCTGGATCTGGAAAAACGCGTGTAATTACCTATAGAGTAGCCCATCTGATACAGCAAGGTGTAGACCCTTTCAATGTACTTGTGTTGACTTTTACCAATAAAGCAGCCAAGGAAATGCGTGAGCGTATTATGAAAGTGGTAGGCTCCGAAGCCAAAAACATCTGGATGGGAACATTCCACTCTGTTTTTGCCCGTATATTACGTGTTGAAGCCGAACTCTTGGGCTATCCCAAAAACTTTACAATCTATGATACAGACGATACCAAAAGTCTGTTGAGAACCATCTTGAAAGAGATGAACCTCGATGATAAACTATACAATGTCAACCATGTGTATGGTCGTATCTCATCCGCAAAGAATAATTTAATTTCCCCACAAGAATATAATAAGAACGAAGCTATTCTAGCCGAGGATCAGTCAAATGGTCGTGGTCAGCTAGGACAGATCTATATGACCTATGCTCAGCGCTGTTACCGCGCTGGAGCCATGGATTTTGACGATTTATTGTTCAAAACAAACGTTTTGTTGAATAAATATCCAGATGTTCTGCATAAATATCAGCATCAATTCAAATACCTGATGGTGGATGAGTATCAGGATACCAACTTTTCTCAATACCTGATTGTGAAAAGATTGGCTGCAGTAAATGAAAATATCTGTGTCGTTGGAGATGATGCCCAGAGTATTTATGCCTTCCGGGGTGCAAATATTCAGAATATCTTAAATTTCCAAAAAGACTATCCTGATGTGAAGGTATTTAAACTGGAGCAAAATTATCGATCTACAAAAATGATCGTAAATGCTGCAAACAGTATTATTGCTAATAACAAGAATCAATTAGAAAAAAATGTATTCTCTGATAATGAGGATGGAGAGAAAATCAAAGTAAGTCGTGCATTCTCCGATAATGAGGAAGGTAAGATCGTTGCTGAAGCAATCTCTCAGGAAAAATCATTGAAGAGTTTAAAGTATAAAGATTTTGCAATCCTATACCGAACTAATGCGCAATCGCGTTCATTGGAGGAGGCTTTGCGAAAACTGAATATTCCTTATAAGCTTTACGGAGGAACATCGTTCTATCAAAGGAAAGAAATTAAGGATTTAATAGCCTATTTCAGATTGACCTTTAATCCGAATGATGAAGAGGCATTGAAACGGGTGATTAACTATCCGCGAAGAGGGATCGGTGATACGACTGTAGAGAAAATTATGGTGGCAGCTGACCAACAACAATTACGTTTGTGGGATGTGGTTGCCAATGCTCAAATGTTCTTGGACGGTCGTAGTGCTGCTTCAGTTTCCAATTTCGGATTGATGATTCAAAGTTTCCAGGCGACTTCAAAAACAAATTCTGCATTTGACACCGCAATGCATATTGCTCAGCACTCTGGAATACTGAAAGATCTTTACGAGGATAAATCTGTTGAGGGTTTAGCACGATATGAAAATATCCAAGAACTCTTGAACGGTATCAAAGAATTCTCAGAAAGGGAAGATCTTGAAGAAAAAGGATTGGATGTCTTCATGCAGGATATCGCCTTACTGACGAATGATGATAATGATAAGGATCCAAATGCAGATACTGTATCTTTGATGACGATTCACGCCTCCAAAGGACTTGAATTCCCTGTAGTTCATATCGTTGGATTGGAAGAAAATTTGTTTCCATCACAATTATCTTTAAATTCAAGGTCAGAACTGGAAGAAGAACGAAGATTATTCTATGTCGCAGTGACACGTGCAGAAAAAAAGCTACATTTGTCCTATGCAACTTCCAGATACCGTTGGGGAACATTAAATAACTGTGAACCAAGTCGGTTTCTAGATGAATTAAATCCAAGTTGTTTGGATCTTGACTTCAAGCCACGCTCATCACCAATGATGGATGATGACTTCGGGTCAGAACGCGTGCAATGGCAACGCAAAGAAGGCGGTAATGCTTCAGGTGATGTGTTTTCTAAACCAAAACCTAAAGTAATAAAGACAACTTCCATATTGCCAAAAGCACATAAACCAAGTCCTGATTTTGCCCCTTCAGATACTTCAGGTCTGCAGGTTGGTATGGAAGTTGAACATGAACGCTTCGGATTTGGTAAGGTTATTAACCTCGAGGGAAATAAACCGGATATTAAAGCAACTATTTTCTTCAAAGAGTTGGGACAGAAGCAATTGTTGCTTAAATTTGCCAAGCTTAGAATAGTAAATTGATGCCCAATTTAGAATTACATATTTAACACCTATAGAGGGTTAAAGCAAAATAAACATATGATTTTTGATTATAACAGCACTAGACCAAAATTAATTTTGGCAGAATATGGCCGAAACGTACAGAATATGGTGGACTATATCTGCACGCTGTCAGATAGGGAAGAAAGAAACCGTTTAGCGCAGGTGGTCATCGATATGATGGGGGTATTAAACCCACATCTTCGTGATGTATCTGACTTTAAACATAAACTTTGGGACCATTTATACATTATTTCGGACTTTAAAATTGATGTGGATTCTCCTTATCCAATCCCGACCAAGGAAAATATTCACCATAAACCAGAGACTCTTAAATATCCTAACCATAATATCAAGTTTAAACATTATGGACACACCGTAGAAGAGATGATCAAGAAAACCTTGAATATCTCTAACCCGGAAGCCAGACAAAAAATGACCTTAAGCGTAGCCAATTTCATGAAAATGGCTTACTTAACTTGGAATAAAGATTCAGTCTCTGATGATCAGATCCTTCAAGATTTAAGTACACTATCGCATGGTGAATTACAATTGCCAGCAGATACCGTACTGACGAAACTTGATTTCAAAACTCCTCCTCCAGGGAATCGTGTTAAAACCTCAGGTAGTAATACCGGCCAACAACAACAAAATAAGCCGCAAAATAATTACAACAACAAGAGGAATAGTAACAACAACAATAATAACAAGAGACCCTCGAACAACAATAACAACAACAGACAGAAGAAGAATTATAAATAAGACCTTTTGAAAAAAGCAATTGGTACTCTTTGTACAATTGCTTTTTTCATCTAGGTATGATATGAATTGAACAATCCTTTAATTTTTTCAAGCTGAAGGATTGGTTGATATGAAGAAACTATGAATGCATTTGAAATTTACGGTGGTAAACCATTAAAAGGAGAAATCGTTCCTCAAGGAGCTAAAAACGAAGCATTACAAATTATCTCTGCAGTCTTATTGACCGCTGAGAAAATGACCATTAGCAATATCCCTGATATTAAAGATGTAAATAAATTGATCGATTTATTGGCAGCAATGGGCGTAGATGTCAATAGAGTGAATGAGGATACGTACGAATTTGAAGCAAAAAACATCAATATAGATTATTTCCAATCTGAAGAATTCAAGAAAAAAGGAGGGAGCCTTCGTGGATCTATTATGATCGTAGGTCCTTTGTTGGCAAGATTCGGAAAGGCAGCTATCCCTAAACCAGGTGGCGACAAAATCGGAAGACGCCGTCTAGATACACACTTCCTGGGTTTTGAAAAACTAGGTGCTAAGTTTGTCTATGATGCTGAAAACCATTTCTTCAATGTGGATGCTACTCAATTAAAAGGTACATACATCCTCCTTGATGAAGCATCGGTGACTGGTACTGCCAATATCGTAATGGCGGCAGTTTTAGCAAAAGGAACAACAACCATTTACAATGCCGCTTGTGAACCTTATTTACAACAGCTTTGTAAAATGTTGAATAGAATGGGAGCTAAGATCTCCGGAATTGGTTCTAACTTGCTAACCATTGAAGGAGTTGAAAAACTTGATGGAACTACGCATAGAATGCTTCCTGATATGATTGAAATCGGATCATTTATCGGTTTGGCAGCCATGACAGGTTCTGAAATCACCATTAAGAATGTATGCTTCCAAGAGTTAGGAATTATCCCTTCGGTATTTGCTCGCCTTGGAATCAAATTTGAACTTAAAGGAGATGATATTTTTATCCCTGCTCAGGAAAACTACGAAATCGATACTTTTATCGATGGATCTATCTTAACCATTTCTGATGCCCCATGGCCAGGATTTACGCCTGATTTATTGAGCATCGTCCTTGTTACAGCAATTCAAGCTAAAGGAAATGTTCTGATTCACCAAAAAATGTTTGAAAGCCGTCTGTTCTTCGTAGATAAACTTATCGATATGGGTGCTCAAATTATCCTTTGTGATCCACACCGTGCTACCGTTATCGGCTTGAACAAGCAAAATAAACTTCGCGGTATCGAAATGACCTCTCCGGATATCAGAGCTGGGGTATCCCTATTGATTGCTGCTTTGTCAGCTCAAGGGAAATCGGTCATCTATAATATCGAACAGATCGAAAGAGGCTATCAACATATCGAAGAACGCCTGAAAGCATTAGGAGCAGATATCAGAAGAGTAGAGGCACAACCTGCTGGACATTAACAAGAATTGTCTTCTTAGTGTTAAAAAAATTATTCTACACTTGAAAATCTACTAAGTCTATATATTTTTGTGCAAAATTAATTGTTCAAACACACAATGAAAAAAATCACATTACTATCTGCAGTTGCTGCTTTCGTATTAGCATCTTGTGCAGGAAACCCTGAAGGTAAAAAAGCAGAAACTAAAGATTCAGTTGCAATCACTCAAACTGAAGTTGTAGGTAATACATTAAATGTAGATACAGCAGCTTCCAAAGTAGTTTGGACAGGAACTAAAGTTACTGGAAAACACACTGGTACTGTATCTATTAAATCAGGTACTTTAAACGTAGATAATGGTAAGTTGGTAGGTGGAAACGTTGTCCTTGATATGAATACCATCAGCTCAACTGATCTAGAAGGTGAATTCAAAGGTAAATTAGACGGACACTTAAAATCTGAAGACTTCTTCGCAGTTGCAAGTCATCCTGAAGCTACTTTCACTATCACTGAAGTTAAACCTGGTGCTACTGACCAAGATTTAAATATCTCTGGTAACCTAGTAATCAAAGGAGTTAGCAAAAACATTACTTTTGACGCTAAAATTGTTGAATCTACTGAAGCAACAGTGAAAGCTACAGCTAACTTTAACATCACTAGAGCTGATTGGGGTGTGAATTATGAAGGTAAATCTGATGATTTAATCTCTAAAGAGATCAATTTCGACATCAATTTAGTTGCAAATAAATAATTTTATTTAATTCAATATTAAAAGCCCTTGACTTTAGTTAAGGGCTTTTTTATGCAATTTTCCTTCCTTTTGCTTCCTCATAAGCAGCAGATAAGTCTTACTTTTGTAGCTTATCAAATTCTAAACAAATGAAAATTTCCCTGATCTGCATTGGAAAAACTGATGATCAACATATTGTTCAAGGAATCGAAGTATACACCAAGAGACTCAAACATTACGTCAATTTTCAGATTGTAACAATCCCTGATATAAAGAATTCGAAAAACCTGACAGAGGACCAACAGAAAGAAAAGGAAGCCCAGTTATTATTGAAAAATTGTACGAACCAAGATTATATTATCCTCCTCGATGAAAGAGGGAAGGAGTATAGCTCAGTGGAGTTTTCAAACTTCCTGGAGAAGCAAATGATCGCCAGTGTTACACACCTGGTATTTATGATCGGCGGCCCTTACGGCTTTGATGAATCTGTTTATCAACGCGCCAATACAAAGATTTCGCTTTCCAGGATGACCTTTTCCCATCAAATGGTCAGATTATTCTTCGTAGAACAGATTTATAGGGCCTACACAATTATGCGCGGTGAACCCTATCATCATGAATAATTTTATGTAAATTGAATATATTTAGCATCATATAATTGAATATTTGAATTAACAAAAGGGTTAGGATTATAGGTTTTTTTTAGGAGTTTAAAATCAAAATAGTAACATTTAGTAAAGAAAATATTATGGATGAAAATAAGTTTAAAAGAGATTATAAGTTCAAGAGCCAAGAAGGGGCCCATGGTGGAAATATTAATAAGTGGATTATTATTATCGGTGGGGCAATTGTAATATTATTGGCTTACTTATTAAGATAATTGCAGGGCGTTAGTCAGGTTAAAATAAATAAGGCGATACGGGGAGTATCGCCTTAAAATCACACTAACTATTAATAAAACCCTATAGAACTAGGTGTTTTCAAAACATAGATCCCAGAATAGACAATAGTCTACCTCCAAGACCCACTGTAAAAGTAAAAACCTTTTATTATAAAATCAAATAAAAGTTGCAACATTTATATTATAATTGAATTTTATCTATATTTTTTAAAAATTCAACCCACGCAACCTGGTCAGTTTTAAATGTTAAGTCATTTTCTTGCAACTCCTGCAAGGGAATTAATCTAAACGCTTGTAATTTTCCTTCTAGTGATTTTTCAGTAAAGTCGAAAGATTTTGTCTTAATGTTTAATTCTACTTCGTTTTTTTGCTCTACCTGATAGTATATTGAGATTATTTGACTCTCATTAAAACTCGATTTCTCAAAAAAATCCGTCGTATAAATATGCTTGATAACCTCAACCTCCATTCCTGTTTCTTCTAGGTACTCGCGCTTCAAGGCATCCAACAATCCTTCCCCATATTCTAAACCCCCTCCCGGAAATTTAGTGAATGAAACATTCTCTGTGCGCTCATCGCTTATTAGGACCTCATTGCGATCATTGATCAATATCCCATAAACCCGAACATTAAATAAAAACATAGTTTAGTATTTTGACCCTGCCTCGTTCCAACAAAGTCTAGATAAGTAATTTGTGTATTTTTTTAGTATGATGATTTTGGTCAAAACAGTGCTCCGTCTTGACCAAAATAAATCTATAAAGGCTGAAATCCTGAACCTACAGTTTCCGAATCCAAGCCTACCAATGAATAATGCTTAGGTAAAAACCATGAAATCGTACTCATAGCCTGCTTATATTCTTGTTCATTGGCAAAGTTCTTAGGCGTAATATTAAAAACCAGGTCCTGTGTTACCTTTTCCTCATCCGTATAATTTCTTGCAATCAGCATAACCATCGGATTCCTAACCCCTGAATATTGTAGGAATTCGCGAATCTGATGTCGAGCGTAACTAGGTAATATCTCCTCCGAAGGTTGTCCCACCAAGATTTCCTCATCGTTGCCAATCACAAAATCCTCGTTGTTCCTTGCGAAATGATGATCATCCGTGTAAAACTCATTGCGTAATGCATAATTCATCAAATCCCCATAACTGAACATCCAATCCGGATTTTCCTTTCTTGTATTCAATGCTACTCCAAAACCACTTTGAAGTAAGTGCCCTAATTTATTCTTTATGACGTAGGCCTGAAAATTCTCCCCTGGTTCTACCGAACGTAAATTAAAATAGGGAAAGCCTTCTGAGCTCATGATAATCTCCGGTTCAGAAACCGCAAGATTCGCCTCTCCAATATGATCGATAAACTCCGCTACCCAATCGTTGTTCCTTTTTTCTAAAGGTATCGTTAGCAAGTTGTTAACGACTAATGTTTTTTCAAGATCTCCTAAATTCCCGGATCCCGCGTTTGCATCAAAAAAATGTATGTTACTCATAAGTCCTTTGAAAATACGGCTAAAAGTAAGGATTATTGTCTTAATGTTAAATGTTTAATTCAAAAATCATCTGATATAATCCTGAAATTGGCTAAGATAAACTGGTTTATTTTCTTATTTTTGTTAAAAAAGGAACCACTTTAATGTCAGATTTAAATACGACACGATCAGTGCAATACAATACATCAAAAATTAGCTACGAGGAATTCCGCCAGGTACTCATTGAAGATTATAAACTAGCCACCCAAAGCCGATATGTTAGCCTCCTTGGACGAAAAGAAGTGCTAACCGGTAAAGCGAAATTTGGAATTTTCGGAGACGGTAAGGAATTAGCCCAAATTGCCCTGTCAAAGGTCTTCAAACCCGGCGATTGGCGATCAGGCTATTATAGGGACCAAACCTTGGCCTTCGCGCTAGGAATTAGCAATATCTATCACTTTTTCTCTCAATTATATGCTAATCCCGATATCAAGGCCGAACCTTCCTCCGCAGGAAGACAAATGGTCGCTCACTTCGCAACCCCTATCATTGATGAAAACGGTGAATGGATTGATCAAACAGCCCAGGTAAACTGCTTTTCCGATATCTCAACAACAGGGGGACAAATGTCCAGAATCCTAGGATTGGGGCTCGCCTCTAAATTGTATAAAAACAATCCAAACTTATCCCATAAAGAGAAATTCTCAAATAATGGACAGGAAGTAGTCTTCTGTACAATCGGTAATGCCGCAACTTCCGAAGGGGTATTCTGGGAAACAGTAAATGCTGCCGGAGTAAAGCAATTACCCGTTGTCATCTCCATTTGGGATGATGGCTATGGAATCTCCGTGCCTAATGAAATCCAAACTACTAAAGGCGATATTTCCGCCGTATTAAGAGGGTTTCAGGAAGATGAAGCCGGTCAAGGCTTTGAAATTTTCCGCGTCAAAGGATGGGATTATGCCGGCCTTTGTGAAGTCTATGAAAAAGCTGCTGAACTCGCTAGAAATGAAAGTAAACCATGCTTGATTCACGTAGTGGAAATGACACAGCCGCAAGGCCACTCCACTTCTGGATCGCATGAACGCTATAAATCGGAAGAAAGATTGCAATGGGAAACTGATTTCGATTGTAATCAGAAAATGCGCGATTGGCTAATCGAATCTGGAATGGCAACTGAAGAGGAGTTGGCTGATATCGATTCCGAAGCAAAAGACTTTGTTCGTAAGGAACAAAAACGTGCCTGGACCGATTATCGCAAAACTCTACAGGTTGACCTGCAAGAAGCCATTGCTAAATTGGAAGGTATTAACCACCACGCAGCAGAAATCCCTTTAAAAACCTTGCTTTCAACAACCGAGCCTTCCCTAAAGGAGGTGTATGTTAATGTTCGCCGTGTAATCCGTGAACTTAGAGGAATCGATGTTCCTGGCAAGGATGAACTGATTTCTTGGTTCCGAGAAAAACAAAAAATTAACCACGATAGATTTAACGATAAACTTTTCGTAGATACCAAATATTCCCCTTTAGCAGTTGAAACAATCGCGCCTCAGTATGATAACGATTCTCCAATCGTAGACGGAAGAGAAGTACTGAATGCTTGTTTTAAAGCTAATTTTCATAATGATGCCCGATTGTTGGCATTCGGGGAGGATGTAGGTAAAATAGGCGATGTGAACCAAGGTTTCGCTGGCCTACAGGATGAATTCGGTAGCCAAAGAATATTTGATACCGGAATTCGTGAATCTGCAATTATAGGGAAGGGGATAGGACTAGCGATTAGAGGATTTAGACCTATCGCAGAAATCCAATATCTGGATTATCTGATTTATGCAATGCCTGTCTTAAGTGATGACCTTGCAAGTTTGAGCTACCGGACCAAAGGAAGACAAAGAGCTCCTTTGATCGTCAGAACCCGTGGTCATCGATTAGAAGGAATCTGGCACTCCGGTTCGCCTATGTCCGTGTTATTGGGTGGATTGAGAGGAATGCATATCTGTGTGCCTAGAAATATGACTCAAGCAGCTGGTATGTATAATACCCTCCTGCAATCGGATGAACCTGCTGTAGTCGTTGAATGCTTGAATGGCTACCGCTTGAAAGAAAAGATGCCAAACAATATCAGTGAGTTCACTGTGCCAATTGGTAAAGCTGAAAAGATTAGAGAAGGCTCGGACATTACCGTGGTATCTTACGGTTCTACCCTTCGGATAGTACAGGAAGCCGCCTTAGAATTGGATAAATTAGGCGTTTCCATTGAAATAATTGATGCGCAATGTCTTCAACCTTTTGATAGAGACCAAATCTCTGTTGAATCATTGAAGAAAACAAATAGATTATTGGTGGTAGATGAAGACTTCCCTGGAGGTGCTTCGGCTTACATAACCCATGAAATATTAGAGAAACAAGGTGGTTATTACCATTTGGATGGCCAACCTAAAACGCTTTCGGCGAAAGCTCATCGTCCTCCTTATGGATCCGATGGTGATTATTTTACTAAACCTGCTGTCGATGATGTCGTTGAAACGGCTTATCAGATGATGGCAGATAGTAATCCAACAACATTTCCTCCTATCTTCTAGGAGGAAATGTTCCTTTTCTTAGTGTCCTTTGGTAAATAAAGATGCCGCGCCAATAATCGCAGCATGCTCTTGATATTGACCGATCTGAACATCAAAATCCGCCAATACTGATTTATCCGGAAAAATACGATCCCAAGCCTTCACAATATTACCCCCAATTACAAAAGACTTACAATCATGCTTCTGACTAAAGAAGTTCATGAAGTGTAATAGGTGCTCCTGATATTCTGAAAGTAATTGGGAAACCTCTGTACTTTCCCCGTGTTTTTCAAGGATCTCTCTTAAACCACTCTCTTTTAAGCCGCTTAACTCCTCAAATCTTTTTACAAACCATCTCGTCACAAGATATTCCTCATAGATGGAATCACGGTAAGCTGTATTCCAAAGGTCTGCATCAAATGCTTTGTCCCCTTGATTCCATACCGAACTCCCTAATCCTGTTCCAAGGGTTATCCCTAAAATCCGCTCTTTATGCTCCAGTCCACATCCAAAAACCTCTCCTTGTAAGAAGGCCGCAGCGTCATTGATAAATAATATCTTCAAATCTGCTTGACCTAAACCTTCTAAAATAGGTGCAGTTACTTCCAGGTTATAAATGCTATCGTATTTGGACTGCCCTTTCATTAAGGCAATTCCTTTTTCATAATCAAATGGACCTGGCGCTGCAATTCCGATGTTAACTACTTTTAAATCAGTCTTTTCTAAGCAAGACTTCATATTCGAAGTCCAGTCATGAAAAATCGATTTAGCATTTTCCAACGAATTTACATGCGAGCGAGTGATGGTCTCGTTTAAAATTTTCCACGTATCTTTCTCCACAATTGCAGATGTGATATGGGTTCCGCCAATATCACACGAAAGAATATAATTGCTATTCTGCATTCTTTAAATAGGCCTTATATTTTAATAAATGGTCAGCTATTACTAGGGCTGCCATCGCCTCCACAATAATAACTGCCCGAGGTACTACACAAGGATCATGACGGCCTTTACCGGAAATACTGGTTTCATTCCCTTCAGCATCAATGGTGCTCTGATCACGCATGATCGTCGCAACGGGTTTAAATGCTGTCCGAAAGGTAATATCCATTCCATTGGAGATCCCGCCTTGAATTCCTCCTGAAAAATTGGTTATTGTTTTTATCTCATCTTCTTGATTGATGAAAATATCATTATGCTCTGAACCAAACATCTTTGAACCCTCAAACCCTGATCCATACTCAAATCCATGAACAGCATTGATGCTCATCATAGCTTTGGCAAGGTCAGCGTGTAATTTGTCAAAAACTGGCTCCCCAAGTCCTACCGGAACTTTGCGGATGACCGTCGAAATTACGCCTCCAACAGTATCTCCATTCTTGCGAACCTGGTTGATAAATTCCTCCATTTCTGAAGCACTCGCCGGATCAGCACATCGTACAATGTTATTCTCACGGATTTCCAATAATCTAGAAAGATCCTTAAGATCAAGATTTGGAGAATCAATGTTACCTACAGACGAAACATGGGCAAATATTTCGATTCCATATTGTTTTAAAAATAACTTGGCGATTGCGCCAGCCGCAACACGTGCCGCAGTTTCTCGAGCTGAAGAACGTCCTCCACCGCGATAATCACGAATACCATACTTTACCTGATAGGTATAGTCAGCATGTGATGGCCTAAATTTATCCTGAATATGGGAGTAATCCTTGGAGCGTTGGTCCTCATTAGGAATCACAATGGCAATGGGCGTGCCTGTGGATTTTCCTTCAAAAGTTCCCGATAAGATTTGCGCAGTATCACTTTCCTTTCGTTGAGTGGTGATTTTGGATTGTCCTGGACGTCGCTTGTCTAATTCCGATTGAATAAATTCCTCGTCAATTTCAACTAATGACGGACATCCATCTACTATCACCCCAATCGCCTTTCCATGTGATTCCCCGAAAGTGCTTATCTTAAATAAATCTCCAAAAGTATTTCCTGCCATAATTCGATAATGCCCGTAAATATATAAAAATTGATAATAAGTTTGATTAGCTTGCCAGAATATTATTTTTCTGAAATCTGAAAGCCTTGCTCTTCTAAATGCTGCCAAAACATCGGATAGGATTTCTCTACCACATTTGGCTCTTCTATAATAACCTCGCTAAAGACTAACGCTAATGGCGCGAATGCCATCGCCATCCGATGATCTTCATAGGTCGCAAATGTTAAGTTCCCAGGATCTTTTACCTTCGCCGTTTTTAAATGGTAGGTTTCCCCGTCCGCTATCAACTCTGCGCCAAATTTGCCAATCTCAGTCTGTAAGGCTAAAATCCGATCAGTTTCCTTAATTTTTAATGTTTCTAATCCTGTAAAGGAAACATCTTTCTTCAATGCCGAAGCTATGACAACAACCGTCTGTGCTAAATCAGGACATTCCTTGAAATCAAATAAGGTCTTTTCAGAACCTGTATCCACTCTTCTTAGGTGTAAGCCGTCGGATTCAAAACTGGATTCTACTCCAAAATGAGTCATTATTTCAACAATTGCCATATCTCCCTGCAAACTACTTTCCTTTAGTCCCGGTAATACGATATGGCCATCCTTGGATAATGCCACTATCGAATACCAATAAGAAGCTGCACTCCAATCGGGTTCTACATAAATGGTAGAGGCTGTAAATGGCTGTTTTGTTATTTGAATTTTATTTTCTGTAAACTCATACTGAATTCCACATTCCTTCAACATCTCCAAGGTCATCGTAACATAAGGCCTCGAAGTCAATTCTCCTAGTATGTTGATGGTTAATCCTTTTTTTAAGGATGATGCAATTAATAGGAGTGAGGATATGTATTGGCTACTGATATTTCCTTGAATTGAAATCTGTTCCTTTCCTTGAATCATTCCACCTTCAATTTTCAATGGAGGATAGCCAACTTTGTTTTCATAATGAATGTCTGCACCTAAGTCTTTCAAGGCATCAACTAGGATACCAATAGGTCTTTGTTGCATTCTTTCAGTTCCAGTCAGAATAAAGTTGCCTTTTATTAAATTCAGGTAGGAGGTCAGGAAACGCATAGCTGTTCCTGCAGGACCAATATCAATTGTTGTAATCGCTGAATCTGCGTTGCTAGCTTGGTTTAAAGCTGCATTTAGGGTTACTGTATCTGCTGCTTCAGAGAGGTTTTCTACTTGTACAAGCCCTTTACTCAATGCTCTGATAATAAGAGCACGGTTGCTCTCTGATTTGGAACCAGTAAGCTGAACCGTGCCTTTAATCTTGTGCGAAGGATGGGTTAAAATTAAGCTTTTCGCCGTCATTCTTATGCCTCCGCAACCGGTTTAGTGTTCATAACCTCGTTTTGCTTACGAATCGACTCGTTATGCAACAACTCTAAATATTTTGTCGTGAACTCTTCACTTAAGTTTAATGCTTTCGCTAATTGAATACGTTTTTGAACAATCTCATCCCAACGGTTAATCTGAAGGATAGTAACGTTGTTATCTCTCTTGAATTCACCGATTTTCTCAGCAATCTTCATTCGGTCTGCAATCTGCTTGATGATTTGATCATCCAATTTGTCAATTTGACCACGTAATTCTGCTAATTTATCTTCAAACGCTGGGTTATCTGATTCTGGCTTACGAACTGCAACGCTATCCAATAATTCTGCTAAGGCAGCAGGAGTAACTTGTTGTTTCGCATCTGTCCATGCTACAGATGGATCAATATGTGATTCAATAATCAATCCTTGCATATCCATATCCATTGCTTTTTGCGTTACGTATGGAATCAATTCACGATTACCACAAATATGGCTTGGGTCATTGATGATAGGTAATTCTGGTGCAATAGCTTTTAATTGAATTGCGATATCCCACATTGGCTCATTACGGAAAGCAGTTTTCTCGAAAGAAGAGAATCCACGGTGAATCGCCGCTAATTTCTTGATTCCAGCTCTGTTTACACGCTCTAAGGCTCCAATCCATAAGGATAAATCTGGGTTAACCGGGTTTTTAATCAATACGGGTACATCAACACCTTGCAACGCGTCTGCAATCTCCTGTACCGTGAATGGGTTCGCCGTTGAACGAGCTCCAATCCATAAGATATCAATCCCTGCTGCTAAAGCCTCCTCAACATGCTTCGCCGTCGCTACTTCTGTCGCTGTCAATAATCCAGTCTCCTCTTTCGCTCTCTTCATCCACTCTAATCCAATGCTGCCAATACCCTCAAATTCCCCTGGACGAGTACGTGGTTTCCAAATGCCCGCACGTAAAACATTCACCTTTCCAGTGTTCGCTAATAAATGTGCAGTAGAAACTAATTGCTCTTCTGTCTCAGCACTACAAGGACCGGCAATGATTAATGGTTTATCTCCGGTGTCTAACCAAGATTTTAATGGAAGAATGTCTAATGAATGTTTCATCGTATTTTTTTTTGATTATTTACTTAATTAATTATGTTGATTTAGATTTTTTCGTTCTTTAAGTACTCGCCCATGATACTGAAGTTCACCGTATGCTTAAGGACTTTTCTTATCGCAGCATCATAGTCTGCTTGCTTTTTCCATTCCACATCGACATAGAAATCATATTCGTTTCTTCTGCCTACAACGGGCATGGATTGAATTTTACTGAGATTTACATTCTGCTCAGCAAAACATTGCAATACCATCGCTAAGGCCCCGATAGCATGGGAGGTTTGGAAGGAAAGAGAGGCTTTGTTCGCATTTTTCTGTTCCTCCAACTCGTTCGATAGAATCAGGAAACGAGTGGAATTCTTTTTGTTGGTTTCAATTCTCTTTTCTAAAATTTCTAACCCATATAGTTTGGCTGCTGCCTCACTTGCAATTGCTGCCGTCTGGGTTAATTTTTCATCCAAGATCTTCTTCGCACATGCTGCAGTATCCATTCCTTCCTTGATGGTCCATTCTGGATGATCACTTAAAAACTCATCACACTGACGGATCGCAATAGGATGTGACTCTACAAAATGAATATCCGAAAGCTTTACCCCAGGTAAGGCTAATAAGTGTTGCTGTATATTCAAATGAACCTCACCAATGATATGAAAGCGGTAATCCCTGAGTAAATTGTAGTTCGGTAAGATACTCCCTGCTATGGAATTCTCAATCGCCATCACTACATAATCTGCCTTGCCTTGTTTTAGTAAATCACAAGTCTTTTTAAAGGATGAGCATTCAAGGGTCTCTATTTCTTTTCCAAAATATTTGAAAGCTGCTTCTTCATGAAAGGAAGCTTTAACTCCTTGGATGGCAATCTTTATTTTCTCACTCATTGTTTGTCTTCTAATGCTTTTATATTGTCAATAAAAAAGGTCCCAAACTTTTCAGCTGGGACCCCTTAATATTTTCTAAATACCATATACTAGTCCCAGCTCTTATCTTTAAAATAAAAGAACCAAAAGTTGATATATGTATATTGTTTGTTCATTTCCCTTGTTATTGTTGTCAAATATAGAACTTCTTTAATTAAGTGCAAAATATTTTTTAAAAAATATTGTTTTTGTGCGTAAAATATGTGAAAAAATAAGGTAAAAAACATCGAAAAATAACGTGAAAAATAACCTAAAAAATGATGAAAATAATCGAAAAAATTTACTTATTATTTCAGTAAAACCAGTTATTACGCATTTAATGGTGCTTTTTGTGTTATTTGTAGTCAAAAAAATAGGAATAAAAAACACTAAAAATATGATGAAAAAACACGTAAAAAATAGACCTAAAAAACAATTGAAAATAATATTAAAAACGAGGTGAAATGTTCGAAAATCGATAATATTTTGTTGTTCTTTTCTTAATGAAAGCTTAATAAAATGTTTCATTTCATGATGATAAATGGAAAAGGATATATTTGTACTCTTTCTGAAGAGTGAAAAATATATGTTCTATATTCTAATTTCTGTTCTCTGTTCGGTGACTGTAGCTATTATTATTAAGCTAGCACGACAACGTGGAGTAAATTATCTGCAATTGTTGGTTTGGAACTACCCAGTTGCTCTTTTGCTGACTTATTTCGTCCTAAAACCTCAAATCATTCCCTGGACATCAAATCTTCCTTGGAATCTATATTTACCCTTAGGTTTTCTATTGCCATTTATCTTTATCTGTTTGGCACTATCCATTCGCTTTGGTGGAATCGTAAAAACGGAGGTCGCTCAGAGATTGTCCTTGTTTATACCCCTCCTTGCTGCTTACTTCTGGATGAATGAACAATTTGAATCCAAAAAATTTATTGGTATTGCCCTAGGTCTCCTGGCAATTGTGTTTTCGATAGGCTGGAGTAAAAACAATAAGTCGGAAGGTAAGAATACGTGGATTTATCCCTTGCTGGTATTTTTTGGAATGGGAATCATCGATATAATATTCAAGCAGATTGCTCTTCATACGCAGATTAGCTACATGTCTTCTTTATGGATTGTCTTTACCTTAGCATTAGGATTTGCCCTTATTTTTCTTCTTTATTTATTGTTTATTAGAAAGGAAACATTTGATAAGAAATCCTTGTTATATGGTGCTATTCTCGGAATTTTCAATTTCGGTAATATCGTGTTTTATATGAAAGCACATAAGGCACTTCCTGATAGTCCATCCCTAGTGTTTACAGGAATGAATATCGGAGTAATTGCAGTAGGTGCAATTGCCGGAGTACTACTATTTAAGGAGAAACTTAGTGTTTACAATAAAATAGGGTTATTTTTGGCCATTATTTCAGTTTTATTAATTGCATTGCTGTGAGTTTATTTGAAGATACATACCAAACTATTGAATTTCCTGCCGAAGGTATTTTTAGGGACAAAGGAAGTAAGTTTATCGCTTATGCCTATCCCTTCAAAGATGAGGCAAACCTGAAAGATATTATTGCCGATCTAAAATCCCAGCACCCTAAAGCCAGACACCATTGTTATGCCTATAGACTAAGCCCTGACCGTTCAGTTTTTAGAGTGAATGATGATGGTGAACCTTCCGGTACTGCCGGAAGACCAATCCTGAATGTACTGCTCTCCATGGATGTAACCAATATTCTAGTGGTAGTCGTTCGTTATTTTGGAGGTACCTTATTAGGAGTGCCTGGATTGATCAATGCCTACAAAACAGCAACCCAGGATGCTTTGGCAAATGCTCAAATTGTAGAAAAAACTGTTAATGATGTTTATGAATTAAAATTCGATTATTTACAGATGAATGATGTCATGCGAATCGTTAAAGAAACGGACTTAGGAGTTTTAAGTCAAGATTTTGATACGAATTGTAAAATTACTTTTGAAATCCGTAAATTACAAGTAAATGAAGTGATCGGGAGAATGGAGAAGATTGAGGGGGTAGAGATCAATTACTTGCGAACCATATGATTAACGATTCTGAACTAATTATTAATTCCGATGGAAGTATTTACCATTTGAATTTATTGCCATCTGATATTGCTGATACCATTATTTTTGTTGGTGACCCTGACCGTGTTCCTGAAGTATCCAAATACTTTGATAATATCGAAATAAAAAAAGGTAGACGCGAATTTATTACCCATACTGGCTCCGTAAATGGAAAACGGATCACCGTTGTTTCCACCGGAATCGGAACGGATAATATAGATATTGTCCTCAATGAATTGGACGCCTTGGTCAATGTTGACCTTAAAACCAAAACCTTAAAGCCCGAAATCAAATCGTTGGATATTATCCGAATCGGAACATCCGGTTCCATCCAAGGGAATATTTCAATGGGAACTGTTCTCGCATCTGAATATGCCATAGGTTTTGATACCTTAATGCAATACTATAAAAAGCCCTATACCCAACCCGAAGTAGAACTTCAGGAAGCTGTAATCAACCATTTTAAAGGACTTACCTTCAAACCATATATCGGTAGAGCATCCCAAAAACTTCTCGATAAATTTGCCTTCGACCTTCCTAAAGGTATTACCATGACCGCCCCAGGATTCTATGGTCCACAAGGTAGAAATGTCAGATCCAATAATACCTATCCCGACCTGATCAAAAACGCCAATAGCTTCAATATCGAAGGACGTAATATCACAAACCTCGAAATGGAAACCGCAGGCATATATGCCTTAAGTAATATGTTTGGTCATCACGCAATTTCAATCAATGCCATCCTTGCCAGCCGAGTGAATGAATCTTTTAGCAAAAACCCACAGGAAATAGTTGATAAAGCAATTAGGATGGTGATTAGTCGCATAGGCCAGTAAATACCAGGATTTTCCAGGATAAACATGATTTGAGGATGGGCCATGAGCTGAAAGAAAGTGAAACGGCTTATTGGAGTACTTAATATGGTATGGTGGGAGTTTGAATCGAAAATTTGAAACGGCTTATTGGAGTACAGAATGTGGTATTTTGGGAGTTTGAATTGAAAATTTGAAACTGCTTTTTGGAGAACGTAACTTAATATGATTGGAGCTTGAAATGGAGAATTGGATAGGGAGGAAGAATAGTTATTATTTAACCTAATCGTAACTTGTTTTCATTTATTGTTGATTTATTTTCCGGTATTTTTAGTTGTTATATTTATTGATAGCAACGAATTGGAAGATGAAGTATCCTATTGAAAATTATAATCATTTAACAGATTTAACAGGTAGGATTATTGGCTGTGCGATGGAGGTGCATCGGACTTTGGGAGGAGGTTTTCAGGAATTGATTTATCAACGCTGTTTGGCGATAGAGTTGAAGAGCCAGAATATTGCATACAAGCGTGAAATGGAAATGACCATTATGTATAAAAACACCAAAGTAGGAACTAGGAGAGTTGATTTTTTTGTGGAAAATAAAATTATGGTGGAACTCAAAGCCTTAAGTAGCTTGGAAAACTTGCATCTCGCTCAAGCCAAAAATTACCTCGAAGCCTACAACGTAAATATTGGTTTACTCATTAACTTCGGAAATACCCGACTAGAATTCAAACGTATCTACAACAAAAACTTCAATATCAATTCCGAAAACAGTTAGTCAAAAAAAATGCAATTAATCCCCACTCAAACTTTATCTATCCCCCAATATTCCAATTCAACATTTCCTTCACTCAAGTAGTAATATCCAAATTACTCACCCAAATTACAGCATTTATTTTTTTGGTTTCACATTCCGGTTTCACATTCAGATTATCCCGCAAACCAATACCCCGTTTCACATTTCTACTTTCAAATTCCCCGTTTCACATTTCCGTTTCACATTTTCCTTTCAAATCTTGGCCAATCCTCAAATCCTCCTTTCCTGGTCAAAAGCCCACCCCACCGATCCCTTTCCTTGCGGAGTCGAATCTCAACAGAATAAATAGTAAAATAGTAAATGACCAGAGCGATGACCCTCCATAACTAATAAATGGAAGCGGAATCCCAATTACAGGTACTATACCTATTGTCATCCCTATATTGATAAAGAAGTGGAAGAAGAGGATAGAGGCTACGCCATAGGCATAGATTCTGGCGAAGGCAGTTCTTTGGCGTTCTGCGATATTCACCAATCGAACCAATAGCGCGACATAGAGTGATATCAGCACTACGGATCCGACGAATCCCCATTCTTCACCGACCGTACAGAAAATAAAGTCGGTACTTTGTTCTGGAACGAAATTGTATTTGGTTTGAGTTCCTTGTAGGTAGCCCTTACCAAATAATTGACCCGAACCAATGGCAATCATGGACTGGTTTAAGTTGTAACCTTGACCTTTAGGGTCGTCCATTTTTCCAAGGATAATATCGATACGATTTCGCTGATGCGGTTGTAGGATATGTTCGTAAGCAAAGTCAACGCAGAGGATATAAACGCTGGACACCACGAATAAGATGGCCATATTGATAAGGTTCTTACGTTTCTTACGCATCATAAAGGCGAAGAAACCACAAACCAAGGCAAGTATTCCTATCAGGATCCACTGATTGACCAGAAGTGCCAATACAAATAAGAAGATTGCCAAACCACCGATGATCAATAATCCGGTACTGACATAACCTTCTCTATAGAATACAAATACCAGGGAGAAGAAGGCAAGTGCAGAACCTGTATCGGGCTGCAACATAACCAAGGCCACTGGAAATAAGACGATACAAACACCGACGAACAGTGTCTTCATATTGGGGTTTTTGTTGGTTTGGTTACTGAGGTAATAGGCCAACAAAAGACAGGTTGCTAGTTTTCCAAATTCGGAAGGCTGGAGCCTGAAGCTTCCCAAGGGAATCCACGCCTGGTTACCACCTACATTTCTTCCGACCACCAGTACGGCGACCAGCAGGAGGATAACCACAATGTAGATAATAGGGGCGGAGGATATAAAAAACCGCGAGTCAATAATCAGAATACAGATTCCAATGATTAATGCCGTGAAGATATAGATGGATTGTTTACCATAGTTTGTCGCCAAGTTGAACAAGCCTGGGTTTTCAGGGTCATACACTGCAGCATGGATATTGAACCATCCTATC
This sequence comes from Sphingobacterium cellulitidis, assembly GCF_043187465.1. Taxonomy (GTDB): domain Bacteria; phylum Bacteroidota; class Bacteroidia; order Sphingobacteriales; family Sphingobacteriaceae; genus Sphingobacterium; species Sphingobacterium cellulitidis. Next base: position 3,276,636 of record NZ_CP171136.1, on the reverse strand, counting down.
AGACATAGTGCAAGCCATAATCCAATGGTCAACCAATCAATTCGTCCAAAAAAACTTTTCTTATGCAAATTATTCATGGTTCCTTCTCACTTGACTATGATGAACTAATACGCCTGAATCTTCATTTTTCTTTGGTGAAACCGCTGCCGTGCGTACAGTTTGTGTTTTGGCAGAATTGCTCTTTGTACTATCCTTTTTGATACTATCTTCCTTTTTTACTTTTGGTTTTGGCATTAAGTTGCCATTGTAGATTCTATCCTGAATGTACTTCGGTAGGGAAATGGTATCCTTCAGATATTTCTCTACCATCATACTTGCAATCGGTGCCGCCCATGTACCACCATAACCTGCGTTCTCTACGAATACGGCAATGGCAATCTTCGGATTATCACGAGGGGCAAAGGCAAAGAATACAGCATGGTTCTCGCCATGTGGGTTTTGAACCGTTCCGGTCTTACCACACATCTCAATGCCCGCAATCTTGGAAGCTGCTCCCGTTCCACCTTGGTTCACGGCTTGGCTCATCCCTTCAATTACAGGTTCATAATATTTGGCATCAACACCGGCAAAAACCTTTTCCGTGAATTCTTCCTTCACAATCTGTTTCTCACCAATACCTTTGATTAGGTGCGGGCGATAGTAGAATCCGCGGTTTGCCACAATAGCCATAATATTAGCCATCTGCAAAGGAGTAATCCCTAACTCTCCCTGACCAATTGATAAGGAAATATTAAAGCTTGAACGCCAATTTCCACTGCCGTATCGTTTGGTGTAAAAATCTGATGTTGGGACCAATCCTGGTTTTTCACCTGGTAGATCAATTCCTAATTTATGACCTAAACCAAATTTCCCTAAAGCTTCTTTCCATAGGTCGTAGGCTTTAGGACCACTCATGCCCCTGGAATCGATCATTTTCGCATAGACATACCCATAATAGGTATTACATGACATTTTGATGGATTTAACTAATCCTGTTGCACCATCGACGTGGGTACAGCGCATAATCGCACGACCGCCGCCATAACGGTAACCACCCGGACAGTAAAATATCGTTTGGTCATTGATCACACCTGCTTGTTGTGCTGTCAATGCTGAAACAACCTTAAATACAGAGCCCGGAGGATAGGATGCCTGAATAGGACGGATAAACATTGGTTTAGTCTCATCATTCAATAACTTCATATAGTTATTCCCTAATTCCCGACCAACCATCATATTTGGATTGTAAGAAGGACTACTTACAAAACTTAAAATCTCACCTGTAGAAGGTTCAATGGCAACAACAGAACCAAGTTTATTCTTCATCAGCTTTTCAGCTAGAATCTGTAAATCCTTGTCTAAGGAAGAAACTAGTCCATCTCCCGTTACCGCCAAGGTATCGTATTTACCTTCCATGAAACTACCTTGAGGCCTATTCAGGGCATCGACCATCTGGTTTTCAACCCCTCGCTTTCCTCTTAATAGTTCCTCATAGGCACGCTCGACCCCTGATGCTCCAATATAATCTCCAGGACGATAAAATCCATTGGACCTTTCGATATCTCGATCATTTACCTCTTGGATATAACCTAGAAATTGTGCCGCAATACTATCCGGATAACTTCTGACAGTCCGGTTCAAAGGATAAAATCCCCGGAACTTATAAAGATGCTCTTGGAACTTTGCATAGACGGTTGAAGATACTTGCTTCATGAATTGTGAAGCACGGTATGGAGAATGAGCTTTGGCCTTCCTCATCCGAACATTGAAATCAACAGTGTCAATCCCCAATAAATCACAAAGTAAAAGGGTATCCAAATCCTTTACCTCCCTGGGAGTAACCATGATATCATAGACTGGTTCATTTTGAACCAGTACCTTGCCATTTCGGTCCAAGATAACTCCACGCGCAGGATAAATGATTTTCTTACGCATGACATTGTTATTGGCGGATAGTAAATACTTATCGTCAATAACCTGTATGTAAAATAGCCTTGCAACAATAACTAAGGCGATTGCAATAAAAATTCCTTGAATAACGAACTTACGGTTGAAATAACTATTGTTCATGTGAATAAGACCGTAATTATTAATTACTTAATAAGCGAGATTTTCTTTTATAAATCAGTATACTAATCAATATGATTAACAAGATAGTAAAAATACTGCTTAATAATATGCTGAGTAAAGTGCTTAAGTAGTTTGAGAAACTAAAATATTCAACGTGTAGCAGAACGATGTGGTGAATCAATGTTCCTATCGAAATATAAGATAGAAACCATTTCGCACCCATATTTCCCAAGGATGGTGTCTCAAAGGAATTCTGAACATCCACATCTAAAGTAATGCGATGAAAGAAAATCCTATACCAGGCCAAGGCTACACAAGCAGCGGCATGAACCCCAATGGAGTCATAAAATGCATCTACCGTCAATCCTGTCAAAAATGCTAGGACGTATAATACGAAATTGGGTGTCCCGATCGGCAATAGAAAGATGATCAGGATATATGGAAATGGCGTTGCTAAGTTGTAATACCCAATATTCTTGAATAATACCACTTGCATTGCAATCAATACAATAAATCGAATTATATTAAAAATAACCAGTCTACCCATCGTTATCCTCCGTTACTGATTCTAGTTGATTTTTTTCATTCTCCAATAAATCCTTAACCACATACACGTGGTTAAGATTACTGAAATTTGTTCTTAACTTAATTTTGATGTCCAAAAATGAACCCCCGGAACTAATTCCAGTTTCTTCAACAGAACCAATCTCGATGCCTTTCGGAAATAAGGAAAATCCCGACGTGTACACCTTCTGACCTTTTTTTACCTTAATATGGTTTGGAATATCCTTCACAATCGCAAACTGCGGATTTGAAGTATTACCCCATACCAAGGACCCAAACACATTGGCGGTGTCCAAGGTCACGGATACTCTGGTATCCGGATGTAATAAAGATTGAATCGTACTGAAATGAGGAGAAACATTCAAGACAATACCAACGACCCCATTAGAGGTAATAACTCCTAATCCCTTTTGAATTCCTGCGATGGAACCCTTGTTGATTGTTATGAAGTTACTCTTTTGGTGAATACTATTGTTGACCACTTCCGCCATGGTAAATTGATATCGATCCATTTCAATGGAATCATTGATTTGAACGGAATCAAGCGTATCTGTCAATAAATAATGTTGTAATTGCTTGCGAAGCTCTGAATTTTCTAAAGCTAGGTTCTTGTTTGTTTCTTCAAGCGCCAAATAACTTTTCCAGGAATTTAGTTTGTCATAGAATGAACCAACTACCACATTCGAAGAGTTGATAAAGGCCGAACGTTGGTATCTGTTGTTTTGGACAACAAGTAGGAGAGAAGCAACAAAAAAAAGAATAAACCAAAAAAAGGCATTGTATCTAACCAAGAAAAGCCAAAGGTTCTTCATTATTGTTCTCTGTTAATAGTTACGCGATATAACATATTAAGAATGCTATATCGCGTAATAAATATTTTTTTAATTATTTGTTACTGCATTAAGAACTTGAAACGACCGATGTTCTTAAGCGCAATTCCAGTTCCTCTAACTACTGCACGTAGAGGATCTTCTGCAACGTGAACAGGAAGTTTCGTCTTAGCTTGAATACGTTTGTCTAAGCCACGAAGTAAAGCACCACCACCTGTTAAATAAATACCTGTTTGGTAAATATCCGCAGATAATTCCGGTGGAGTAATCTCCAATGCCTTCAAAATCGCCTCTTCAATTTTTGAAATGGATTTATCTAAACAGTGTGCAATTTCTGTATAGGATACAGTAATTTGCTTTGGAATACCAGTCATCAAGTCACGACCTTGAACAGCAAAATCCTCAGGTGGATCTGTTAATTCCGGTAATGCAGCACCAACCTCGATTTTGATTTTCTCCGCTGTGCGGTCACCAATCATAATGTTGTGCTGACGACGTATATATTGAACAATATCTGAATCGAAGTTATCTCCTGCAACACGAATGCTCTGGTCACAAACTATCCCTGATAAAGCGATTACGGCAATCTCCGTAGTACCTCCACCAATATCGATAATCATGTTTCCTACAGGCTCCTCAACGTCAATCCCAATCCCCACGGCTGCAGCCATAGGCTCATGGATTAAGTAAACCTCTTTCGCACCAGCAATTTCTGCCGAATCGCGAACAGCACGCTTCTCAACCTCTGTAATCCCCGAAGGAATACAAACAACCATACGTAAGGATGGAAAAAACCAACTCTTTCCTTTAGTGATAAGTTTTACCATTCCTCGAATCAAGTGCTCCGCAGCCGTAAAGTCTGCTATTACACCATCACGAAGTGGCCTAACCGTTTTTATATTGTCGTGAGTTTTACCCTCCATCTGCATCGCTTGACGACCAATGGCAATTACCTTGTTCGTCGTACGGTCAAATGCTACTATTGAGGGCTCATCTACTACTACTTTATCATTGTGAATGATGAGGGTGTTAGCTGTTCCCAAGTCTATTGCAACTTCTTGCGTAAACCAATTAAAAAGACCCATTTAAATGTGAAAGTATTATTTGTAATTTAATTGCAAACCTAATGAAAAAAAATGGTTTTTTATGAAAGCATTATTTATAAAAAAACATCTTTTCCTAATGAAAATATGGAAAATTTCAAATTCGTAATTGACAACGTATTTGCACCTATTTTATTGTATTGAAGTGCCAATATAATAGTTATATGTGTCAACTTTGAAATTTTCTTTGGTCAACCCTTCCAACCTCATGATCTTGAAATTTTCCGTCGGTTTGATTAACATCCTTTTTCCATCTTTGTCAAATATATGAACCGGCATATCAAAGCCCTTAACCTCCGATATCCAACGAACCATAAATACTCCTGGCGAATTTTGAATCACCTCCAATGTAGGAATACTCGTCCTTTGTACATATTGCTCAAATGTCTTAGCTAAGTTAATGCCAGATTCCTTGCTCATATAATTTAATATGTCGTTGTAGTCTACTGTTTTATGATAAAACTCTTTATTTATCCCTCTAAGTAACTTCAACCAGGTTTCATCATTATCTATCATCGTGCGGATCATGTTATGTAACACACCACCCTTATTGTACATGTCTCCTGAGCCTTCTTTATTGACATTGTAAGGGCCTTGGATTGGAAGGTCATTTTGAATGCCACGACGGTTGCCATTTACATAGGCCTGACTAGCTTCCTTACCATAGAAAAAGTCAATAAATAATGCTTCTGAATAATTCGTGAAACTTTCATGAATCCACATATCTCCAAGGTCTTTCGCCGTGATGTTGTTTCCAAACCACTCATGCCCAGATTCGTGAACCACAATAAAATCCCACTTCATTCCCCAACCTGTTCTCGACCCATCATTTCCTAAATAACCGTTCTGATATTTGTTTCCATAGGCTACCGCACTTTGATGCTCCATTCCTAAATGTGCTGTCTCAACTAGCTTATAGCCGTCCTCATAAAAAGGATAAGGTCCAAACCAATGTTCAAATGCCTTTAAAGTCTCGTTTGCATTTTTCTTTAAATGGTCAATTTTGGAAGCATTCTCTTTTAATACATAATAATCTACGCTTAAAGGTCCTTTTTCACCAGGGTATGTTTCTTTGAAATGGGTGTAATCTCCAATATTCAAGGCAACATTATAATTGTTGATGGGATTTTCAACGCGCCAATGGTATTTAGTATAGCCATCTTTCAGGCTTTCAGTTTTAACCAATCTACCATTTGAAACATTCATTACTCCTTTGGGAACTGCTACCGAAATCAACATGCTGTTTGCCTCATCGGATTGATGGTCTTTATTAGGCCACCATACACTTGCTCCCAATCCTTGACATGCTGTAGCAACCCAAGGTTTACCATTGCTGTCTTTTTTCCAGTCAAAACCGCCATCCCAAGGTGCACGTGTCGCCTGGATGGGATGCCCTGAATAGAACACCTTGAAGGAGTCTATTTTCCCTTTTTCAATAAAATCTGGGAATTCTACAAAGACCGCATTATATTCCCTACTAAAAGGTAAACTCTTGCCCTTGTATTCTACTTTATCAACGGAAAGGTTGTCAAATAAATCAAATTGTAGCTTGTTAAAGCGTTCTACAGCTTGGAATTTGAATAAATTACTTCCCGATATAAACTTCTGATCAATATCTACCTTAACGTCCAAATGATAATATTGCACATCATAACAGGTTCGGAGCGGTGTTAATTCTCCTCGTAATGAATCCGCCTTATTATAGATTTCTTTTGCCTTCATCAATTGGGCATGTGTCAACTGACTTGCCGAACATAATAACAGACCAAGAAAAATTGATTTTACTTTTAACATAATAGGTTATATAATGTGGGTTAGTTCTTTTTTTGATTAAAATAATTTTCAATCTGGCTGAGATCAAAGGCATTTAAACATTCATCTTTGCTTAAACCACCTTTTCTACCTACGTAAACACCATATTCCATGTCCAGAAAACCTTCCTTCCGGTGAGCATCTGGATTGATGGATAATAATACGCCTTTTTCTAAGGCATATTGGTGCCATCTCCAATCAAGATCCAAGCGCAATGGATTGGCATTGATTTCTATGACGACCTTATTGGCAGCACAGGCATCGATGACTTTTTTGAAATCCAATGGATAGCCGGCCCTTGATAATAATAAACGTCCGGTTGGATGTCCCAAGATTGTAGTATAAGGATTCTCAATAGCCTTGATAATTCTTTCTGTGGCCTTGTCCTGATCCATTTTTAAATTGCTATGGATGGAGGCAACCACAAAGTCAAACTTGGTAAGGATTTCATCGGGATAATCCAGGGATCCATCCGAAAGAATGTCTGATTCTATCCCTTTGAAGATTTTGAAAGGGGCTAGTTTCTTGTTCAATTCATCTATTTCCAGCCACTGTTGTTCTAATCTTTCTACAGATAATCCATTGGCATAAACCGCAGTTTTGGAGTGATCGCAAATCCCAAGGTATTCTAATCCTAATTCTTCCTTACAATATAAGGCCATATCCTTCAATGAATGCACACCATCACTATAGGTCGAGTGATTATGCAATGAACCCTTCAGATCCTCATAGCGGATTAACTTGGGAAGTTTATTTTCTTTGGCGAGTTCAATGACCTTGCCACTCTCACGTAGTTCGGGTTCAATATATTCCAAGCCTAGGGAAGCATAGATCTCTTGCTCGGATCCCAGCTCTTGGATTTCGCCAATGACCTCTAATTGTTGGATATGTTCTGAAGAACCTGTACTGATCAATAATTGCTGGGCAAAAGATTTTTCATCCGTGATAATCACCTCAAATGGAATTCCATTCTCATCTTTGAAGGTGATTCTATGGTTTTCTTTATTAACGTCAAATTCGTTATCCAAGGCTTTTACCGCTTGCTGAACAGCTGTGGATTCTGCAGCAATCAATAGCTCAACATGCTGAAGGACTTCTGACTTCCGTCTATAATCTCCTGTGAAACTGATGGCCGCTAATGGTAACTCCTTTTCAAAATGCTGGAGAACCGAAAGGGCAGAAGGCATAACTTTGGCAAATAAAAACCAACCTTGATTGGCAATGGAAAATTCGATGGCTTTTTTGATATCTTCCTGCGTTTTTAATCCAAATCCCTTTGCTTCGATCAACCTGTTCTCATTACAAGCATAGTATAATTCACCTACTGATTCTATTTCTAGATCATTCCAGATTACTTGGATTTTTTTAGGACCCAACCCTTTGATCTTCAGCATCTCCAAAATGCCTTCAGGAGTCTTGGCGACTAATTTTTCCAATTCAGGAAAAGTTCCGCTATTCACCACTTGCATGATTTTTTCTGCTGTGCTTTTGCCAATATTTGGCTGCTCACTAAGGGTTTCTAGATCTGATTGACTTGCCGAAAAGGGCAGTTTGTCAATACGAAATGAGGCAGAGGCCATAGCTTTGGTCCTAAAAGGATTCTCATTATACAACTCCATCAACTGTGAACACAATTTAAATACTTTAGCTATGTCTTTATTTGTCATAATTTCCTTCTTTCTTGTGGGATATCAAAAATAGGAAATTGAATCGAGACATTGACCAAAAGACTGCCGAGTAAAGTCAATTCTGAAGGGAAGAGTTGAAATCATAAAAAAATCCTGAGCTGGGGAAGCTCAGGATTTTTACCAAACCAATTATTAACCTAAATTATGAAATTATATACTCTAATTACTCTTTTGCTTTTCTTTGATATTAAAACGCCATGCATTTCACTTTCGTATATGGAGTGCCCAGTGTTAACATTTTTTAACTTAAGATGCAATGTCCCCCGTTCAGAAGACTTTTAAGCCAAGGTATTTCTAACAAAACCTAGTTTACTAGGTAGGGGCAAAATAAAAAGCCCTTTCGGTTGGAAAGGGCTTTTTAAGATATTTTTGTTTTTAAGCTTGTTTTACTTCTTCTTCCTTGACAATAGGTTCAGATTCCGGTCTGTTGTATTTTTGAATAATCAAACGGATACCTGAGTTTTTAGTCAAGAACTTAATCGACCAGTTTACAAAGGTTACTAATCTGTTTCTAAATCCAAAAATTGAAACCAAGTGGACAAACATCCAAGTCATCCAAGCGATAAAGCCTTTCAGGTGTAAGCTTCCCATATCCACAACGGCTCTATTTCTACCAACGGTAGCCATCGATCCTTTGTCAAAATATTTGAAGTTTTCTGTTTCTTGTTTGTTCAGTTTGTTCATAATATGTTTTGCAACATATTTTCCTTGTTGCTGCGCAACAGGGGCAACACCTGGTAAACCTCTAGGGTTTTCATCGGTAATCATGGCCGAAACGTCTCCAATTGCATAAACATCTTCCTCACCTTCAACCACACATTGCTCATTGGTTTTGATACGGTTACCGCGTTGAATGATTTCTGGGTTAATACCTTCTGGCATCTGACCCATTACTCCAGCACCCCAAATCACCGTTTTTGTCGGGATCTTTTCTCCTGAGGATAGAGTTACTGTATTTCCATCGTAATCCGTTACAACGGTATCCAAGATGGTTTTTACACCCAATTCATGTAAATATCGCTCAGCATCACGTGAAGATTTTTCAGAAAGTGCACCTAGGATCTTTCCGGTTCCTTCAACTAAAAATACCTTCATCTCGTATGTTGATAATTCAGGATAATCCTTTTTCAACATATGTTGTTGATACTCTGCAATCGCTCCAGATAATTCAACTCCTGTAGGTCCACCACCTACAACCACAAAGTTTAAATAACGCTCCCTATCCGATGCATTCTTTCTTAATACAGCCTCCTCTAGATTCTGTAATAAATAACTACGGATATTTAATGCCTCAATGATGTTTTTCATTGGTAAAGAGTATTTCTCAACTCGTTTGTTGCCAAAAAAGTTGGAAGTAGCTCCTGTTGCAATAACTAAATAATCGTAATCATAATCTGCTACCGAAGTGTGAACCATTTTGTTCTTGCTATCAATGCTTAATACTTCGGCAAGACGAAAACGGAAATTCTTCTGATTTTTGAACATTTTCCGCAATGGAAACGAAATAGAATCGGATGCTAAGGTTCCTGTGGCAACCTGATACATCAATGGTTGAAAAGTGTGGTAGTTGTTACGGTCTATCAATAGAACTTCCACCTCTTTGTTTTTCAGCTGGCGAGCCAATTCAACCCCTCCGAACCCAGCTCCAATAATGATAACTCGGGGAAAGTTTCTTTCAGAACGATTTAGTAACATAATACTTCCTTGTTATAAGAATTTTAAAATAAGGCACAAATATCTGACATTTTCTTGCATATTTTATCAATTAATTACATTAATTTGAGATAAAACATGAAATTGATGTTTAAACTCATGCTATTCTTCTTGTTTTCAACAAGTTAAATATTGCATACTAAGTGTATTTAGTACACTATAATTTAGCCTATTGTAAACTTCCTTTAATTTTTACGGTCAATCCGTTATTCATTTCTGTCAATCTCAGTTGGCAGGCTAACCTGCTATTATCATCCGCATCGGGGAGGGTATCCAGCATATCCAGCTCCTGATCTTCCGCCTGCGCTAAATTTTCCATTCCCGAAAGTACCTCTACATGACAGGTCGCACATAAAGCCATACCTCCACATGTCGCCAGTATTTCATACTCCGAGGCCTTCAGGATTTCCATCAAACTCAAGTTGACATCCGTGGGAACCATGACTTCCTGCATTGTTCCATCCCGGTCCTCTACATTTATTGTAATGATATTATCCATGTTAGAATGCATTGATGCCGTTTACAGTTGTGTATTTAAAACTTAGTTTTTGCTCCGGATAAACATATTTAAAAGCACTTTGGACCATTAAGGCCGCTTCGTGATATCCACAAAGGATTAGCTTTAATTTTCCCGGATAGGTGTTGATATCACCGATGGCATAAATGCGTTCCACATTGGTTGAATAATCAAATGTATCCACCACAATGGCATTTTTATCAATGTTCAATCCCCAATCTGCAATGGGTCCTAGTTTCGGACTCAATCCATAGAGCGGAATGAAATGATCTGTCTGTACAACAATTTCCTCTTTACTTTTGTTTGTCATAAGTACAGATTCTAAATGACCATTCCCGTTGAGACTCTGCAAGTTATGGGATAGTAAAAGGTTGATTTTACCAGCTTTTGCCAGGTTGTAAACCTTCTCCGCAGAGTCTGGTGCTCCTCTGAAGCTATCACTGCGATGGACCAAAGTCAGCTCGCTCGCAATATCACTCAAAAAGATCGTCCAATCCAAGGCAGAGTCTCCACCGCCCGCAATAACGATCCGTTGATCTCTGAATTGCTCGGGATTGCGAACCATATAGTGAACATTTTTACCTTCAAAATTGGCTAGGTTCGCCAATTCAGGTTTTCTAGGTTCAAAGCAACCTAAGCCACCTGCAATGACAACAACTTGGCAATGAATCTTCGTCCCTTCTGAACCCATTACTATATAGGAACCATCCTCCTGTTTTTGAAGCCCATCAACACGTTCACCTAAGCTAAAAGTAGGCTGAAAAGGTTCTATTTGTTTCATTTGATTGTTGATCAAATCTTGCGCATTGATGCTAGGGTAACCCGGAATATCATAGATCGGTTTATGTGGATATATTTCTGATAATTGTCCTCCAACCTGTGGCAGAACATCGATAAGATGGCAACGCATCTTTAATAAACCTGCTTCAAATACCGCAAATAATCCTACGGGACCTGCACCGATTATGCATATATCTGTTGTGATCATATCTATTTGGTTTCTAAATTTTTATAAATCGTATTTAATATTCTTGTAAAGTCTTGAAAATCTTCATCAGACAGATTCTCCCAAGCCTTCATTCGAAATTCCTTCACCATGGGAGCTAACTGTTCCACCTGTTGTTTTCCACTGGCCGACAATTGGATATGTAAGCAACGACGATCGGAAGGATGCTCTACCCGCTGGGCATAGCCCTTCTTTATCAGCAAATCAACTATCCTAGTCATGGTTGGCTGATCCTTCCCACATTGATCCGCCAGATCTTTATGGGTTAAATCCTGATGTTCATATAAGGTCTTGAGCACAGACCATTGATCAACCGTCAAATCAATTCCATGATTTGTGAATGAAGATTGAGCAAATTGTTTCACCCTTCTCGCCGTTCGGTCTAGTATGAATGAGTATTGATTGAATTTTTCCTTTAGCATAACAACTATTAGTATGACAAGTAAATTTATGAATTCTTTGGTTATTAAAAGAATTCATCGAAAAATATTACAAGCAGATGCATTTTATCTGACTTTTCCTTGTTGTTCTAAATCATGGTTCAGAAGCATATTAATTCTAAAGAAATACAGGATAAATTCGCTGTTTTACCGGACCTTCTTCGGACCTTCTTCGGAGTTTTGCCGCATCTTGTTCGAATTTTTTCGGAGGAACTCCCTAGGAGGCCCGGAGAAACTGCGGCGGATAGCAAAATTTGATTAGGACTTGAAAGGAATGAATATGGAAACTGTTGGTTGGGGAGTGAATAGTAAAATTTGGAACTGAAAGGAAATCAGTTATTTAAATGAAAGGTTAATATTCAATTATTATTAGATAACATCGGATAATAAAATTGTCTCCTTCGGGCGTAATTTTATCTAAAATTTAAACCTATGCAAGTATTAGTCTGTAAAGAGCCCTCTGAGTTTGAGTACATTGAGGAAGATTGTCCTGTAGTTAGACCTGGATATAGTCTATTAAAAGTGCAAGCCATTGGTATATGTGGGACGGATTTGCATGCTTATGATGGTAGTCAACCTTTCTTTCAATATCCACGGGTTCTGGGGCATGAAATCGCAGCAGAAATAATAGCTACGGAACATCCTGATTTTAAGTCCGGTCAGCTTGTTACTTTCTTACCATATTTTAATTGTGGTCATTGTTTTGCCTGTCAATCGGGAAAAGAAAATTGCTGTCAGGAGTTATCGGTATTTGGTGTTCATGTCGATGGAGGAATGAAGGATATTATTCAAGTTCCGAATCAGTATCTGGTTGATGCGAACGGTTTAAAAAAGGAAGAATTGGCCTTGGTAGAGCCTTATTCTATTGCACTTCATGCGGTGCGACGCTCTGGACTGGTACCTGAAGAAACGGCAGTAATAGTAGGTGCTGGACCTATTGGTATCGCAGCAGCTACCTTTGCTTTTTTATCAAATGCCAATGTTCTTGTCATCGATATTAATGAGGACCGCTTAGAACTCTGCCGGAAGATGTTGCCCGATGTGGATATCTGGAATGTTCGCTCTGGGGATGTAGAAGAAAAAATAAGTGAGTTTAGTCAAGGAAGAATGGCGAATGTGCTGTTTGATGCTACCGGAAATTTAGATGCTATCAACTCCAGTTTTTCATACTTGGCTCATGCTGGCAGATTTGTTTTGATTGGTTTGCAGAAAGGGAATATCAGTTTTAATCATCCTGAGTTCCATAAAAGGGAAGCAACCCTAATGAGTAGCAGAAATGCCAATCGGAAAGACTTTGAGGATGTCATCGCCTTTATGAAATCAGGTAAACTGAACTTTCAAGATATTATTACCCACCGGATTCCTTTTAGTCAATTGGCACAAGAGTTCCCGAATTTGTTGAATCCGGAAAATAAAGTTTTAAAAGCACTGGTAGAATTCTAATCGATATTTTTATATCTAAATACCTTTCATTATGAAATCTAAAATAACAAGTACAAAAAAAGCATTACTTCTAACCGGAATGTTTCTTTTGCTATTGCAATTTAATGGCTTCAGTCAAGTCACGGAACGTGAAATACCCAAAGAATGGGACAAGTTAGTTGAAGGCGGACGATTCCGAGATTTGTTCTTACCCATGCATGGTAGTAAAAAGCAAAAAGTAGGTAATTGGGGAGCGGATGCGGTGAAGAATAGATATGTGGACAATGGGATAGAAGATAAAACGAATTCCTATTGGGGTGGCAATATCAAATTTGCAGATGGGAAGTATCATCTATTTGTTTGTGGTTGGCCGGAATCATCCAGCAAAGGTCATATGGCATGGCCAGAATCCATTGTTTACCATACTGTAAGTAAAGATATCAATGGGCCTTACAAAATCGTTGATACCATTGGGAAAGGACATAATCCTGAAATTTTTCAAGCCAAGGATGGTTCCTATATCTTGTATGTGATTGATGGTTCCTACCGATCCAAAAGTTTTAATGGTCCTTGGGTTTATGAAAAGTTAAGTTTTGACAAGCGAGATAGACCAATTATTGAGGGTTTGACTAACCTGACTTTTGCAAAACGCGAAGATGGCTCCCAATTAATGGTTTGTAGAGGCGGAGGGGTTTGGTTTAGTGAGACTGGCAGTAGTCCTTATCAACAAGTTTCAAATCAACGGGTATATCCGTCAGTAGAAGGGAAATTTGAGGATCCAGTAGTATGGAAAGATCAGATTCAATATCATTTAATCGTGAACGATTGGTTAGGAAGGATAGCCTTTTATTTAAGGAGTCCGGATGGTATCAATTGGGTAACTGATCCCGGACAGGCTTATACAATTGGGATCGCAAAACACAAGGATGGAACCTTGGAAGATTGGTTCAAATATGAACGGTTAAAAATTTTTCAGGATGATTTAGGTCGTGCTATTTCTGCCAATTTTGCTGTCATTGATACCATAAAATGGGATGATAAACCCAATGATAAATACAGCTCCAAAAACATTGTTATTCCATTGAGAAAACCACTTCTTTTGGAGTATTTGAATGCTGGGTTACCGCAAGACAATGAGGAGATTCGAATTTTGGTCAAATCAGAAAAAGGATTCAATGCGGCTAAGGATTTGGACCTTGCCAGCTTAAGATTTGGTGCGAATGATGCGGTCAACTATGGAGCAGGGAGCAAAATTTTGCGGACTGAGAAAACAAAGGATGGGCTCATATTGGTTTTTGACAGCAAAGATCATCAATTAAAACAGGATGAATTTGCACCAAAGCTTTTAGGAAAGAACAAAAAAGGCGGTTTAGTTTTTGGTTACACACGTGTGCCATGGGCTCAGTATGAGAAAGGGATTTTGAGTGCTCGGAAACCAATCATTGAAACGAAAAATTCGCAATCTCATGCTCAAGTTATCTTGGAAAACTTTGGAACGCGTGCAAGTAAAGCTGCTACGGTTCAACTTTTTCAAGTGAAAGATGGGAAAAGAAAATTGCTTGGAGATTCAAAGTTTGATTCGATTCAACCCTATGCTAAGCTGAAAGTTGAAATAAAGCTCATTGATCACGAATCCAGCAATGACTTCCTCCTGGTTATTGATGAGCCCGGTAGTAAAATCAATGAATGGTCTTTTAAGCTAAACGATTAAGAGCATATTGTGGAAATGAAGCTTGGGGATTGAATAAGATGTACTAAGCTTCATTTTTACCTATCAATCGTTCCTTAAACTGTCTGGGTGTAATACCCTTAATGGATTTGAAAATTTTATTAAAATTAGAAAGGCTTGAAAAACCACAATCATAAGCCACATTGCTGATTAGATTATCATTTTTCATGATTTCCTGACAGGCTATGCTTATTCGAGTTTCATTCACAAATTGGATGAAACTTTTTTGTGTTCTAGCTTTAAAGAACCTACAAAATGCTTGTTTGGTCATATTTGCCATTTCAGCGGCCTCATCCAATTTAATATCCTTGTTATAATTCTCCAATACAAAGCGGATGATATGGTCGATTTGATTTCCTTTAAACTCTTGTGAGGAGTATCGGTTTCTATAGGAAGAGCTGGAGATATACTGAAAATCCTCTGTTTTGATCAGCAGATTCAAGAGTTGTAAAAAGTAAATGGTTCTTTCCAGATTTTCGGCCTCATTGATGGCGAATAATAACTTGGTCAATTGGGCTTTACTTTTGCCGGTAAAAATCACACCTCGTTCCATTTGGTTGAAGAAACTTCTGATCGTATGGGTTTCCTGAAATTGCTCTAAAATCTGGAGACATTTCTCCACATCAATAAAAAGCGTAATGGATGTTGCTTGCTTTTCATCGGGCTGGCTTGGTTGATTTGAATACCAAACATGTGGAAGATTGGAGCCCAATAATGTTAATTCATCCTTTTCGAAGTTTGAGATGTTGTCTCCTATAACTCGTTGACCACTACCTTCTTGGATGTAGTTAATTTGAATTTCTTTATGAAAGTGAAAATTTGTGGAAAACAATTGATCGCTAAAGTGTCGAAATTTATACACTTCATTATCAAGCTGACTTAATATGCGGTCAAATTTGGGCTTCATGTTTTGAATTAAATAGGTGTTGTTTTTTGAAATTAAGGAATTGCCGAACTCAAAACAAGATATTGACTGTTAAAATGCATTTAAATGCTTAAAGTATCTAGATTGTTAATATTGTATGCAATCTGGTTAATTCAATTTTAATGATGAAGGTAAAAGAGCGGTATTTTTGAGTATACCGTAACCCGAATTAATTGGGTTATCCTCAATTATAACCTTATGTTAAGATTCAGAAGATTTCCTTTCCGTAAAAGAGGTTTATTATTAGCCTTTACAAGTTTATTATATCTATTAGGCTGGAGTCAGGAGCATGGTCCAAACCGTATTTGGTACTCCGAACCGGCAAATTCGACGGTGAAGGATAATCCAGATGGTTGGGTTAGTGATGAAGAATGGCTGAAAGCTTTTCCACTTGGAAATGGTACCCTAGGCGCCATGGTATTTGGAGATGTAAATCAGGAAAGAATACAATTGAATGAGATGTCCTTATGGAGTGGAAGCTATGCAGATTCCGATAATCCGGAATCCTCCAAATATCTATCTCAGATTCGGGAATTACTATTTGAAAAGAAGTTTAAGGAAGCTACAGATCTTACCAATAAAACACAGATTACCAATGGTAAAGGTTCTGGAAGTGGTAATGGGGCTAATGTTCCCTTTGGATGCTTTCAAACCATGGGTGACCTTTGGATAGATTTTAAAGAGAAATCTGCTTACAAAAATTATAGACGGGAATTAAATTTAATGGATGGCATTGCTACCGTAGAATACCAACAGAATGCGGTTAACTATAAGCGGACAATCTTTGTCAGTCATCCCGATCAAGCTATTATCATCAATTTCAAGGCTGATAAAAAATCAAAGATCAGCTTTGAATACTCTTTAAATCGTCCTGAGCGATTTAATACTCGCATTGAAAATCAGGTTTTGATTATGGAAGGGGAGTTAAATGATGGGCATGGACAGGCAGGGATGCGGTACAAAAGTTCTATTCACCCTCGAGTAAAAGGCGGGAAAGTAAATGAAAATGGGGACAAAATCAGCATCGAGGGTGCAGATGAGGTTACCCTTATTATTACAGCAAAAACTAATCATAAATTAGCATATCCGACTTATCTAAATCGTGATTACCTCAGTGAATTTGAAGAGATTAATTTAGGGATCGCGAAGAAATCCTATTCCCAATTATTAGAGCGTCATATTGCTGATTTTAGTAGGTTCATGAAGCGGGTAGACTTTTCGTTAGGGGAGGGCATCAATAATCTTCCGACGAATGAACTATTAATCAAGAATGCAAAAACGGGAAATGAACAAGTATTAATCCCATTGTATTTTCAATTTGGACGGTATTTATTGCTTTCATCGTCGAGAGCTGGCGGTTTGCCGGCGAATTTACAAGGGATATGGGCTAATAAGATACAAACCCCTTGGAATGGTGATTATCACACGGACATCAATGTTCAGATGAATTATTGGCCAGCGGAGGTCAGTAATCTTTCGGAATCTCATAAACCCTTATTAGAATTTATAGAATCTTTGGTCATTCCAGGTGGCCATACTGCAAAAACACAGTACGGCATGTCAGGTTGGGTGGTGCATCCTATAACCAATGTTTGGGGTTATACTGCTCCTGGAGAAAGTGCAAGTTGGGGAATGCATATCGGTGCAAGTGGATGGTTAGCACAGCATATTTGGGAACATTATTTATTTACGGAGGATTTAGAATATCTGAAAAAAGCCTATCCAGTTCTCTTAGGTGCTGCTCAATTTTATTTGGACTGGTTGGTAACAGATCCTAAATCGGGGAAGCTTGTTTCTGGTCCATCGCCTTCACCTGAAAATACTTTTATTGCAGCAGATGGCACTAGGGCACAAATCAGCATGGGTCCAACCCATGATCAACAGGTAATTGATAATTTGTTTTCGAATATTATCCAAGCCTCTAAATTATTGAAAGCAGAAGACTCCAAAATACTAAAGGAAATTCAAGCCGCTAAGCAGAAATTATTATTATCCAAGATTGGTCCTGATGATCGTTTGATGGAGTGGGCAGAGCCTTATGCTGAAGCAGAACCAACGCATCGTCATTTATCACATTTATTTGCGTTTTACCCAGCTTCGGAAATTACATTGAAAAAGACTCCAGAATTGGCGAAGGCTGTGGAGAAATCCTTGCTTGCTCGTGGGGATGATGGTGTTGGCTGGACTTATGCATGGAAGATATCCCTTTGGGCGAGATTAAAAAATGCAGAAAAGAGTCTTGAATTATTAAATAAACAATTGCGACCGACAGATGATACTGGAACCAAATATTCAGCTGGTGGGGGGACATATTATAATCTGTTTGACGCCTGTCCGCCTTTTCAAATCGATGGTAACTTTGGCGTCATAGCGGGAGTTGCTGAAATGTTGTTGCAGAGCCATGATGGTAGCATCGATTTATTACCAGCTTTGCCTTCAGCCTGGAAAAAAGGAAAAATAAGTGGATTGGTTGCTCGTGGAGCAATTGAAGTTTCCATGGTTTGGGATAATCATAAATTGCTGGAAGTGGGTTTAAAATCGAAGTCCAATAAAGAAGTGAAAATTAGTTATCAGGGCAAAGAAAGGTTAGTGCGATTGGAAGCTGGTAAGTTATTGAAAATTAATAAAATATAGCGAGTATTTTAGCTAGTTATACGGCCTTATATCGGTTAATATTGGATTAATTGAGGGTAATTTTGAGGAAAAGCAGAGTAACTTTTTGATGTAATTTGGGGTTAAATAAACCTAATTCAAATCACATGACGAAAGTAATCAAGCTAGGCAAAATTGCCATGCTTAATCTGGTCATTATTCTATCGACCTTTTTAAATGCATTGGCACAGGAAGAGCTTCAGGTAACCGGAAAAGTTACCAATAAGGAGTCTGTTTCCATACCGGGAATCACGGTGAAAAATCTAAGTAGCGATGTGGTTGTTTCGAGCAATAGCTCTGGACAATTTACCATCACAGCAAAGATTAATGACAAAATCCAATTTTCAGGGGTTGGCTATGAGCCTCAAACCCTAACCGTAACCTCATCGAGTCCTTTAAATGTTCAAATGTTGAGCAAGGATGAAGAAATTGATGAGGTGGTGGTAGTTGGTTTTGGACAACAAAAGAAAGTCAATTTAACAGGAGCAGTAGCCACTGTTGGGGGGGATGAATTAACAAAAAGACCCGTTACAGATGCCGGATCGATGTTGCAGGGGAAGATGCCTGGAGTTCGGGTCGTACAAAACTCAGGACAACCTGGTGAAGAAGGGCTATCCATTCGCGTTCGTGGTCAAGGTACTTTTAGTGGTGCCGGTTCCAATCCATTGGTTCTTATTGATGGTGTGGAAGGCAGACTTTCGGACCTAAATCCAAATGATATCGAGAACATCTCTGTTCTAAAAGATGCGGCATCGGCTTCCATTTATGGATCTAGAGCGGCCAATGGTGTCATTATCGTAACGACAAAATCAGGAGTTTCAGGAAAAACTAAGGTAGATTATCAACTTGGATTAAATGTCCATGAAGTGACAAAAATGCCTGAGTTTATCACCAATTCAGTAGAATACATGGAGCTATGGAATGAGGCCAAGAAAAACTCAAATCTTCCAAGTGGACTATATCCTCAAGAGATAATTGATGCCTATAGAAATGCAACCGATAGAAACCAATATCCTAATACAGACTGGATAGATGTGATGTTTGATCCAGCCTTTGTACAGAATCATTACTTGACATTTAATGGGGGTGAAGGGAAAACAAAATATAATGTTTCCCTAGGTTATGTAGATCAGCCTGGAACGATGAAAGGTTTTGATTTTCAGCGTTATAATTTCAGGTCGAATATTACTTCAGATATCAATAGTTTCATCACCTTTGGAACCAATCTTTCCTTCAAACATGGGGTAAAAAACAGCTCGAGATCAGGTGGAACAGATATCTTTTTATCAACCTTAGCGCAAGCGCCGACTTACGGACCATATCTTCCTGATGGCAGTGGCCGATATGCATATAAGGCCTATGTGTTTGAAAGCAATAATAAAAATCCACTCGCCATCGCTGAAAATGGCGTAATGAATAGATTGCGGGATTATACAGGAAATTTGCAAGCATGGACCAATGTAAAGCTATTAAAAGGACTTTCATGGTATAGTAAATTTGCTGTAAACGGAGATTTTTACCGTAATAAAGACTGGAGACCTGTAGTTCCATTGTACAATTATCATACAGGAGAATTTATGACCAACCTGGATACAGGAGGGAAAGGATTGATCAATCGTTCAGAGCAAAGGATCTATACCAATTTGTATTCTTATTTATTATATGAAACCAGTTTTCAGGAGAAGCATAATTTAAAATTACAATTCGGTTATAGCCAGGAGAATTCCAAGTTTGAAAATTTAAGTGGGTATAGAGAGCAGTACCTGAACAATGACCTTCAAGAATTGAATGCAGGAAGTGCAGCAGTCCAAACGGCAGGAGGTTATACTGAGGAATGGGCGATTCAATCCCTATTTGGACGTGTAGGCTATGATTATCTGAATCGGTATTTATTGGAATTGAATGTTCGATACGATGGGACCAGCCGTTTGAATCCTGAGAATAGATGGGGAGCTTTTCCATCCATCTCTGCAGGATGGAGAGTTTCAGATGAACCATTTATTCGTGAGAATAATTGGACCTGGTTAAATGATTTTAAAATCAGGGGTTCATACGGGATATTAGGAAATCAAAATATTGGACTCTATCCTTACCAAAGTATTTTGGAGTTAACCGGAGCTTATTCATTTGATAATGCCACCTTAATTCCAGGGGTTGCCCAGTTAGGTTTAGCCAATCAGAATATCAAATGGGAAACTACTAAATCCACGGATATTGGGGTAGACTTAGCCATCTTCAATGGATTGACAATTACAGCAGACTGGTACCGCAAAACGACATCCGATATTTTAAGACTTTCTCAGTTGACTGATTTAGTAGGTCTATCGGCGCCTTATGTCAATAGAGGAGTGATGGAGAATACCGGAATTGAACTGAATGTAGGTTATCGAAATACGGTTAAGTCTGGAGCGATGGAAGGATTAGCTTATGATTTCGGCTTTATGATTGATAAGTTCAAAAATAAGTTAGTCACTTTTGGAGCTGAAGAAATCTCAGGTTATACCATGAAACGTGAAGGATTACCTTACGATAGCTTCTACATGCTAGAAATGGATGGTATTTTTCAATCTCAAAGCGAGATTGATAATTCACCAAAACAGTTCAACGATAAAACCTTACCGGGTGATATAAAATATAAGGATCAGAATAATGATAACAAGATTGATAATGATGACCGAATCATTATAGGGAATCCATTTCCAAAATTTGAGTATTCCTTCAATATTGGAGCAAGTTGGAAAGGGATAGATATTTCGGCCTTCTTCCAAGGGGTTTATAAGCGGGATGTATTTGTAAACAATTGGGGGACTATTCCATTTGTACAGGGTGCTGTGCCTACAGTAGACTGGAGAAATCGTTGGACTGAAGAGAATCCGTCGCAAACGATGCCAAGAATATACTGGGGTTGGGATGGAGGTGAAAAAATTACCCGAAACTCATCTTATTACTTAAAAGATGCCAGCTTCCTAAGGTTTAAGAATTTGGTTGTAGGATATACTTTCCCAGAGACTTTGACCAACAAATTAAAATTGAGCAAGGTGAGAGCCTATTTTTCAGGAGACAATTTGTTTACCATGACGGATTATCCAGGTTTGGATCCTGAGCGTACAGGTAATGGAAACTTTTTGAATTATCCTCAAAATAAGATTTACTCTTTTGGTCTTCAACTTAGTTTATAACCCTAAAATAGATTATTATGAAATTCAGATATAAATATTTATTAATCCCAGCTTTAGCCCTTTCATTGGGTTCATGTTCGGATTATCTTGATAAGAACCCCACCGATAAGTTATCCCCAAGTTCATTTTGGAAAACCAAAGGCGATGTAGAATCTGCATTGACAGCTGTATATGCAACCTTGCAAGCTAGTCAGTATTCATATGGTGCTCCAAATTTTGACAACATCACGGATAATGGTTATGGGCAGCACAATTACGATAATAGCAGCAATATCGCTCAAGGAAATATATCTTCCACAACTGGGGGCTATATCTCTACGATTTATTCAACTTCTTACAGAGGAATTGCGAGAGTAAACATCTTTTTGAAGAATTTAAGTGAATATAGCATGGCTGATATTTCGGATGTGGACCGTAAGAACTATGAAGCCGAAGCCAAATTTATTCGAGCTTTTTATAATTTCCAATTATATATGTTTTATGGATCTGTTCCATTGGTGACTGAGCCATTGGATTTGGAAACTCAATTCCAGGAAAAAACAGATAGTAAAAATATCTATGCGCAGATAATAAAAGATTTGGATGAATCTATTGCGACACTTGATGATGTATCCTATTTGTCGAAACCGGGACATGCTGTTCGATCTTCTGCTCAGGCCTTGAAACTACGAGTTTTGATGAATGATAGTTTCACTTCGAAAACTGCTGCCGATTTAGCAAAAATGAAAGAAGCTGAACAGGTTGCCAATGCGATCATTAGCAAAGGGTTGTATAGTTTGGACGCAAATTATGAAGGTCCTTTTAAGGATGCAACTCAAAAAAGTAGTAATGAGATTTTATTTTCCATTAACTTCTTAGCGCCAAACAATTCTACCGAAATGGATATGTGGTATGGGGATTGGGTTGTGGTAAGTCCATTGAAAAATTTAGTGGATGCATATGATTATACAGATGGATTGGCTTATGGGGTTTCACCATTGACAGATGCGAATGATCCGTTCAAAAATAGGGATCCCAGATTAGGGAAAACTATATTTAAGGGCACAGTTGTTTGGCCAGATGGGAAAACGCATCGACCATCCAATGGAGCTCCAACAGGTTTTGGATTAAAGAAATTTCTGACACCGGATTTGGTGCCTTATGGCTATGCAACGCGAAGCCAGCAAGATTGGGTGATGTTGCGATATGGCGATGTTTTGTTGCATGCTGCCGAAATTGAAAATGAACTCAACGGTGCTAGCAGTAAAGCCTATTCTTATATCAACCTTGTTCGAAAGCGGGCAGGCATGCCTAACTTGCCTACAGGATTATCTAAAGAACAATTTAGAGAACGATTAAGGAAAGAACGTAGAATAGAATTGGCTTTTGAAGGATTGCGATACTATGATTTAAAACGATGGAAGATTGCTGAAGATGTATTAAATAATGTGAATGATGGTATCATTCCTTATTCCTTCGAGTCTAAGTTTTATAAGTGGCCTTTGCCACAAACGGAGATTGACAAGAGTCAAGGGAAATTAGTGCAAAATCCAGATTATGGTAAATAGTATGCCCATATAAGAATCAAAGAAAAAGCTGTCAAAATTACTTGACAGCTTTTTTTATAGGTAATTAGAATGAATTTCTATCCTTCTTTTAAAAGAATCTCTTCGCCTTTTTTCAAGGGAATATGGTAATAATTATTTGCTTTTTTCAATGCTTTTCCCGAACTGTTTACGAGATTTTTTTCTACTCTGAGTTTCAATGTTCCATTGTGATTAGCTTTGATTTTCAATTGTTTTATTTTTCCATCGACAATTTTAGAGCTGAATAAATAACCGCCTTCAGATCGCAAATTTTCAAATGAATAATCCTGCCATGTATTTGGGATTGCAGGCAACAATTCAACATAGCCTTGTTTGCTTTGGATCATCAGTTCATGGATTCCTTGAGCAAAGGCAAAATTCCCTTCAAGGGTGAACGGTCTGTAGGTAAAATTCGAAAATTGACCGCCTTTCTGGTCACCATTTAAATGGAAGGAATTGATAGAGCAGAAGTTATTGGCAAACTTTTGAAGGTTGTCCAATGCAGATTCCGCATTCTTTCCGCGGGCATGCAGGATTGCCATCCAAGAAAAGGAATAGCCAACCCAAGCTCTGGTTCCTAAGGTATCCAAATGATGTAAGGATTTTTCAATAAGAGGTTTATCTTTAGCTGAGTTGATATCGAGTGTTCCCATTGGATAAATTGCCATGTAAGGCGACATATGTCTGTGGGAGTGTTCCATAGGAAATCCTGGAGCAACTAGTAATCCGGTTTGATCTTGAGCGAATTCAGGAAATTCAGCTCTTATCTTTAGCCATTTCTGGGCTTCATCTTTTTTACCCATGGCATTGCTGATATCTGCTGCGGACTCAAAGAGATAATGTACAAGTGCTAGGTCAAAATTGGTCCAATCTTTAAACCAGGCGTCTATCCGGTTGTCATTATATTCTGGGCTTGAGCTGATAGGAAGATAGCGTTTTCCGTTTCTTTTGGTCGTTATTTGTTCCAAATAGGTTGCAACATCCTGGGTGTACGGGTAAGCCCTATTTTTTAAGAATTCGGGATCCATACTATATTTCCATTGCCAGTAGAAATGTTGGGCTGTCCAAGCACTTACGGTAGGGGAAAGTGAATATTGAATCCATCCTCCCATAGGAATCCCATTTAGAGTCAATACTCCCGGGACATTGAGCCCTTCAGTTTTGAAATATTGTTTGGTAAATTCCTTATTGATGTCTTTAATTGACCATAACCATTCGGTAAAGGAAGCAGCTTCTTCGAGCTTGTTCCCTGTATATCCTGGCCAATAACTAAGTTGTGTGTTTAAATCATTATGGAAATCCCCTTTCCAAGGAGGTAAGCCTCCATTATCAGCAGTCCATACGGCCTGTAGGGTGATTGCCGGTGCACCTTTCCTTGCAGCAGAGCCAAATTTGTACATTTCCAGGAAATACTGTTTTTCCAATACCGGGTCAGGAATGCGAATACTAGATTGGGCCCAATAGTTCTGCCACCATGCCGTATGTTCCTTTCTGAAATTACCATCTTCAATTCTTTCCAAGCTAGATTCCAATTGGGCGGAATGATTATCAGAGACCGTCCATAAGCCAATTATGCGATCTGCAGAAACCTTCTTCCACACAAGTAATACTTCAAAAAATCGCTTATCATAGGTTGGTTGATGGATAATTTGGTAATTATTTCCTTCTTTTAATGTTCCCTGTTGATAGCCTAATCTGGAAAGTCGTTGACCTTCAACGACAGACTGTTGCCCATTATCTGTCGCGGAAGCACCATAGCTATGTGGGATCAAATTAGGCAAAGGTAATTCCTGATTGTTTCCAGTAATTTCAAAATAACCAATTGGTTTGGTTGCGTGAATAAAGTTTTGAATTCGAATGCCGTTTTCAAAAATTATAGTATTGGTAGCATCCGCCAGATTCAATTCATTGCTTTTGACGGTTCCCAGTTTAGCGAGGTCAAAAGTCATTGCAGCAGCTGGTAACTTAGTGGGGTAGGGAATAGCGTCATATGGCCGATCACCCCATTGCTGTGCATTTTGATAAGTATTATTGAACACCTGTTCTTGGACCCATTTAAAATCATGTTTTTCGATGTCCAAGGCTTTTCTCTCATCCCAAAGGTCCGCACAGTCCAGAGAGTACCTTAGGGTATTATCTTTTTTCCAGATTAAGGCACCGATTTCAGCATTTCCTAATGGAATAGCCTCATCCCAGCGTTCAGCAAGTTTAGTAAAGTTCAGATTATGAGTTGGGGAGGGTTGAGCATGTGCACAGATACTCCAGTCTAACAAAAAAAGTAGCGGGAAGAATTTTTGTGAAGATATCATATCAGGTTATTTTTTATAAAAATAACGCATTAATATGGCTGGGGATACTTCTTAATTAACCGAAACTGAAACTATTTTGTCTAAAATGGATGTAATGGATTCGGGAATTAATTAGGAGGTTTTGGGGATGAAATCCTATTGTATGTGCTGTAAAAAAGAAGGGGCTGTTTAATAACAGCCCTTTCAAAGATCTTTATAGGATTAATAAATCCATTTAAAGTTATATTCTTTTTCTGGAATCTTCATACGATCTGCCAGACGTAATAAACGGTCAGGAAGACGCATTAAATAATCTCTAGCTTTTTCACCTTGTTCATTCAATCCAGTTACCTGATCAATTTTCCAATCTGTCAAAAGTTCTTTTAGGATATCCACATAATCCACTGCTGTATAAACACCTAAACGTTGAGCTGCATCTGAGAAGTGCGCAAATGCGCCACCTTGAGGTTCTCCAGATTCTCTTAAGAAGTGAGCCGGCATAACGATTTTTTTCTTCATCATATCCTCGAAAGCAATCATGACTTCACTAGGGTCAACGACCATGGCATGGGAGATAAAAGACATATAAGCTTTGGCATGTCTTGCTTCGTCGGAAGCAATGACACCACACATTTTAGCCAATAATTTATCACCACTTTTTTTGGATAATGCAGCCACACGACGGTGAGATACATTGGTTGCCAATTCCTGGAAAGAAGTATAAATAAAGTTTCTGTAAGGGTCAGCACCCGTACCAATATCGAAGCCATCTTTAATTAAATACTGTACAGAGATTTCAAACTGTTTCATATCAATTCGACCCGATAGGTACAAATATTTGTTAAGCAAGTCACCGTGGCGGTTTTCTTCAGCAGTCCATGCGCGTACCCATCTCATCCAGCCACCTTGTTCATTTTTATTGACATCCTCTACCATGGTTAACCAAGACTCATAGGTTGGAAGAGCTTCTTCCGTGACAGTATCACCGATTAGGACTGCAACCAGGTCATAAGGTAATTCTTTAGCGCTTTCCTGTAAATCGCGAATTTCCTCAAAAAAAGTATCTCTGCCTGCATCCGGAAGGAAGTCAGCCGGTTGCCACATATCCTCAACAGGTTTTAAATAATCGGACATTTCATTCAACATGAAAGGTTCCAAATAGGTCATAACCTCTTTTCTTGAGCCTTCTGGTAAGTTTAAAGGTAGTTCTTGCATAATTAAACAAAGGTAATCAATATCGACTTAATAATAATTTAATATTTTTTTATTTCCATCCTTAATTAGGATTATTACTTATAAATAACTTTAATATTGCCCGATATGTTTTATTATATCTTAACTTTGTAAAAGAATAAAAATATCAAGAATTGGATACACTAGACATCAAATCGATACGCGAGGAATTCCCAATTTTGAAACGTGAGGTAAATGGGAAACCTTTAGTCTATTTAGATAATGGGGCGACTACGCAAAAGCCCAAAGCAGTAATTGATGCAATCCTAAACTATTATACGGACATGAATAGTAATGTTCACCGCGGTGTTCATTACTTAAGTCAGATATCAACAGATGCCTTTGAGGTTACTCGACGTAAAGTTCAGGAATTTATCAATGCAAAGCACGACTACGAAATCATAATCACCAAGGGTACAACCGATAGTATTAATCTGGTTGCTACATGTTTTGGTCAGGAATTTATACAAGAAGGGGATGAAGTTATTATCTCCGCAATGGAACACCATTCCAACATTGTGCCATGGCAGATGGTTTGTGAGTCAAAGGGGGCTAAATTGAAGGTTATCCCGATGAACGAAGCCGGAGAGCTGGATATGGAGGTTTATAAATCCTTGCTGACTTCAAAGACAAAGATTGTCTCTGTTAATTATGTTTCTAATGCCTTAGGAACCATCAATCCTGTCAAGGAAATTATTCAACTTGCTCATGCGCAGAATGTACCGGTATTAATTGATGCTGCACAAGCTGTACAACATATCAAGATCGATGTTCAAGAACTGGATGTTGATTTCCTAGTATTCTCAGGACATAAAATGTATGGTCCAACTGGGGTTGGTGTGCTTTATGGGAAAGAAGAATGGTTGAATAAAATGCCACCGTACCAGGGTGGAGGTGACATGATCAAGGATGTTACTTTTGAAAAGACAACTTATAATGAATTACCATTTAAGTTTGAAGCTGGTACTCCCAATATTGAAGCGGGGATTGCCCTAAATGCAGCAATCGATTACATCAATGAATTAGGTATTGATAATATCAAAAAATACGAGGATGAACTTCTGCAGTATGCTACAGAAAGATTACAAGAAGTTGAAGGGATTCGTTTTATCGGAACAGCCAAGGAAAAATCATCTGTGATTTCCTTTGTTGTAGATGGCACCCATCCTTATGATATTGGGGTTCTTTTGGATAAATTAGGAATTGCTGTTCGTACAGGTCATCATTGTGCCCAACCGGTTATGGAGCAATTTCACATCCCTGGAACAGTTCGAGCAAGTTTAGCAGTTTATAATACCAAAGAAGAAATCGATGCACTGGTAGCCGGCGTAAAGAGAGCCGTTGCTATGTTAGTATAAAAGAATATGACAATAAATGAAATACAAGATGAATTGATTGAGGATTTTTCCTTTTATCAAGATTGGATGGAGAAATATGAATTCATCATTCAATTAGGTAAGGAGCTTCCGATTATCAATGAATCAGATAGACAAGATCAATATATTATCAAGGGCTGTCAATCTAAAGTATGGTTGGTTCCGGAAATGAAAGATGGTAAATTATTATTTACTGCGGATTCAGATGCGGTTATCACGAAAGGATTGGTCAGTTTAATGGTGAAAGTATTATCAGGTCATAGTCCAAAAGAAATTGCGGATGCCGAGTTATATTTTATTGATCAAATTGGTTTGAAAGAACATCTTTCGCCAACCCGTGCCAACGGATTATTGTCCATGGTAAAACAAATAAAATTATATGCGATCGCTTTACAAGCTAAAGCATCTTAATAAAAACGCTGCCCAAGGCAGCGTTTTTATTTTTTGGACTTTTGATTTTCCTCAAAACTATTCAGACATTTCGGAGAATTCTTGCATTGAAGGCCTATAGATATTTTGGAAAATGAGTGCCTCATCTCCTTCAAGGCCGGTCATTTCTTTTATTAACTCCACGGAAAAAGTCATATCAATATACTGCATGGTATACTCATCGGCTTCCAATTGTTTTTCTAGCGGTATCTTTTCAGGTCTTTTAAAGAGCATTCTTTTAACCGCGAGCAAATCTACTGTAAACAAGGTCGCTGTGCTACCATTTGCGAGAAAACCTCTTGGATTTCCAGACATGTCAGCACGCCCGAGGACGTATTTTCTAAAGGTTGGTGTTTTGGGAATATTAAGATTGAGATTTACCTGATTTGAGTCCTTTTTACTTGTTTTTCCTTCCACACTGATGGCTTCAATCTCGATATATTTTGGTTTTAACAAAATGGATGTGAGGGTTTTTTCCTTAGTTTCCATGAACAGGTTGATCTTGAGGACTTCATAATTATTAAGATGAATTCTCAGGCTATCATGTTGGTTCACAGCAATCGAGAAATTTCCTTGATGGTCGGTGAATTCTACAGCTTTGCTGCTTTCCACTTTTACCCGATATAAAATTCTACCTGTTTGCGAATCCCTAACATTACCTTTTACTGTTTGAGCTTGAATCTGCAAACCTGAAAACAAGAGAAAAAGTAGCAATAGGAATTTCATATAGGTATTATTTAATACCTAAAAATAATTTATAAAACTTTAAATATTAGATTATTAACTTATTTTAACGAATGGTTTTTATTACACTTTAATAAAGTTGGAAGAGATCCTTTTACCAAAGAAAATCTCAGCCTTTTCATTAAAATCTTCGGGATCATCCGTCGTGAAAAATTGAAGAGATTTCTCTTTGGAGCATTTTTCTTCCACCTCAGGATGTCTTTTGAGGTAGTCCACTAGGCTTTCAGCAACGAGTTTTCCTTGGGAAATAATATTGATTCCTTCTGGGACGTATTTTTGAATCAGTGGGAGTAAGAGCGGGTAATGGGTGCAAGCCAAAAGGATGGTGTCCATTTCAGGTGATGCTTGCAATAATTGTTGGATATCTTGTTGGACAAAGAAATTAGCACCTTCGCTATTAAGTTCATTATTTTCAACCAAAGGAACCCAGAATGGGCATGCATGTTGAAAGACATCGATATCGGGATGGAATTTATTGATTTCGATTACGTAGGAATTTGAATTGACGGTACCTTGAGTAGCCAGGATCCCGACCTTGTTACTTTTTGTAAATTGATTGACGACCTCTGAGGTTGGGCGTATTACGCCTAAAACTTTCTTCCCTTCGGGCAGGTCGTTTTGTTGAATGGTTCTTAATGCTTTTGCCGAGGCGGTATTGCAAGCAAGGATAACTAAGTTACATCCCAGTTCGAAGAGTTTAAAGACACATTCTTTAGTATATTCATATACTGTTTCAAAAGATCTGGTTCCATAAGGTACACGGGCATTATCCCCTAAATAGATATAATCATAGTCAGGGAGATGTTTATGGATTTCCTTGAAAACCGTAAGACCACCATAACCAGAATCAAAAATGCCAATAGGACCAGGGTTGTTTTGTTGAGACATGTAAATAAACTTTCTTCAAATATTGATACAAAGGTTGTTCATTCTGATTTCAATTGCAAATGATTGGAAAAATTCTTGAGGTTAATTATTGCATAAATCGGGAAAGCAAGAAAATAATCTTAGCTTTAAGTATGATGGGCCTAAAACTAACTATCCCAATATTTCTTATTTTTCTTAGCAGTTTCTGTTACTCCCAACAGGAAAATTCGATTGTAGTTTCTAGCAGTGGTCATTCCTTGGAATTTGAAGATGGAAGGCCGTTTTTTTGGCTAGGAGATACGGCTTGGGAATTATTTCACCGATTAAAAATTGAGGAGATTACAGAATACCTGGATAACCGAAAGGCTAAAGGATTTAATGTCATCCAATGTGTAATCTTGGCGGAATTGGATGGAATTCGAATTCCGAATCGATATGGTGACTTAGCATTAATAAACGAGGATCCGACACGACTTAACGAAGCTTATTTTAAATTGGTAGATTCAGTAATTCAACTTGCCCAGGAGCGCGAGATGTATTTGGCAATTCTTCCTACTTGGGGTGATAAGGTGACTTTGAAATATTCCGGAGCTGGGCCTGTGATTTTTAACAAAGAAAATGCGCATCAATTTGGGAGGCTTTTAGGAGCGCGGTATAAAAAGTACAATCATATTTTCTGGATATTAGGAGGAGATCGGCCAGCAGCTGATCTGGAAGAAAGCTGGCTTGAGGTTTATCGCTCGATGGCCGCAGGGTTGGATGCGGGCTCTGGAAAGAAAACTTTAAAATCATTTCATCCCGGAGGATATATTTGGGAGAGCAGTCCAATGTTGCACCAAGAGGTGTGGATGGATTTCAATATGATTCAGTCTGGTCATGCGAGGTTGGATGTTCGGGTTTGGGACTTAATACAGAAAGATTTGAGATTGCTTCCAAAGAAGCCCAGTTTGGATGCGGAACCTTGTTATGAAGATCATCCAATCAATCCATGGAATGGATGGGATCCTTCGAAAGGATATTTTCGGGATAGGGAAGTTAGAAGACAACTCTATCGCTCTGTATTTGCGGGTGGATTTGGGGTGACCTATGGTCACCATGCTATTTGGCAATTTTATGGACCTTCCTTTTTGCCTGTGAATTACCCAGATCGAAATTGGCAAGAGGCAATGGATAGACCTGCTGCATTTCAAGCTGGCTTCCTGAAGAAATTGATTCTTTCCAGACCTTCAAAAAATAGAATACCAAATCAATTGATGATCCTGAATCAGGATTCGATAGAAGCTAAGAATTTTATGACCGCATTTACCGATTCCGAAAAAACCTATGCTATGATATATTTACCGAATAATAAGTTCGTTAACCTCAATATGCGTGAGTTTCCTAGTAAAAACATCCGGTATCAATGGTTTAAGCCAGAAACAGGTGAATTAGTGGGAAAGAAGATCGTTAGGGTAGAGGAGAAAATGCAGATTCATGTTCCCAATAATAAGAATTCAACAGATTGGGTGTTGATTATTGATAAGATAAATTAATTTACTTAATGGAGATTTTTTATTAAATAACAGTAGTTTTTTTAATGATACTGAGTGGTTTCTTATCGGGATTAAAGTTCAGTGTTAAGTTTATATTAATTCGTAAAAATGAATTAAACCACGTGTAATAAAATCCGTCATTTATATGTATGCTGGATGATATCTTAAAGGCAGACGATATTATTACTTAAAGAAACGAAAATTAATTATTACAAAATTATTTATGAAAAAAATCACATTTTTATTAATCGCTTTATTAGCCGTATTTGCTTCCTGTTCAAAGGATAATGTAAATCCAAATCCAGAACCAGAGCCTGAGCCTGAGCCTTCTGTAGAATATCCCAAATTTATTATTACTTCACAAGATACTAGTGTGAGTATTTTTCAAAATGCGTTAGCTTCCTTACAATTGGAAGGGGAAGAAGCAAATGACCTAAAAACTGGTATATTTTTAATGGCGGCCTATGATTCCATTATTTGGGAGATCCCAAAACAATATTATCAACCTGAACCAAGCACTAATTATTCAATAAAAGTTGGTTTTGCATTTCCTTTTCCAGGTACTTACAAGCTTTATGTTTCAGGATATAAGAACAAGGCTATTGTAAGAAGAGATTCCATTAATTTTATTGTCAAGAATTCAAGGGACTTTTTAGGGCTAAATTGGAAGGCAGGTAAGGACGAGATCTTTAATTCTGCAGAAAATTCATATACCAAAACCCTTTTAAATTTAAAAAGTGATATTACAGGAGATAAGCCATCAGCTAGATTAGAGTTTATGTATAGCAGTAGTACTGGGCGGGATCAATATTCTATAATATCTTATAATACCTTAACTGAATGTATCAATAAAAATTATGGAGAAAGTCAATATACTTATACTGGTGATCTAAATAAGTCAAACTTGGTAGCAAAATATGCGGAGCTTTTCAAGAATCCATTAGAGAGTCGATATTTTCCAGTAAAAATATGGCAAACCGAGAAAAATAATATTGTTTTATTAGGAATGAAGGAGGGTTCTGAAGAACGAATTTATTACGTTGTTAAAGCAGAACCTCGGAGTTAAAATTAATTTTAAAATTATAATAAATGCCCCCAAATTCTAGGCGAATTTGGGGGCATTATTTATGTTAAGCTTTTAAAAGTTCTGGTTTTTCTTTGTATAATTTCCACATCAATTCACCGAATAAAGTATTGGTCCAAGCGAACCAATGTCTGGTAAATTTCTTAGGGTCATCCTTATGAAAAGATTCATGCATAAATCCAGTACCTCCATGGGTGTTCTTTAATGTTTGCACACATTGGCGGATTTCCTCGTCATTTGTAGAAGTATTGGCCCGCATAATAATAGACATTGGCCAGATCATATCACGACCGATATGTGGACCACCAATTCCTTCAGCAAATTTTCCCTTGAAGAAGAACGGGTTTTTATCGGAAAGGATAAAGTTTCTTGTCCTTTGGTAGACTTCATCGTTAATATCGACTGCACCTAGATAAGGTAAAGCTAATAAGCTAGGAACATTGGCATCATCCATCATCAAATAACTTCCAAATCCATCAACTTCAAAAGCATAAACACGTCCGTGAGTAGGATGGTCAATAATACCATATTGATTGACAGCTTGCTCCACTTCGTTTGCCAGCGCTTCCATTTCGGCAGCCAAGGCGGTATTGTTTTTCACTTTTTTCAGAATTTCTGCGGATTGGCGAAGGCTGACAATAGCAAACAGGTTTGACGGAATCAGGAATCCAAAGATACTGGAGTCATCAGAGGGGCGGAAGCTAGATACAATAAGTCCAACAGGATTTACTGGATAGCCATAGCCATCTACCTGCAGGGTATCTGAGCCTCTGGAAGTTGTTCTTTCAAATTTATATGGACCTAAACTTGTCTTACGTTGTTGTTCTTTAAATGTACGAAGAGTTGCTTCCTGTGCTTTTTCCCAAGTTTCATCAAATGGGGTAGTGTCATTAGTTTCTTTCCAATAGCGATAAGCCAAACGGATAGGGTAGCATAATGAGTCAATTTCCCATTTACGTTCATGCATTCCAGGTTTCATATCAGTATGATCGGTAAACCATTCTCCTTTTTTGGTCGGATCATTATAGAAAGCATTGGCATAAGGGTCAATATTGATACATTCTGATTGCTTATTGATCAAACCAAGGATCATATTTTTTAGTTTTTGATCCTTGTTTACAAATTGAATGTACGGCCAAACTTGGGCACTACTATCTCTTAACCACATGGCGTCGATATCACCCGTAATCACATAAGTTAATTTGCGGTTTCCTTTGGATTCATCGTATACCGTAGTATCTAAAGTATTAGGAAGACAGTTATTAAACATCCATCCTAATTCTTTA
The DNA here is from genome assembly GCF_043187465.1 of Sphingobacterium cellulitidis. Taxonomy (GTDB): domain Bacteria; phylum Bacteroidota; class Bacteroidia; order Sphingobacteriales; family Sphingobacteriaceae; genus Sphingobacterium; species Sphingobacterium cellulitidis. Next base: position 3,242,603 of record NZ_CP171136.1, on the reverse strand, counting down.
TCTGCTACATTTTTTTGAAATTCTTTGATCATGTCTTCCACCAATTTACTGCTGAAATGACGTTTATTAACAGGCGTACGGACTACCGGAAAATCATTAATTCCCTCAGCAAAAGTGAATTTGCTGGCGAGCATTCCAGCCCCTAATAGGGCTGAATTTTGAAGAAAAGTTCTACGCTTCATATTTATAATAGAATAGTTTTACAATTAATTAGGTAGCAATATACAAATTGTCGTTGATTTTCCCTTGCATAGAATAAACGTTTTAGCTATTAATATGGGTAAAATTATGTTTAGCTCGATTAATAAAAGTACCTTTGATAGTTTTTAGGAATAAAATTTGATAGTATTGCTCAAATATCTCGACTAATAATAATTTATGAAACAGACGTTATCCTATGCAATCGTCGGACTACTAAGTCTTAGTACCTTCGGCACATTGCAAGCACAAGTCAAGAATCAACCTTACTCTTACCAACATTACCAAAAGTATGATGAAGAGTTATATTCGCCTAATACCCGTTATCATACATCCTCGAAGCCTTATTTATTTAAGGGTCGCTTGTTAGAGAAGATGGATTCGATTCAATCGTTGAATTCGGTGGATTCTGACAATTGGTTTATGCGGAAGATATTCAATGAACACCTAGTTCAGGTTGAAAAAGAAGATCATACTTTTTATTTGGATGTTTTACCTGATTTTGTAATCGGGACAGAGATGCTCGATAAAGATAAGAGAACGACCTGGTTAAACACCCGTGGGGTTCAAGCAGGAGTTACTATTAAGGATAAATTCACTTTTTACGGTAATTTCTTTGAAAACCAAGGGGTTTTTCCACGGTATATAGATGATTATATCAAGGAATCACGAGTGGTACCTGGTCAGGCAATGTCCAAAAGACATTTGAATAAAACTAAGGATTGGATGTATGCAACAGCCAATTTCACTTATGATTTTAGTGATTATTTTCAAGCGACCTTAGCTTATGATAAGAACTTTATTGGGGATGGTTATCGTTCGGTATTATTATCTGACTTTTCATCGAACATGGCTCACTTAAAGCTTACGGGAAAAGTAGGTAATGTACAATATACCTCGATATGGGCATATATGACCGATCCGAATAATCCCCGCGTGGATTCATTAAATTCAGGCGGTAGGTTTGGAGACGGCATTAAATGGGGGGCATTTCAATATTTAGATTGGAATGTGACGAATCGCTTGTCATTAGGATTCTTCCAATCAGTAATTTGGGCTAATCGCAATCAAGCAGGCCATCGCGGATTTGATTTTAATTACTTGAATCCGGTTTTATTCCTTAGACCAGTAGAGAATAATAATATTTCATCTCCAGATAAGATGTTCCTAGGATTAAATGCAAAATATAAGGTGTTGGATAACTTAACAGCTTATGGACAGTTTTTACTAGGAGAGTTTACTGCGAAGGAATTTTTCTCGAATAATGGTTATAAACATAATAAGTGGGGAGTACAGTTAGGGGCGAAGGCTTTCAATATTTTCGGGGTAAGAAATCTGAATATTTTGGGAGAGTATAATGCCGTTCGTCCATATACCTATCAGCACTTTGTTTCCATATCCAATTATAGTAATAGAGGGGAGCCATTGGCGCATCCAAGAGGGGCAAACTTTAGAGAATTGGTTGGTATTGCGAATTATTCGTGGAACCGTTTAGATTTTTCTGTTCAAGGATTATATAGCCGATATGGCACAGACCCTATAGGTAAATTTGGAGTTCCTATCAACTATGGCGGCGATATCTTCCAATCTTATAACACTGCGCCGAATACCTATGGTAACAAAATTGGTCAAGGGGTTCAGAATGATCTGTTTTATGCAGATTTGAGAGCCGCTTATGTATTAAATCCGAAATATAATTTGAGATTTGAGGTAGGTTATACCCAACGTTATAATCGAATTGAAGATGAGCCGACTCAAAAATCTGGAGTGATTACGGTAGGATTACGTTCAAGTTTCCGTAATCTTTATGGAGATTTTTAGGATTATAGTATCTTTAGCATATAAAATCAAATCATGAAAAAGATATTAATCCTAAACGGACCGAATTTGAACTTATTAGGGGTTCGGGAGAAAGGCATTTACGGTGATCAATCCTTTGAAGTTTATTTTGAAGCGTTGAAGTCTAAATTTTCGGATTTAGAGTTACATTATTTTCAAAGTAATTCAGAGGGCGCTATCATTGATAAACTTCATGAAGTTGGATTTTCATTTGATGGAGTTGTATTGAATGCTGGAGCTTATACCCATACTTCGGTTGCTATTGCAGATGCGATTGCTGCGATTAATACTGCAGTTGTTGAGGTTCATATTTCCAATGTCCATCAACGTGAAGAATTTAGACATCATTCCTATTTATCTAAAAATTGCAAGGGTGTGATATTAGGTTTTGGTTTGGATAGTTATCGATTAGGTTTAGAAAGTTTTAAGAACGACTAACATTATATCAAGATAAAACAGAAAGAGAGGAATTATTCCTCTCTTTTTTTTCTGAAAGTTATTATTGTTTTTTTTAAGTAATCCAATAAAATATTAGACCAGTGATTATTCAAGGGTCTATTTTTTGTCCGGATAATTTTGTTTCTGTTTCTTATGTATGATTATTTATGATGAAATGACTTGATTAATAAAAACAAGAGTATAATTTTTTCTACGAGCTCTAAAGGCATCAACTGTTGGTTCTTAACGTCTGATATCAGTTTTATTTTCGGGGAGTCCAACCACCAAAAAAAGGTCGATCTTTTATTTGTAAGACGTGTTCTTAAGGGTACTCAATTGTTTCTGTAATCTGTCAATTCTTTTAAGTCGTCTATTTTCAAGTATTTTCTTGTCCTGTGGATGCAATTGATAGGCTTCCTTGTCCCTCAGGACATGGTATGCTGCAATCAAGATCTTATGTGCGATGGCTATTGTTGCCTTCTTCTGACCTCTTCGTGCAGCGATTTGATGATGCTTGATCGCAAGTAATGGATTTACCTTGGATCTAGAGGCCACCCATGCTGCCTCCACGAGCGTCGTCTTGAGATACTTGTTTCCACGTGTTATTTTCGAGGAGTACTTCTTTCCTGCACTCTCATTGTTGCCCGGGCAAACCCCAGCCCATGAAGAAAGGTTCTGATGTGTTGGAAATTGAGCCATGTCCGTACCGATTTCTGAAACGATTCCCAGTGCCACCCTGGAAGATACTCCAGGGATAGATTCCAGTAGTTCCAGCTCCTGGTGCATGATCCTTGCGTACTGTTCCATCTGAGCCTCTGATTGTGCTATTTGTAGATTGATATGATCGATGGATTGCAGTATTAGGTTCAACATGAAGCGGTGGTGATCCGTGATCTTGCCAGTAAGTGCCTTAAGTAGCTCTGCGTGTTTCTTGACCAGCGAACCCTTGGCCATGCTTGCCAATAGCAAAGGATCGAGGTGACCTTTGGCCATGGCCCGGACCATTTCCATGGCGCTTACCCCAAATACGTCGCTGACCACGCTCCGCAGTTTGATGTTGGCGGATTCAAGGATGTTCTGTAACCGGTTCTTTTCTGCGGTCCGCATAGCGATCAACTTGCGCCTATGTCGGAAAAGCTCCCTGAGCTCACGGATATGTTGTGGTGGGATGAAGCTTCCCTTCAGTAGACCGGAAAGAAGCAGTTTGGTGATCCATTCGCTATCCTTCTTGTCGGTCTTCTGTCCCGGAACATTTTTGATATGCCGGGCATTGACCAGTAGGATGTGAAAATAGTCTTCCAGAACCGCGTAAACCGGTCGCCAGTAAACTCCAGTGCTCTCCATGGCAACCTGTGTAATGGAATGAGCCTGAAGCCATTCCACTAAATTGTACAGGTCATCCGTAAAAGTTAAGAAGGTTTTTGTCTCTGTATCAAAATCACTACCTTTAATGGTAGCAACTACTGTGTCTTTGTGGACATCCAGTCCACAACCACGATCAAGGATAAAGGGTAATCCGCTGACAGCCATAGGTCTTATATTTATTGGTACTAAGATACCGTTTTGGCTAAATGCCTATTGGGACTATGAGCCCGTGACTTTCATGGCTGTTGGTGATACCCGATGTATAATGATCGTTTTGTTTTATAATATCTTCGTTTAATTGCTGGAAGTTTCCAGTTCTTTTTGAAATTTATTTTTGACCATCAGGTGCAGTATTAGAGATAAAATTCCTCCTGCGCACATGACGGATAACATAGGCCAGGCAGTTCCATTATGGAAGAAACTTACCAATGCGGAGGCAAGTGCTCCGATTGCCATTTGAATACAACCTAATAAAGCAGAGGCACTACCCGCTAAACCTTTAAATGGGGTAAGGGCTACTGCAGATGTATTTGGAAAAATAAAGCCATGCCCAAATAAGAAGCAGAAAATTAAAATTAGCATGACTGGGAAACTCAATAAATTCGTCATTAAGGCCACAATCATCAATATCCCAATAAAGGCTTGCCAGGTATTGGCCATCCTGCTGATATATTCGCTACTATGTTTTTTGAGGAAGTATCTATTTAACTGGGTCGCAATAACCATTGCGGAGGCTACAAATGCAAAAGCAATTCCATATTCTTGTTTGGTTAGACCAAAGAACTGTTGCATGACGAATGAAGATCCTGCTAAATAAGCGTATGTGCCGGCAGAAGCAATAGAACCGATCAAACAATAGGATAGGAATATTTTATTGCTTACAACTTGCCAAAAGTTGTTTAAAATAGATTTTGGGGCGAGAGAAAAGCTTTTACTTCCGGCATAACTTTCAGGCAAGAAAAATGCTGTAGCAATAAAGATAAAAAGTGAAAGTAAGGCTAAAAATAGGAAGATATAATGCCAGTCAAAATGAGCCAGCATAAAGGCTCCGATACTTGGTGCCAGAATAGGGGATACCCCAATCACCAACATTAATAAGCTGAAAACTTTCGCAGCTTCACGGCTGCTGTAATAATCCGTCACTATGGCGCGAGCTCCAACCATACCGCCACAACTTCCTAAGGCTTGTAAGAATCTTAAGATGATCAGGTGGTTGATATCCTTTGTGAAAATACATAATAAGGATGCTACAAAGTAGATGGCAAGACCAACGAGTAATGGTTTCTTTCTTCCATATTTATCCAATAAAGGGCCATAGATCATTTGGCCAAAGGCAATACCAATAAAGTAACTAGTTAGTGTAAGTTGCACTTGGTCAACGGAGGTGTTGAAATCTTCGGCGATGACATCAAAGGCAGGGAGGTATAAGTCAATCGAGAAAGGACCAATTGCTGATAATAGTCCAAGGATAAGCAGGGTTACTTTTCTGTTGTTTTTTAAAGTTAAGGTCATCAAAAAATAATAAAAAAAGCCCTACAATTTTGCAGGGCTATATTGTGTTAAGCTTTTTTGTTTTCTTGAGGTTTTCTGAGTAGCAGAAAGATACCTAGCAGAATAAAAGGAATACTTAGTATTTGTCCCATATTTAATAACATACCAGCTTCGAATGCTACTTGGTCGATTTTTACGTATTCAATAATAAATCGAGCACCGAATAACAGGATCAGGAATATTCCGAATAGTTTACCTGGTTTAGGATCTTTATTTTTCTGATACATAGCCCAGAGTATGAAGAAAATTATGACATAAGCGATTGCTTCATACATTTGAGCGGGGTGACGAGGGATTTGATCGATATGTGTAAATACGACTGCCCAAGGGAGGTCAGTTGGATTACCAATCATTTCTGAGTTGAAGAAGTTTCCAAGTCGAATAAATGCTCCTGCAATAGGTACTACCAATACCAGCCGATCTGCAATCCACATGAAGTTTGTTTTGGTATTTCTAGAGAAAAGCCAAAGAGCTACTAGAATTCCGATAGCTCCACCATGACTGGCGAGACCTGTGAAACCTGTTAATTCCCAAGCTCCATTAACCTTTTGGAATGGGATAAATATTTCAATAAAATGCTCTTTATAGTAAGCCCAATCATAGAAGAAACAGTGTCCAAGTCTAGCACCAAGGAGGGTTCCTACGAAAATATAGATTGTCAATTTATCCAATAACTCTTGAGATTTCCCTTCTCTCTTGAAGATTTTTAGCATCAGGAAGTAGGAAACGACGAAAGCCAACAACCAACATAGAGAATACCAACGAACGCCAAAGGAACCAATTTTAAAGATTTCAGGCTCAGGTCCCCAAGTAATAAAACTTAAAATATCGATCATATTGTAATAAAAATGTGTGGTAAAGATAAGGTTTCGGATTTTATTTTTGCGAAAATAGCGGAAATACTTATTTTGCGAGAATTAATAATACACTATGGCAAAGAAAGGAACAAAAGTAGAGGAGCAAGCTTCTGTAGTTACAGATGCCTCCTTATCTTTTTTTGAAAAATATATAAATAATCCTTCACCGACAGGATTTGAATGGGGCGGACAACGCATGTGGTTAGATTATATCAAGCCATTTGTTGATGAGACCTATATTGATAATTACGGTACTGCTGTTGGGATCATCAATCCTGAGGCAGAGTATAAAGTAGTCATTGAGGCACATGCGGATGAAATCTCATGGTTTGTGAATTATATTTCCAAGGATGGATTGATCTATGTAATCCGTAATGGAGGTTCAGATCATCAGATTGCACCTTCTAAACGCGTCAATATCCATACGGATAAGGGAATCGTAAAGGCTGTTTTTGGTTGGCCGGCGATTCATACCCGCTCCGGAGAAAAAGAGGAGAGCCCTACCTTGAAGAATATCTTTTTGGATTGTGGTTGTACATCAAAGGAAGAAGTTGAAGAATTAGGGATTCATGTAGGCTGTGTAATTACCTATGAGGATGAGTTTATGATTTTAAACAATCGTTATTACGTAGGTAGAGCATTAGATAATCGTGCTGGTGGCTTTATGATTGCTGAAGTAGCTCGATTACTAAAAGAAAACAAGAAAAAATTACCATTTGGATTATATGTTGTAAATTCAGTTCAGGAAGAGATTGGATTGCGTGGTGCTGAGATGATTGCAAATTATATTAAGCCCAACGTTGCGATCGTTACGGATGTAACCCATGACACGAATACACCGATGATCAATAAGATTACGCAGGGAGACCTTGCATGTGGCAAGGGGCCAGTTGTTTCTTATGCCCCAGCGGTACAAATTAATCTGAACAAGCAATTAATTGAGGTTGCGCAAAAGAATAATATTCCGATTCAAAGGCAAGCATCTTCAAGGTTTACAGGAACAGATACAGATGCATTTGCCTATTCAAATGGAGGAGTGCCATCTGCATTGATTTCATTACCTTTACGCTACATGCACACGACTGTTGAAATGATTCATCGAGATGATGTGGATAATGTTATTCGTTTGATCTATGAGATGGTCTTAAGCATTAAGAAAAATCAAGATTTTAGAACTTTTAGTAAATAAAATATAAAGCACAAAAAATTAGACATGGAAAACCCTAATTTAAATCCAGAAGGACAAGAGTTAAGCATTGAATTGACAGAAGAAGTAGCCGAAGGCGTTTACTCTAATCTAGCGATCATCACGCATTCAAACACTGAATTCGTAGTTGATTTTGTTAGAATTATGCCAGGAGTGCCTAAAGCTAAGGTCAAGTCCAGGGTTATTTTAACACCAGAACATGCAAAACAATTAATGAAGGCTTTGCAGGAGAATATCAGCCGTTTTGAAGGACAAAATGGGACTATCCAACCAAAGGATATGCCTTACCCTTTAAACTTTGGTACTCCAAAAGGCGAAGCTTAAAATTATTTCATAGCACTTAAAAAGAGCTGCCATCGGCAGCTCTTTTTTGTTTGTTTTCATAATATCAAGAAAACATTCCAAAACGTTAAGGTTGCTTTCTTAAAATATTTGCTGAATGTTTTGTTTTTTAAAGTTTTTTACTGAAATACAATAAATCATGATTTCTGAATTTTCTGTAACAATAGGGTTGGGAATTCTTATAATCGGCTCATATTAAAGAGTTCCCCTAAAAACGCTAAAAATTGGAATGGGATTTGATTAAATGATAATATTGCCGTTTCTGGCATTTCAATCAAATAAAAATGGATATTAAAGTACGAAACCTTAGTAAAAAAGATTATAAGGATTTAAAGAATTCTATGGAGGAGGCTTATCATGGTCTTGGCGATCCATGGACGAAAGAAAATATTGTTGACCTTATAGATATTTTTCCTGAGGGTCAAATTGCAGTGGAGGTAGATGGGAAAGTTGTTGCTTGTGCATTATCTATTATCCTAAATTCTCGAAAAACAAATGTTTATGATAAGTATTACACCATTATTGATGATGGTAAATTTGATAAACACGATACAGATGGAGATACCCTTTATGGAATCGAAGTTTTTGTGCACCCAGATTTCAGATCACTTCGATTAGGAAGAAGGCTTTATGATCAGCGGAAAGAGTTGTGTGAGCAAAGAAACTTACAAAGGATTATTGCTGGAGGGCGGATTCCGAATTACCATAACTACTCCGACAATATGACTCCAAGGACTTATATTGAGAAGGTAAAACGTAAAGAAATATATGATCCTACCTTAACATTTCAATTGTCCAATGATTTCCATGTAAAGAAGATTTTGAAGAATTATCTTCCTGAGGATTCTGAATCGATGGAAGTGGCTACGCTTTTGGAATGGAATAATATTTATTACGAGCCTGATGCGCCATCCAACTCGGCAACCAAACAAACGATTCGTTTAGGATTGGTTCAATGGCAGATGCGCTTATTTAAGGATTTAGAGGAGTTTTATGATCAAATCGAGTTCTTTGTGGATACAGTGAGTGATTATGGAACAGACTTTATTATGTTTCCAGAGTTTTTCAATAGTCCGTTGATGAGTCCTTACAACGAATTGCCAGAGCGTTTGGCGATGGAGAAATTAGCTGAACATACCAAGGAAATCGTTGAGCGCATACAGCAGTTCGCAGTTTCATATAACGTGAATATTATTTCGGGATCAATGCCAATCATGGAAAGAGGAAAACTTTATAATATAAGTTACCTGTGTCATCGAAATGGTAGTTTGGATCAGTATAAGAAGATTCATATTACTCCGAATGAGATGAAGTATTATGGCTTGGTAGGCGGATCAGAGGTGAAGGTTTTTGATACGGATTGTGGCAAGGTCGGATTACTAATTTGTTATGATGTGGAGTTTCCGGAGTTGAGTCGGATTTTAGCAGATCAAGGGATGCAGATCTTATTTGTTCCTTATATGACGGATACACAAAACGGTTATATCCGAGTTCGTTCATGTGCTCAGGCTAGAGCAATTGAGAACGAATGTTATGTAGCCATTGCAGGATCGGTAGGTAACTTACCACGCGTGAATAACATGGATATTCAGTATTCGCAATCAGCAGTATTTACACCGTCAGATTTTGCATTTCCAAATAATGCGATCAAAGCCGAAGCAACTCCAAATACCGAGATGGTATTGATTGCAGACGTAGATTTATATGCTTTGCGGGATCTGCATGAATACGGTACAGTCAAGCTATTAAAAGATAGACGAAAAGACTTGTATGAAGTCAAGTTGTTGAAATAATCAAGCATAAAAAAATGGGGTTAATCAAATTAACCCCATTTTTTTATGCTTGATACAAGAACTACAGTTCTCTAATCCAGATATTTCTGAAGGAAACCAAGTCACCATGGTCTTGCAGTCCAATAGGACCCGCGCCATGTGCTTGCATCTTAGGTAATCCAATGTATTCCGTTGTTCCTTGGATTTCAGTATTGTTTTGCACCAATACGCCATTATGCAAAACAGTCACCAATCCTCTTTTGATCAGTTGCCCATCTTTATTGAATCTAGGTGCGGTATAAATTACATCATAAGTATGCCATCCACTTTCTGGTTTTCTAGATTCTACTAGGGGAGGGCTTTGTTTATAGATACTACCTGCTTGACCATTGGTGTAAGTTTTGTTATTGTCATTGTCAAGGACCTGAAGTTCATATTTCCCTTGCAGGAATATTCCAGAATTGCCTCTACCTTGGCCTTCTCCTTTTATGGTTTCAGGGCTTTTCCATTCAATGTGTAATTGGAAATCCTGGAAGTCTTTTTTGGTATGTATTCCACCGGAACCTGGTTTTACTGTCAGGACATTATCGTTAATGGTCCATTGAGGTTGGCTACTACCATCCTTATCGCTGACCCATTCAGTAAGATTTTTTCCATCAAATAACACAATGGCATCCGAAGGAGCTGCATTTGCTTTAGTGTTTACCACCCTTGGTACAGGTTCATAAAACTCGGTATCCTGAGGTTGGAATTTGGTCTGAGCGCCAGCGTAAGATACGCCCGCAAATAATGCTATTAGTAAAGAGTGTTTTAACATCGGTTTAAGTATTTTGTTATGGTAATATAAGAAAAAACATTATTTTTAATAAGCAAATTCATAAAACTTTAGTAAGAATGGTCACAATCACGCAAAAAATAGCCCTGGAAGAAGTTCGATTTTATTCTCCGATTGGATATTATGAAGAAGAACAAGTTTTGGGTAATGAGTTTTTTGTAAGTGTTTCTGTAAGTTTTCCTTTTAATAATCCAGATTCAGAAGAGATTCAGAATACGGTTAATTATGAAGAGTTGTATGCCATCTTGGTGGAGGTGATGAGCCCGCGTCGTAAATTACTCGAATCAGCAGCTGAGGATATTTTAAATAGAGTTGTTGAAGAATATTCCCATGTTCAACAAATTGAAGTATCCATTCGTAAAGTAAATCCTCCTTTTGGAGGTGACCTGGCGAATTCTGTCGTATCCCTTTCTTATTCAAAAGATTAGTTAGTTCTTTCTAGCTTAATTCCCTAATATTCTGATTTCCTAAGTTTATTAAAACGGTCATTTTGGCTGTTTAATTTCTTTATTACAAGACAAATTGTCTTGCGAATAATGTTATCTGGCCTTGGTACGTTAGTTGATTAAAGGATGATATAACAAGAAAAAAATAAATAAAACATAAGGAGGAATTAAACATGGCATTAATTAAGTTACCAGGAAAATCTTACAACACAGATGCTGTCAATCCATTTGTAAACAACGTGTTTGACAATTTATTTAATGATTCATTTATCACGGACCGTTTAGTAACACGCGTTCCAGCGGTAAATATTACAGAATCAGCAGAGGCATTTAACATCGAAGTAGCTGCCCCTGGCTTACAGAAATCGGATTTCAAGATCAATGTTGATAAGAATGTGATCAATATTTCTGTAGAGAAACAAGAAGAAAAAGTAGAAGAGGGTAAAGTATACAGTAAAAAAGAATTTAGTTACACTTCTTTCTCGAGATCATTTACACTTACGGAAGTTGTTGATTATTCAAATATCGACGCGAGTTATGAAAACGGGGTTTTAGATATCAAAATTGGGAAGAAAGAAGAAGCGAAAGTAGCAAAGAGATTAATTGAAGTGAAGTAAGTTTAATTGTGGTTAGTTGATTAGGGTAGCATTTTAATGCTACCCTTTTTTTATGGGATTGTCATAATAATGTCTTTTGTGAAAAAAACATTTAAACTACTTAACACTGTTAAGTAGTTTTGTTTTTGTAATGATATTATAGGTGGAAAAGAAAATAAAACATAAGGAAGATTTAAGGACTGTGATTTTGGAGGCTGCCAAGAAGCTGTTTGTACAGGAGGGATATGAGGCGACATCGATTCGCAAGATTGCAAAGGAAATAGGGTTTAGTCCGACTACTATTTATTTATACTATAAAGATAAGAGTGATATAGTATATGCCTTGCATCAAGTAGGTTTTAATATGTTAAAGGATCAGTTTATGCCATTGATGACGGTTGAAGATCCTTTTGAGCGGTTGAAGGCCTTGGGCAGGATATACATGAAATTTGCTTTCTCGCATCCAGAGTATTACCAAGTTATGTTTATGATGCGGGAGCCATTATCCTTTTTGAATGGACAGTTAGGGGATAATTCATGGGTGGAAGGCGAATTGGTAATTGAGTTATTAAAGCATACAATAGTTGAATGTCAAAGTTTGGGTTATTTTAAGGGTATGGATCCTGTTTTTATAACCATTCAGTTATGGAGTTCAGTACATGGTTTGGTTTCCTTACATATTACCCAACATTTGGATTGTATCTCAGACGTATTTGGTCAATCGGGTGAAATGGAAGAGATGTTGAATTCTTCATTTCAAATTTTAATCGGTTTGATCAATTCATCGAAATAGTTTTTTTTGAACATATAGTTAACACTGTTAATAATGAATTTACATCACACACTATCTATTATTATCATAACTCTTGTTGGTTCATTTAGGCTGGCGTCTGCGCAGGAGCCTCAATTGGATCTATATGTCAAGCAGGGTTTGGATAGCAACTTAGTTCTTATACAGAAGGATTTATCGCTGAAAAGAGCTATGAATGGTCTTGAAGTTGCCAAGAGTATGTATTTGCCTAATATAACCTTTGACCTTACTTATTCACATGCTGATGGTGGTCGATCCATTGATCTTCCCATCGGCGATATGCTGAATCCTGTATATACCACGCTAAATCAGTTGACGCAAAGTGATAATTTCCCTCAGATAGATAATGAGCAGATTACCTTCTTGCCCAAGAATTACTATGATGCCAAGGTAAGAACCTCGGTTCCAATTATTAATACAGATATCAAGCATAATAAGGTTGTTCGGGAGAAGATGGTGGAGTTGAGTAAAACAGAGACTGAGCTATATAAAAGGGAGTTGGTCAAGGATATCAAGATAGCCTATTTCAATTATTTGAGTGCGGTACAGGCTAAGGAGATTTATGTTAATGCATTAGGCTTGGCTAAAGAGGGAAGAAGGGTTAATCAGAAGTTATTGGAAGCAGGTAAGGGATTACCAGCTTATGTGATTCGGGCAGATGCGGAGATTGCGCAGCATGAATCAAAAATTGCAGAAGCCGATCAACAAATTAAGAATGCAAAGTATTACTTCAATTCCTTGCTGAACCGTTCGGAAGATGCGGAGATTATTTATGATTTGGAAAAGGATAGGTCAGGGGATTTGAAGACTGGGGAGTTATCAGTTGATATCGAAGGCAGGGAGGAATTGAAATCTTTAGAAGGTAATATTGCGATTCAGGAATCTTTGGTAGAAATGAGTAAGCAAGCTTTTGTACCGAAGGTAAGTGCTTTTTTGGATTTAGGTTCGCAAGCCGAGGGATTGAGAGTAAGCCGACATTCACAATATTTTATGGTGGGAGCACAAATGAGTTTTCCGATTTTTCAAGGCAATAGAAACCGGTTAAAGATTCAGGAAAATGAGATTGCAGTCGCGGAGGCACAAAATAAATTAGATCAGGCGAAGCAACAATTGGGCTTATCGGCTGCGCTGGCAAAGAATGAATTGCTAGCGATGCAGAAGAATTATGAAAGCTCGAAGGTTCAGATGGAGGCCGCCTCAACCTATCAAAGACTAATATTACGAGGCTTCAATGAAGGGGTGAACACCTATATAGAAACCATTGATGCCCGTTCGCAATACACGAATTCCCAAATGGCGAATAACATTGCAGCCTTTAAACTATTATCGGCCATGGCTAAATTAGAAAGAGAAAACGCATCATACCCACTAAAATAAAGAACATGAAATTAACACACATAACTATAATACTTGCTTCGGCAGCATTGATTTTAAGCTGTAAAAATGCGGAGCGAAAAACGGAGCTTGCTATTCAGGATACTATCCCAGTAAGGTTGATGCCGATTAATACAGGGTCCAGCGAAACGGGTATTGAAGCGACAGGCGTATTTACCACCGATGATGAAACGGTATTGAGTTTTAAGAATGGGGGAGTTATTTCAAAGATAGCTGTGAAGGAAGGCGATGCGGTTCGTAAGGGACAATTGCTGGCTTCAGTTTTAAGTTCGGAGGTGGATGCGAAAGCAGGTCAGGCTCGATTGGCAGTTGAGAAAGCAAGGCGAGATTATGAGCGGGCAAGCAAGTTATACAAAGACAGTGTAGCAACCTTGGAGCAGATGCAAAACGCTAGAACCGCATTGGATTTAGCACAGCAGGACTTGAAATCGGTAAGTTTTAATCAACAATATTCAAATATTTATTCACCGGTTTCAGGCTTTGTATTGGCAAAGATGGCGAACGAAGGTCAGGTTGTAGGGCCTGGAACACCAATCTTGCAAGTGAATGGTGCTGGGAATGCAAAATGGCAGTTGAAAGTAGGTGTTGGAGATCAGCAGTGGAGCCAAATCAAAGTTGGTGATGCTGCCAAGATTAGTACGGACGCGATGCCTACGGATACCTTGGATGCGGTGGTCGCAAAAAAATCTGAGGGGATAGATCCGCAATCCGGAACCTTCAGCATATTCCTGGAATTAAAAGAAAAACCAAGTTATAAGTTGGCTTCAGGAATTTTTGGGAAGTCTATTATCCAAAGTTCCGGAATGAAAGAAGGAAATCAATGGAGAATACCATTCTCAGCCTTATTGGATGGCAATGGTCGTGAGGGTTATGTTTTTGTCACCGAAGATGGTAAGAAGGCAAAGCGTCAGAAAATTAAGGTTTCCAAAATAGAGAATGATGATGTGTTGGTAGAGTCTGGGCTTGAGAATGCTCAATCCTTGATTATATCCGGCAGTCCATATTTGTTGGATGGATCAGCAATTACAATCAAAAAATAACATCATAACCAGAAATCATGAGCTTAATAAGATATCCTATTAAGAATTACCAATTTACGATGATCATGGTTTTGATGATCATGGTGGTGGCCATCACTTCGATGATGACCATGCCTAGAGCTGAAGACCCTGATATGAAAGGAGTATCCTTTCCGGTGTTGGTAGTGCATCCTGGGACAAGTCCGAAGGATATGGAACAATTGGTGGTGAAACCTTTGGAAGCTAGATTCTATGAACTAGACAATATCAAGGATATAAAAACTACCATCAATAATAGTGTTGCCTTTTTCTTTATTGAATTTGAATATGGTCAAAACTATGATGATAAATATCAGGAGTTAGTACGTGAATTGAATGCTTCGCGTTCGGAGCTTCCTGATAATATCTACAGTATGGAGGTTTTGAAAATCGACCCTACGAATGTGAGTGTTATCCAGGCGGCTTTAATTTCTGAGAATGCTTCACAAAGTAGCATGAAGAAATATGCGGATAAGCTGAAGCAAGAGTTGGAAAAGGTGAAGGCCTTGAAAGCGGTGGAGATTTCCGGTCTTCCGGACCAGCAGGTTCGCATAGATTTAAAACAGGCAAAGCTGGCGGAATTGGGTATCCCGATGAACAGAATTATTCAAGCTGTTCAGAGTGAGAATCAGAATATTCCTGCGGGTAGCGTAAATGCTGGTAGCTTATCCTTCAGTGTGAAAAGTTCGGGGAACTATCAGAGTATTGAGGATATTCAGAATACGATAATATCCAGTGCTCAGGGACGAAATATCTTATTAAAAGACGTAGCTGATGTTTATCCATCCTTTGGAATAAACAACCATATCACCCGACTAAATGGCTTTCATTGCATTTTGATCAATGCTGCTCAAAAGGAGGGAATGAATATCTCCGATACCCAGAAGGAGTATAAAAAGGTTCTGGACGAATTTAAAGCTGGACTTCCAGAAAATATTGACTTGGTATTGAATTTTGACCAGGCTAATAATGTCAATAAGCGTCTTGGGGGCTTGGCTGTAGATTTTGGAATTGCGATTTTCTTGGTGCTATTTACCTTATTGCCATTAGGAACGCGAGCTTCCTTGGTTGTTATGATAGCCATTCCATTATCCTTGGGGATAGGTTTGATTGCCATGAATTCATTTGGTTATTCGTTGAATCAATTGAGTATTGTAGGATTTGTGGTGGCATTAGGACTGGTGGTGGATGATAGTATTGTGGTCGTTGAGAATATTGAGCGTTGGATGCGCGAAGGTTACAGTAAGATCGAAGCGGCTATCAAAGGAACAGAGCAAATAGCATTGGCGGTATTGGGATGTACGGTGACTTTAGTAATTGCCTTTATGCCTTTGGTATTTATGCCGGAGATGGCCGGTGAGTTTATCCGCAGCATGCCGATTGCGGTAATTTCATCGGTTATAGGTTCGATGTTTATTGCCTTATTGGTTGTTCCATTCTTATCGAGTAAACTTTTGAAGCCACATGAGCATGAAGGTGGAAATGCGATTTTGAGAGGGATGCAGAAGGTGATCCATAAGTCTTATGGTGTATTTTTGGATAAAGCCTTAAAACATCCGGGCCGTACGGCAATCATTGCGTTGGCGATATTTTTAGGGTCTTTGGCATTGATTCCAATCGTAGGATTTAGTTTATTTCCAGCTTCTGAGAAGCCACAATTCATGATCCATATCAATTCTGCACTTCAATCGAATATTCAAACCACTGATAGTATTACTAAGGCGATTGAAAAGGAGTTGAAGCAAATTCCGGAGGTGAAATACTATACATCCAATGTAGGAAAAGGAAATCCAAGGGTGTATTACAATATGCAACAGGCACGTGAAGATGTTTCCTATGCGGATATCTTTGTTCAGTTGCATGATGATATTAAGTCCAAGGATAAGATTGCTTTAATTGAGCAGTTGCGAGCCAAATGGACACCTTATTTAGGAGCGAAGGTTGAAGTTCGAGATTTTGAACAGGGAGTTCCTATTATTTCTCCGGTTGAGGTTAGAATTCTTGGTGAAAACCTGGATACCTTACAATCACTAGCATTTAAGGTTGAGGATTTATTGAGAAATACGGAAGGTTCGGAATATGTGAATAATCCTATCAAGAACAATAAGACCGATATCAAGGTTAAGATCAATCGTGAGAAAGCAATGGCTTTGGGTGTTCCGACCTCTTCTATTGACCAAACGATTCGAGTTGCCTTATCTGGTTATAGCGTAGGAACCTATACTGATCCTAATTCGGATGACAATGATTATGATATCATGGTCACTGTTCCGCGCAATGGTGAACCGAATATTGAAACATTAGAAGGCATATTTGTTGATAATGTAGCTGGGACTTCAATTCCATTATCTCAGTTAGCAAGTTTGGAATTTGAGGAGTCTCCGTCGAATATCTATCATAAGAATAAAATCAGAACGGTTTCGGTGAATTCATTTGTGAAAAAGGGTTATGGAAATG
The DNA here is from genome assembly GCF_043187465.1 of Sphingobacterium cellulitidis. Lineage (GTDB taxonomy): Bacteria > Bacteroidota > Bacteroidia > Sphingobacteriales > Sphingobacteriaceae > Sphingobacterium > Sphingobacterium cellulitidis. The sequence goes on along the minus strand of NZ_CP171136.1, from coordinate 3,225,436 downwards.
ATGAAGTCATCAATTCAGTTATCGATCAAATGGATAAATTCCCATTCCCTGAAGGATACTCCTATGAAATGGGGGGTGAGGTTGAAAGTAGGGAGATGGCTTTTGGTGGATTTGGGACTATTATTTTGATTACCGTCTTTATGTTTATTGCGGTGTTGATCTTGGAGTTCAAAACCTTTAAGAGCACCTTGATTGTGTTATCTGTTATTCCGTTGGGAGTAGTGGGTGCTGTGTTGGCATTGTTAGTGACTGGAAACACCTTATCCTTTGTTGCAACGATTGGTATTGTTGCGCTAGCAGGTATTGAGGTTAAGAATACAATTCTGTTGGTGGATTTTACCAATCAATTAAGACGTGAGGGGATGGCTTTAAATGAGGCTATTGAGAAGGCAGGAGAGATTCGGTTCCTTCCAATCATACTAACGACCTTAACGGCTATTGGAGGGTTATTACCGATCGCTTGGTCATCTAATCCATTGATATCTCCATTGGCGACCGTCATGATTGGAGGATTGATTAGTTCAACATTATTATCACGAATTGTTACACCGGTGATTTATAAATTAATTCCTCCAAAAATAGAAGAAGAGGAAAATTCAACACAAATAGAAACGAAATAAAAATCAAGGGCCGATTGATATCTGATATTAACCGGCCCTTTTTATTGCTAATTGTTATGGATTTTCTGATTTGAATCGATAATATTCATCTTTTAATTCTTCATATCTTTTCTTCCAGTCTTCTGGTGTCCTTTGGGAGATATTCTTTAATTTCTTCAGTTGAAACGAAAGGATACAAGATGCTATCCCCGCTGAGATAATTGCCATTCCAGTCCAGATAACTATAGTTAGTCCAGCGAATACAGGATTCCATAGGAGGATAAAACTAAACAGGATTCCAAGGATGGCGAAGAATAAGATCCATCCCCAATTCTTAATACCGTATTGTTTGAGGTCCAAAGCGAAGGATAGATATTGGATGGATTTAAACATGGCGAAGAAGCCTATTACAAAAGGCAATGTTGCCAAAGAGATTGCTGGGTTGCTCAATAGTAACAATCCGAAAAGGGTATTTAAAATACCGCCGGTCAGATACCAACCCCAACCATCAATTTCATTTTTATTATTGAGGGAGAAAATAATTTCTGCGACGCCTGAGAATAGAAATGAAATACTAAAAACAAATGATAATGCTAGAAAAGAGGTTACTGGTGTTGATAGCACATAAAACCCTAGAACAATAAGAATAATACCTACGATTAAGGGCAGATACCACTGTTTAACAGCGGTTTTGATGGTTTTGAGAAAATTTTCCATGATAGTATGATTTAAGTAGCATGATAATCTAGATTTTAATTTATAACCTAATACAAATCAAATTTCATTAAGTTTTCTTAAATATTAAACCAATATGATGAGGGTCATTTTATCCTGTGATATATTAATTATTGAGGTTAATGAATTTTCCTTTCAAACAAAAATTGTCTATGCTTGTTTGTTTGAAAAAGGAGTAAGTATGAAAAAACTATTGATCATAGGAGCTGCATTTTTAATGTTAGCCTGTAATAATCAGAATAAAAAGAATTCAAATGCAGCCGATTCGGCGATAGCAGAAGGTTCAACGGAAGGAGCAATTCCTGCAAATAATCCAGCTGATGTATTGCCACATGTTGCTAAGAAATTTATTGAAGAGCATTTTCCAAATGCGACGATTCAACATGTAGAAAATAAACAAAGTCCTGTTTCGGATGGTACTGTCTTCGATGTTGATTTATCAGATAAGACGGAAATAGATTTTGATAAGGATGGCGAATGGCGAGAAATCAGTACGAAAGACAACGTAGTTGTTCCATTAGCTGTATTACCGGCATCTGTTCAAGAGTATATCAATGCCAATTATGCCGGACAAAATATTAAATCTGTAGATAAAGAAATTGATGTAATGGCAGTAGAGTTAGCAAATGATACTGATTTGGTTTTCGATTTAGACGGTAAATTCTTGCGAGTAGATAAATAATAAATATATCCATAATAGAAAAGCTTCCGTATTGTAAAATACGGAGGCTTTTTTTATTGTTGGAGAATTAACCTAAGCTATTCAAGCTTTCAACTAAGATTTGAATCTTAGCTTCAGCATCTGCTTTTTTGTTTTTCTCATTTTCTACAATCTCTGGTTTTGCATTTTGAACAAAACGCTCATTGGATAACTTCTTATCTACAGATACCAAGAATCCTTTAAGGTATTCAATTTCCTTGGTGATTCTTTCTTTCTCGGCATCAACGTCGATATTATTTTCCAAAGCAACATAACATTCATCTTTACCAGCCAAGAAACTCACGGCACCCGTAACTTTTTCTTTTACAAAGGTTAATTCCTCAACATTCGCTAGTTTTTTGATACTATCCTGATAAATACTGTAGTCAATATTTGTCGCATTGATAGCTAATGGGAGAGCTATTTTAGGAGAAAGTCCTTTTGAATTTCTGATATTACGAACCTCAGAGATGATTTGTTGTACGATAGAAAATTCTTTGATGATATTTTCGTCGAACCCTTGTGATTTCGGGAATTCAGCAACGATAATACAATCTTTTTCATCGCGTTCTCCAAAAATCTCATCATGCCATAATTCTTCTGTGATAAATGGCATAAATGGATGCGCTAATTTCAGAACCTTTTGGAATAATCCTTTTACAGTCTCATAGGTTTCTTTTTCAATAGGTGCTTGGTAAGCAGGTTTTACCAGTTCCAAGTACCATGAACAGAAATCATCCCAGATTAATTTATAAGTTGCCATCAAGGCATCTGAAAGTCTATAGTTTGCAAAATGTTCTTCAATTTCCACAAGGGTTTGGTTGAATCTCGCTTCAAACCATTTTGCTGACATCTTTTGCGAATCAGTTGCTTCCTTATCTACCACTTCCCATCCTTTTACCAAACGGAATGCATTCCAGATTTTGTTGGCAAAGTTTCTTCCTTGCTCACAATAAGAAACATCAAACATCAGGTCATTTCCTGCAGGTGAAGATAACAACATACCCACGCGAACACCGTCAGTTCCGTACAATTCCATTAACTCAATAGGGTCAGGGGAGTTACCCAATGATTTAGACATCTTACGGCCTAATTTATCCCTTACAATTCCAGTAAGATATACATTACGGAATGGAGGTTTTTGGGTATAATCATGTCCCATAATGATCATACGTGCAACCCAGAAGAATAAAATCTCAGGTGCAGTCACTAGATCATTTGTTGGGTAATAATATTTAAAATCAGGATTTTCTGGATTTCTTACACCGTCAAATACAGACATTGGCCATAATCCCGAAGAGAACCAAGTATCCAAAACATCATCTTCTTGACGAATTCCAGAAGTTGATTTGCCTAGGCTTTCAAATTCCTGTATAGCTTCAGCTTCAGTTTTAGCAATTACCCATTCATTCTTTTCATTGTACCAAGCTGGAATTCTTTGACCCCACCATAATTGGCGAGAAATACACCAGTCTTTAACGTTTTCCATCCAGTGTTTATACGAGGCAAAAAACTTGTCTGGTATTAACTTGATGGTTCCGTCTTCCACATATTCTAAAGCCGGTTTAGCTAGGGTATCCATTTTCAAGAACCACTGCATGGAAAGCTTAGGCTCGATAGCAGCATTTGTTCTTTCTGAAAAACCAACCTGTGATTTATAGTCTTCGATTTTCTCAATTTGTCCAGCCTCTTCCAATAATACAGCGACTTTCTTACGCGCAATGAAACGGTCTTCACCTACCAGGATCTGAGCCTTTTCATTTAAAGTACCGTTATCATTTAGGATATCAATAACTTCAAGATTGTGTTTTTGACCAAGTTCATAGTCATTTAAATCGTGAGCAGGGGTAACCTTTAGACATCCTGTACCGAATTCCATTTCTACATATTCATCTTGAATAATTGGAATCTCGCGGTTGATCAAGGGAACTAAAACTGTTTTTCCTTGTAGGTGTTTATACCGTTCATCCGCGGGGTTGATACAGATGGCAGTATCGGCCATAATCGTTTCCGGACGAGTAGTCGCAATAATCACATACTCATCGGAATCTTTGATTTTATAACGAACGTAATAAAGTTTTTGATTGACTTCTTTACGGATTACTTCTTCATCAGAAAGGGCAGTTTTACCTTCAGGATCCCAGTTTACCATACGGATTCCGCGATAGATATAACCTTCTTTATAGAATTTGATAAAGGTGTCGATTACAGCTTCAGAAAGGTCTGGATCCATCGTGAACTTGGTTCTTTCCCAATCACATGAAGCGCCTAGTTTTTCTAATTGCTTAAGGATGATACCGCCATATTTCTCTTTCCATTCCCAAGCATAGCTCAAGAACTCTTCACGAGTAATAGATGACTTCTCGATTCCTTTTTCTTTCAACATAGCGACAACCTTTGCTTCAGTTGCAATGGATGCATGGTCTGTTCCAGGGACCCAACATGCATTTTTACCCTGCATACGTGCACGGCGGATCAATACATCTTGAATAGTATTGTTCAACATGTGTCCCATGTGAAGGACTCCGGTGACGTTTGGTGGAGGCATTACAATTGTATATGGCTCACGCTCATCTGGTACCGAACGGAAAAATCCATTTGACATCCAGTAGGAATACCATTTCTCTTCAGCTTCTTTTGGATTGTACGTTTTTGCTATGCTCATTATGATAATTAATGTTCTAAAAGGTTACAAAAATACGCATTTATAGCCTTATTTCCCACCTGTTAGCCGTAAATAAATATCCTAGATTTAGTAATTAAAAATTTAATGTTAATTAACTGTTACTATCTTCAATTAAATGTAAATTTGGCGATTGAATTTTTTAGTAACATGAAAAATGTTGTCAAAGATTTAAGGGGCTTTTTCTTCTATTTCGGCTTTTGGCTAATGATGAGCTTCTTGGATCGCAGTATATTTTTAATTTTTTTCTCGGAGAAGCTTGATAACCCTAATATAACCGATGTTTTAAGGATTTTCTTTCATGGGCTACCGCTCGATTTCTCTGTAGCATCATATATCTGTGTATTGCCTTTCTTGGGTTATTTGCTGTTGAATTATTATTCTAATGAAACTCTGAAACGGAAGCTTTTAAAAGCTTACACCTTTGTCATTCTATTATTTTATCAGATTGTCACCTTTGCCAATGTAAATATTTACAGAGAATGGGGGGATAAAATTTCCAAGCGAGCGATTGATGCAATTGCTGAAGATGCTGCCGGAGCTGCTGCTTCTGCGGAATCTACTCCGATACTGATTCCAGTATTGGGAATTGTATTATTGACTGCGGGTAGTTATTGGTTATTCTTAAGGCTTTTTAAAGGGGTTGAGTTTCCTAAAAAACTACCTATATGGAAGCTGTGCATTCAGATTTTCATAGGAGCTTTATTTTTATTCGGGTTTATCCGTGGCGGCTTTGGAAGAGCTCCACTGAATCCTAGTAAGGCGTATTTTTCGTCGAAGACTTTTTATAATCATGCTGCGGTAAATACCCATTATGCATTATTAAGGGAATATTTTACTCGGAACCAAAGAATGCGTTCGCCATATAAATACTTCCAGGAGGAAGGTGAAGTGCTAGAAAAAATAAAACCAGCATTTATTGAGAATCCTGACTCTTCCTTTAATATTCTGAAGACCAAGCAACCGAATGTTGTTTTATTGGTATTGGAAAGTTTTGTTGCTGATCTCATCGAGTCTACCGGTGGCGAAAAAGGTATCACCCCGCATTTTGAAGAAATGATTTCTAAGGGAGTATTCTTTGATCAGATTTATGCAGCATCAGACCGTTCCGATAAAGGAATTGTTGGAGTATTCAGTGGATTTCCAGCACAAGGACCAGAAAGTATCATCAAGTATATTGATAAGCATGAGAATATGCCTGCCATAGGCCAGGAGTTTTTCAATGCCGGCTATACTACCTCATTTTACCACGGAGGACAAAGTGAGTTCTATAACTTTAAATCGTACATGTTGACCCATGGAATTGAAAGGGTAGTGGATATCATGAATTTCAGTCCTTTGCTGCCTAGAACATCATGGGGCGTATATGACCATATTGTATTTGAAAAAATGATCGAAGACCTGGATGAAGATAAACAGCCTTTCTTTTCGAGTATTTTTACTTTGGTCAACCATGAGCCCTTTGAGCTGTATGAGGATTACAAGTATGGTAAGGACAATAATGTAAATAAGTTTAAGAGTACAGCCTTTTATACGGATCACTCGGTCTTTCAATTTATTGAAGAGGCCAAGAAAAAGGATTGGTATAAGAACACCTTGTTTGTCTTGGTTGCAGATCATGGTCATCGATTGCCAGCAGAGAAGTGGGATATCTCAAGACCGCAGAGGTTCCATATTCCATTGTTGTTTTTTGGGGATGTGATCAAAGAGGAGTACAGAGGGAAAAAGTTTAATCAAATCGGAAATCAAACCGACCTTGCAAAAACTTTGTTGAATCAATTGAATCTACCTTCGGATCGATATAAGTGGAGTCGGGATTTATTTAATTCCACTATGCCACAAGTAGCCTTTTATAATTCAAAGGATGCATTTGGAATCATCAGTCCAGAGGAAGTTATCTCCTATGATCGAGTAGGAAATCGAATAAACTATAATTCTAATGAACAATATCCTCAAGTCAAAGCAGATAGCTTATTAAATATGGCTAAAGCTTATTATCAAGAGGTGTATGAAGACTTTATGAAGTATTAAGATGATAAAGCTAAAAGGATGGTTTGGACCTTATTTAGCCCTGGCAATTCGCCTTGGCTTAATGCTGGTTTTGTATGCACTTCTAAGGTTAGGTTTCTACGCTTTTAATATTTCGCAGTTTCCACAGGTATCATTCGGTGAATTGATGACCATGATGGCTGGTGGTATTAAATTCGATATAGTTGCCTTATTGTATATTAATATTTTATATATCCTACTGGTTTCTTTTCCGATTCCATTCAAGTATAATCGAGTATATTCCAAGATTACGAAATGGGTTTTTGTAGTGTGCAATAGTATTGGCATTGCATTAAACCTGATAGATTTCGCTTATTATCCATTTACATTAAAGAGGACAACAGGAACTGTTTTCGGTCAGTTTGCCAATGAGGAAAACCTGTTGAAACTATTTCTGGACTTTGGTTTAGAATATTGGTATCTAATCTTGGTTTTTGCATTGATTGTTTGGTTATTGATCAAACTATATGATTTAGTTCGGGTTGAACCACCGGTTGCATTTAATTGGAAATTTTATTCGGTTCAATTGGTTCTTTTGCTTACGGTCGCATTTTTATTCGTTGGTGGAGTTCGTGGTGGCTGGGCACATAGTACACGTCCGATTACCTTGAGTAATGCTGGGGATTATGTGAAATCACCAGAGGAGATGAATATTGTGCTGAATACACCCTTCTCCATTCTGAAAACATTAAAGGCTGTAAGTCTAAAAGAGGAGCATTTCTTCTCGGATGAAGAGTTGAATAAAATGTATCCGGTTGTTCATCAGCCCAAAGACTCGGCGGAATTCAAAAAATTAAATGTCGTTATCCTGATTTTGGAAAGCTTTGGTAAAGAGCATATAGGTTTTTTCAATAAGGATTTAGATAATGGAACTTATAAGGGATACACACCATTCTTGGACTCCTTGATTCAACAATCCTATACTTTTACGAGATCTTATGCTAATGGCCGCAAATCCATTGATGCATTGCCTTCGGTGATCACTGGGATTCCTTCTATTGGAGAGCCATTTGTGCTTTCGGTTTATTCCGGAAATAAGACCACCAGTTTGGCGAAGTTGTTATCCGATGAAGGCTATGAAACCTCCTTTTTCCATGGTGCTCCCAATGGAAGTATGGGCTTCTCTGCCTATATGCAATTGGCAGGGATAAAAAATTATTACGGCAAGAACGAATATAATAATGATGCTGACTTTGATGCTGTCTGGGGGATCTGGGATGAGCCATTTATGCAATATATGGCGAAAGAAATGGACCAGATGAAAGAGCCTTTCTTTAGTAGTTTTTTCTCCTTATCATCACACCATCCATTTAAGGTTCCTGAAAAATATGCTGGTAAATTTCCGAAAGGAACATTAGCCCTTCATGAACCATTAGGCTATGCTGACCACGCCCTTAAAGAGTTTTTTGCAACTGCCTCTAAAAGTAAATGGTATAATAATACATTGTTCGTTATCTGTGCCGATCATGCAAGCATGACTCACTTTAAGGAATACAATACGATGCCGAACTCCTTTGCCATACCTATTATATTTTATTACCCAGGTGGAGAGTTGAAAGGGGTATCTGATAAATTAGTTCAGCAAATTGATATAATGCCGACCGTATTGAACTATTTGCAATATGATAAGCCATATTTTTCATTTGGCTTTGATGCCATGTCAGCGGATAGGAACAATTTTGTAGTTAGCAATATTGGGAATATTTACAACTTCTTTATGGGGGATTATTTCATGACCTATGGAGATAAGGAAGTAAAATCCATGTATAATCTAAAAACGGATAAGTTCTTGGAGAATGATCTTAAAGGTAAAGAGCTGGGTGTCCAGGACTCGCTAATGAAGCATTTAGAGTCTTTTATGCAACAGTATAACAACCGAATGATCCACAATAAACTGGTTGCTGAAAATTAATTTACGATTGGCTTTCCGAATTTATATCTCAAAGTGAATACCTGTTGATTATCCACTTTTCCTGGTGAAAAATGGAAGGAGGCTGTAAACTTTCCCTCTATATGATTAGATTTAAAAGGCATCCAACCTATATCCAATCGGTCATAGGTCTTACGATGGTAGAAAGAATCTCCATTCGGAAGGTTTAGGGCTTCGCCTAAATAAAGGGTGTTTTCTAAAAAGAACCGTTTATAGCCCATATATACATTCGAGATAAAACCAGAAGCTTTTTGCATATCATATACTGATCTCACTCGGTCAAAACCCATGGCTGCTCCAGCATCAATAGTCAAGGAGTCAAATACCGTTTTATGACTTAGATCGACACCCAAACGAAGCATCACTACAGCATTGTCTTGAATATGTTCGTCAATGCTATCATTGCTGGTCAATGCATTGTGGTACATCATTCCATCGTTCCTGATATAAAAATTCCCTAAGGAATACTTACCTGTTATGCCTGCGACAAATTGTTCCCGATTTTGATAACCTTGTTTGCTCATCCAATCGATAAAAACCGTTTGTTTGAAGTTCTCATTTTTATAATTGAAATACATTCCTTCAATATTGGGACGATCATACATCAAGGTGTCAGCAAGCACCATTCGAGGGATATCCTTTAGCCGTTCAAATCGAGGCATGAATCCCAATGCAAAATCAAATTTTTCCGTTTTGTAATTATAATATGCGATAGGTTTTACTCGACTTTTATTCTCAGTATTGATTCCAAATTCCTGATTGAAATGAACCCCTCCATAAATCCTATGGTTTTCTTCAATTTGGAAATAAACGTTAGGTGAGATGGTCGCACCGAAGAAGGTTTTAGGAATGGTATACTGTGCTCCATATTCTCTGTTGTCTGCATATCCAAAAAAATCAATTCCTAATCCGATCTTTTGGGCATAAGAATTAAATGAGAATACCAATAAAATAGCGCAGAAGAATATACGTAACATGTAGGAGCCTTGAAGGTGCATATAATAATTTGGAACAACTTAATAAGAATCTCTCAAAAAACAAAAGGTCGCCTGAATTTTCAGGCGACCTTTTGTTTTTTATCTGGATTGGAATTAAACTTCCAATAATAATCTAGCTGGGTCTTCTAGTAATTGTTTAACACGTACTAAGAAGCTTACAGACTCACGACCATCAATGATACGGTGGTCATAAGATAAAGCGATATACATCATCGGACGGATTACCACTTGACCGTTTTCAGCGATAGGTCTTTGGATGATGTTGTGCATACCTAAGATCGCTGACTGTGGAGCATTGATAATAGGAGTAGACATCATTGATCCAAATACACCACCATTGGTAATTGTAAATGTACCACCAGTCATTTCATCGATCGTCAATTTGTTATCACGAGCTTTTGTAGCAAGTTCAGCAATTGCTTTTTCGATTTGGTATAATGCCATAGACTCAGCATTTCTGATTACTGGAACTACAAGTCCTTTAGGAGCAGAAACAGCGATAGAAATATCCGCGAAGTCAGAATATACGATTTCATTTTCGTCGATACGAGCATTTACAGCAGGCCATTCTTTCAATGCAGTAGTAACTGCTTTGGTGAAGAACGACATAAAACCTAAACCGATACCATGTTTTTCTTTGAAAGTATCTTTGTATTTAGCACGAAGATCCATGATAGGTTGCATGTTTACTTCATTGAATGTAGTTAACATGGCTGTATCATTTTTAACAGCTACTAAACGTTTAGCGATTGTTTTACGCAATGAGCTCATTTTCTCACGACGTTCAACGCGCTCACCAGCTTTAGCTGGAGCTGTTGGAGCAGCGGCAGCAGCCGGAGCAGCAGGTTTAGATTCAGTTTTCGCAGGAGCTGCCTGAGCTTTCTCAGCGTCCTCTTTCGTGATTCTACCGTCTTTACCAGTTCCTTTGATTGTAGATGGGTCGATACCTTTTTCTCTTAAGATTTTAGCAGCAGCAGGTGATGCTGTGCCAGCAGCGTAAGTTTCAGGACTCTCGTCAGCAGCTTCAGCAGTTTTTGCTTCAGCTTGTGCCGCAGGAGCTTCTTCTTTTTTCGCAGGAGCATCTCCAGATCCTGAAGGAGCAGAACCTTCTTCGATAGTACAAACTACAGCACCGATTTCAAGAGTATCTCCCTCTTGAGCGATTATGCGTAAAATACCCGCTTTTTCAGCTGGTAATTCAAACGTTGCTTTGTCAGATTCCAATTCGGCAATGTTTTCGTCCATTTCGACGTAATCACCATCTTGTTTTAGCCATTGGGCCAAGGTTACTTCGGTAATTGATTCGCCAACCGAAGGGACTTTGATTTCTAAGCTCATATTTACTTCTTTTAAACCGTCGTTAAATATACTATAATATTACAACGGACGGTTAAACATTTTGTTTATTCAAATGATTTATTAATTATCGCTTCTTGTTGCGCTACATGTTTTTTCATGTAACCTGTTGCAGGGCTACCACTTTCAGTGCGTGCGATATAATCTGTAAAATCTAAATCAGTTTTACGGAAAATACGGCAGTAATATGGCCATGCACCCATGTTTTCATTTTCTTCCTGAACCCAGATAAATTCGGTCGCTTTCTTGTACTTCGTACGGATTGCTTGGAATTTCTCTACTGGTGCCGGATATAATTGCTCTACCCGTACGATAGCAACATCAGTGCGTTTCTCTGTTTGTTGTCTCTCTAATAAATCATAATAGATTTTACCAGAACAGAATAAAACACGTTTTACGGTAGTTGCTTTTGCGTATGAATCATCAATAACTTCCTGGAAGTTCTCTTTCGTAAAGTTATCTAATTTTGAAACAACTTTAGGATGACGCAATAAGCTCTTAGGAGTAAATACCACCAAAGGCTTACGGAATTCTCTTAGCAATTGACGACGCAATAAGTGGAAGTAGTTGGCAGGAGTTGTACAGTTCGCAATAATCATATTGTCGTTGGCACATAATTCCAAGAAACGCTCGATACGTCCTGATGAGTGCTCAGGTCCTTGACCTTCCATACCGTGAGGTAACATCATCACCAAGCCATTCGATCTTTTCCATTTTGTCTCTGCACTTGACAAGTATTGGTCAACAATGATTTGAGCACCATTGTAGAAGTCACCAAACTGTGCTTCCCAAATAGTTAAAGCTTGTGGGTTAGCTAATGCATATCCATATTCAAAACCTAAAACCGCATACTCTGAAAGTAGGGAGTTGTAGATATTGAATCTCTCACCGCCATTAACATTTGCCAATGGGATATATTTTTCTTCAGAATCTTCTAATGTAAGAACAGCATGTCTATGTGAGAAAGTACCACGTTGAACGTCTTGTCCAGAAATACGAACGCGTTTTCCTTCATCTAATAAAGTCGCATAAGCCATTAATTCACCCATTGCCCAGTCGTAGTTGTCATTTTTAACCATGGCAGCACGATCTTCGAACAATTTCGAAATCTTACGGAAGAATTTTTTGTCCTTAGGAAGGGTAGTGATCTCATTCGCTAACTTCAAGAATTCTTTTGCAGGAACCTTCGTGTTAACTTCTTCATAGATCTCAGCCTTCTTAGCAGCATGTAATCCTTTCCATGCTCCACCGAACATTGGAATCTCATCATCCAATTTATCAGTTTTCTTAGCGATGTCCAATTGCTCCTGAAGGTAATCCTTAAATTCCTTCTCTATGTTTTTTACATAGTTTTGGTCAATTGATTTTTCATCCACTAATTTTTTCGCATATACATCTTTTGGATTAGGATGCTTCTCGATTGCTTTGTACAACAATGGTTGAGTAAACTTAGGCTCATCCGCCTCATTGTGTCCATAGCGACGGTAACATAATAAATCGATGTACACGTCTGTTTTATATTTTTGGCGGTATTCTACCGCTAAATTAATCGCATAAACTACGGCTTCAGCATCATCTCCATTTACGTGGAATACTGGTGAAGAAGAGATTTTCGCTACATCTGTACAGTAAGTTCCAGAACGAGCATCTTTATAGTTTGTTGTAAAACCAACTTGGTTGTTGATTACGATGTGGATTGTACCACCCGTACGGTAGCCCTCAAGTTTTGACATTTGAGTAACCTCGTAAACAACTCCTTGACCTGCAATCGCAGCATCCCCATGAATTAAGATAGGAGCAATCTTCGAAGAATCTCCATTATATTTCATGTCAATTTTAGAACGTACGATACCTTCAACAATTGGATCTACAGTTTCTAAGTGTGATGGGTTTGGAGCTAATGAAAGGTGGATAGATTTTCCATCTTCGGTAGTAACGTCGGATGAATATCCTAAGTGATATTTCACATCACCACCAAATTGTAATTCAGGATCTTCTTCAGCATACATCTTGCCTTCAAATTCAGAGAAGATAGTTTTGTATGGTTTGCCCATGATGTTTGCCAATACGTTCAAACGACCACGGTGAGCCATGCCGATCATGAACTCTTGAATTCCTAGGCTTGCACCTTTTTCAATAACTGAATCCAATGCTGGGATTAAGCTTTCTGCACCTTCTAGTGAGAAACGTTTTTGACCTAAGAATTTGGTTCCTAGGAAGCTCTCAAAAATAACAGCTCTGTTTAATCTCTTGAATATGCGTTTCTTTTGGTCAACATCATAATGAGGTTGATTTCTATCCGCTTCCATATGGTCTTGCAACCATTTAATTTTTTCAGGGTTACGAATGTATTTAAACTCAGCACCAATTGAACGACAGTAGGTGTCTTCAATCAGCTGACGAATATCTCTTAATTTGGCAGGACCTAAGCCAACTTCCACACCTGCATTGAAAACAGTATCCATATCAGATTCTGATAATCCGAAAGTTTCCAATTCTTTACCAGGGTAGTATTTACGGCGCTCGCGAACAGGGTTGGTTTGTGTGAATAGGTGTCCACGGTCTCTATAACCATGGATCATGTTTAGTACGTTGATTTCTTTTAATGCGTGATCAGATACTCCTTCAACCGATTCAACTGAACCGCCTTCAGAGGTCTGACCAAAATCAAATCCTTCAAAAAACTTCTGCCAACCAAAATCTACTGAATTCGGGTCAGCCTTGTATGCTTGATATAAACCGTCGATGTAACTCGAATCAGCATTACTCAAAAATGTCAAATTGTCCATGTGGATTGGGATCATAAAATTTTGCCAAATTTATAAATAATAAACATACTTTTCCGCATTTAATCGATATAAAATACAATGTTTTAGCATGTTTTTTAGTCTATTCTGTATCAGAAATAAATAATAGTCAATTTTTGATAAAACTTAAGGTTTTTAGAATGAAATGTCAAGTTTTAGAGCAGCCTTAATGCCTAATCTCTTATTTTGAAACATATAATCTTTTAGCAAGGTCTTGCCAGTCAGCGCAGCTGTTTTCTTTTGGACTAGTGCCAACAGCTGCCATGTGCGACCAAAAACCGTATGTCGTTGCGGGGGCATAATCTAAAAGATGTTCCTCAAAAAAACTTGCTCCAGCCAACCAGTTTGACCCTAGTTCTTGGGTGAAGTATTTGGAAATCAATCTTCTTTCTGCATATGTAATGTTTCCAGTGTCCAAAAGGTTTTGGATGATCTCATCAATGCCACTTTCACCTGTGTTGGCCGTTTTCCAACTCATAACAAGTTCTTCATTGATGGACTCAGAATTCTTCGCCTCCGATTCAATGCCATTCAGTTTAAAAAATACATTCGGGTATTTCTTCAACATAAAGCGGAAATAATCACGCCATAACAACATTGTCATCAATCGATCAAACCTTTTCTTGTTTTGGCTTAAGGATGAATTCTGCATCTCATGGTAAACATAAATAGGCGATAAGGACCCTATTGCAATGTATGGAGAGACTAAGGAGAAGTTTTGGAAATTATCATAACTCGGATCCAATAAGTTTTGAAGCTTATCAATTCCGTTTTGTTCACCACCTTCGAAATTCTGCGAACCCAATTGATTAATCTCTTCCTCTGAATAACCGAGATCCAATAAACTTGGTAAGCTTGTTGTTTCCAAATGCTGAGGACTTAAGATCTTATCAGGTGCTACCAATGGTGCCCGAACTGAACTCTCTCGCTCGATTTTCTTTCTGAAAATATTGAACTTATCAGGAATATCCTTGATCGGAAATGGAAGGTCCTCTTTATGAAACAAAGTGTGACCTATGAAATGGCGGAGGTTGATTTTGTTATCCCACAATGCTGCTTCCACCAGTTCTGAGATTTGCGTCTCGCGTGAAGCGACTTCACGATGATGATAAACTTCACTAACCTCATATTTGGCGCATAATATTGGAAGGATATCTTCGGGCTTACCGACAAAGGTCATCAGGTCACTGCCCATACTTAGCAATTTTTCCTTTAGATCCAGTACAGATTCCAATAGAAATTGCGCCCTTTTTATGCCCGTATTGTTGAATTGGAATTTGTTTTTGTGGAAATAACGTGGGTCAAAACAGTAAACAGGGATGATTAAGTCTGATTTTGCTATAGCTTCAGTTAATACTTCATTATCATGCAGCCTTAAATCATTCCTAAACCAAACAAGAACTACTTTTTTACTCATACTATTTTCCCAGAAATGCGTTACTTAACAAATATAGGCTATTATATGCTTCTAGGGGTAAGCCTGCCCCGAATTTTTACATCCCCTAGACAATGTGATTAATTGTTAATTTTTGTTTTTTTTGTAAAATTTTTAGAAATTTTAAACTTTCGCAGTTTAATTCTGTTAGCATTTAATAAAATATAATAAATACCGGAGGTGAGATGGAAGTGTTATTATCTGGTCTGAATTCCTATTTAGGTAATCGGGCAATGGGTAACTTAAGTAGGGAGGACTTTAATGTACATGGTATTGCTCGTGACCTCGATTTATTTAAATCGAAAGTCTTCGAATCAATAACAGCCACGCTTGATAAAGTTGATTTGTTAAGAAAAGGGAAGGAATTTGATGGTTTTTCTATCGATTCTGGAATTGGCTTGTCTATATATATTACTCATGTTCCTACATTAGGCGAACTTGTAAATCTTAATTTAGAACTTATAACGTTGAAAAACTTTATTGAGCTCACTAAGCGCAATGGAGGTAAACGGATTGTATATATCGCTAGATTGATGGATAAGCCCTTTATCAAAGATATTGATGCGCTCTTGAAATCGTCTAATATCACTTACACCATTGTGCTCAAAAACCTAGCGATAGGCAAGGGTAGTGTCCTGGATAAATACATGCACCGATTGATCAATGGGAAATATCTGCCTTATGATAAGCTGTTTGCCAATGTGAGATTTAACCCAATCTCTTCTTTGGACCTATTGCGATGGATCTATAATGTCGATTGGGATAAGCATTTCATCAATGAAACAATTGAAATAGGAGGCCCTAGTACCATTACTGTTCAAGAAATGTTCCGCCTTTACAAGAAAATGCTGTATCCGAATGCTGATGTTAAAAGTATTCTATTGCCACACTTTATCATGAGCTTGGTCTTTCGGAAAGCTTACCATATTCACAAGGAAGATATCATCGATTTCAAAAGACTGATGGAGAAAGAATATCCCATCGACAATACCTCATGGAAAAACGATATGCTTTTTTCCTTTACCCCTCTAGATCAGGTCATCAAGCTTGACCAATAATTTTTAAACCTTCTTAAATTGCCACTATTAGCTTACATTTGTAGCTATTCGAGCTATTTATTATGGGATATAAGAGTTTACAAGAATGTGTGACGGACCTGGAAAGAAATGGTCATTTAATTCGTATCAAAGAAGAAGTTGATCCTTATCTAGAAATGGCGTCTATCCATATGCGGGTGTATGATGCACAAGGACCTGCCTTACTCTTTGAAAATATTAAAGGATCTAAGTTTCCTGCAGTTTCCAACCTTTTTGGAACTTTGGATCGCTCAAAATTCATGTTCCGTGATACCCTGGACCATGTGAAGAAATTGGTGGATGTCAAGATGAATCCAATGTCTGTCTTGAAAAAACCATTTACCTATGCTGGTTCTTCGATGGTAGCCTTAGGTGCATTGCCATGGAAAAAAAAGTCCTCAGCACCTATTCTTTATGGTCAGACCCAGATCTCTGAACTTCCACAAATCGTAAATTGGCCAATGGACGGAGGTCCCTTTGTGACCATGCCACAAGTTTATTCGGAGGATATTACCAAGCCTGGAATAATGAATGCAAACTTGGGTATGTATAGAATTCAATTGGCTGGGAATGAATATATCCAGAATCAAGAGATCGGACTGCATTATCAATTACATCGTGGAATAGGGATACATCAGACCAAGGCAAATGAGCTTGGAAAGCCCTTGAAGGTAAGTGTCTTCGTGGGTGGCCCGCCTTCGCATCCTTTGTCTGCTGTTATGCCTTTGCCGGAAGGTCTTTCAGAAATGCTTTTTGCAGGAGCATTAGGGAATCGCCGGTTCCGATATTTTTATGATGAGGAAGGGTTCTGTATTTCTGCAGATGCCGATTTTGTCATTACTGGGACAGTCTACCCAAATGAGAATAAACCTGAAGGTCCTTTTGGTGACCATATCGGTTATTATTCTCTCATTCACCCATTCCCATTAATGAAAGTGCATAAGGTTTATCACCGTCAAAATCCTATTTGGTCTTTTACGGTCGTAGGTAGACCACCTCAAGAGGATACGAGTTTCGGAGCATTGATCCATGAAATTACAGGTAATGCTATTCCTCAGCAAATTGGAGGTCTGCATGCAGTGCATGCTGTGGACCCTGCTGGTGTTCACCCACTTTTATTTGCAATCGGAAGTGAAAGATATACGCCTTACCAGAAGGTAGATAGACCTCAAGAGGTCCTGACCATTGCTAATCAGATATTGGGAACAAACCAATTGAGTTTGGCAAAATATTTATTTATCTCGGCTTTTGAAGATAATCCTAAACTTGATATTCATAGCATTAAGGATTTCTTTACCCATATTTTTGAAAGAATTGACCTGAGCCGGGACTTACACTTCTTGACCAATACCACCATCGATACCTTGGATTATACAGGTGATGGATTGAATGCTGGTTCGAAAGTAACTTTCGCAGCAGTAGGGGATGTGAAAAGAAAATTGGTCACAGAGTATCCAGCAGGACTTGACTTACCAAGACCGTTTAATCAAGGGAAATTAGCATTGCCTGGAATCATTGTTGTGGATGGTAAAGCTTTCACAAGTTATGAAGAGGAAGCCAAGGTTATGGAAGAATGGTGCGAGGCAGCAAAGGATCAAAATTGGAATGGTATTCAATTGATCGTTCTGGCTGATGATGCTGCTTTCACTGCTGAAAATGAAAATAATTTTGTCTGGGTTACTTTTACTAGATCAAACCCGGCTTATGATATCTACGGTATTGACAGTTTTACTTCACATAAGCATTGGGGCTGTATGGGTCCTGTAATTATAGATGCCAGAAGTAAACCTCATCATGCCCCTGATCTTATTAAAGATCCTGAAGTAGAAAAAAGAGTTGATCAGTTAGGTGCTAAAGGTGGTTCTTTACACAGAATTATCTAATTGAGAGAACAGTTTTATAGCAAAGCCGATTCATTTAAATGAATCGGCTTTTTTCGTTTTTGAAACAATTAGATCTAAAAAAAGTCCATGAATGAAGGATATTTTTAACAAAAAGCTTGTTTTCCTGTAAATAATGCAACCATTCGAATAAATAATTATTAAATATTCAATAAAAATTAAAAAACATTATGAATATTGTTTTTTATTACTTTACTTTGTGTCAATAATTCATAGAAACAGATAAAAAATTAACAAAACAATAATCGTATGTGCGGAATTGTCGGAGCATTTGAATTGAAGCAACCCTTGGAGTCCTTAAGACCGCAGGTCTTGGAAATGTCGAAAAGAATTCGTCATAGAGGACCAGATTGGTCAGGGATTTATAGCTCAGAGAAGGCTGTATTAGCCCATGAGCGTTTAGCGATCGTAGATCCTAAATCAGGAAGTCAACCCTTATTCAGCCCAGATGGGCAAGTGGTACTTGCTGTAAATGGTGAAATCTATAATCATAAGGAACTGCGAAATTCATTGCCTAATTATCAATTCTCGACCTTATCAGACTCTGAAGTTGTACTGGCTCTATATCTTGAGAAAGGTCCCGCTTTTGTGGAAGAGCTCAACGGAATTTTTGGATTCGCATTGTACGATTCACGTGATGATTCCTTCTTTATCGCCAGAGATCACATAGGAATTATTCCTCTATATTATGGGAAAGACGAGTTCGGACAACTGTTCGTCGCGTCTGAATTAAAATCATTGGAAGGGTTCTGCTCAGTAATTGAACAATTCCCTCCAGGACATTACCTATACAGCAAAGAGAGTCTGGAGCCACAGCGCTGGTATAAAAGAGATTGGGAAGCCTATGATACGGTAAAAGAAAATGAAACAGATATCGCCAAATTAAGAAAGGGATTAGAGGATGCTGTATATCATCAGTTGATGTCGGATGTACCTTATGGTGTTTTACTATCAGGTGGTTTGGACTCTTCCGTAATTGCAGCTATCACCAAAAAATTCGCTTCCAGGAGAATTGAATCCAATGATGAGGAGGAAGCATGGTATCCGCAATTGCATTCATTCGCCGTAGGATTACAAGGTTCTCCAGATTTGATTGCAGCCCAAAAAGCTGCCGACCATATCGGTACTATTCATCATGAGGTAAACTTTACTATTCAAGAAGGCTTGGATGCCATCCGGGATGTAATCTATCATTTGGAAACCTATGATGTAACTACTATTCGGGCCTCTACACCAATGTATTTATTGGCGAGGGTAATCAAATCCATGGGGATTAAAATGGTGTTATCTGGCGAAGGATCAGATGAGTTATTCGGTGGATATCTTTATTTCCATAAAGCTCCAAATGCCAAGGAATTCCATGAAGAGACTGTTAGAAAATTGAAAAAACTTTATCTATATGATTGCCTCCGCGCCAACAAGTCTTTGGCTGCATGGGGGGTAGAAGGTAGGGTTCCTTTCTTGGATAAGGAGTTTATGGATATTGCTATGACCATCAACCCTGAGGATAAAATGATCAATGATGGTAGAATGGAGAAATGGGTTGTGAGAAAAGCTTTTGAAGATTATTTGCCGGAATCAATTGCCTGGAGACAAAAGGAACAATTCTCAGACGGTGTTGGCTATTCATGGATTGATACTTTGAAAGCCCAGGCTGAAGCAAAAGTTACCGATACTGAATTTGAAACTGCAGCAAAAAGATTCCCGATCAATACTCCCAAAAACAAAGAAGAATATCTATACAGAAGTATTTTTGAGACACATTTCCCATCCGATGCAGCTGCTAAAACAGTACCATCCGTGAAATCAGTTGCTTGTAGTACGCCAGAAGCTTTAGCTTGGGATGCCTCATTCCAAAACCTGAACGACCCTTCCGGTAGAGCTGTTGCCAATGTACATAATGAGAGTTATGGAAAAACAACACAAGAAGAATTGCTTAAATCTTAGTTTAATCATATCATATCAACTTGTATTAAGGTAGGCCGTAAGAAATTATGGCCTATTTTTTTGGTCGAGGATTATCCCTGCAGTGATCCCAAACTGGGCAAGAATATAGGTGCTCATGATGTATAGACCCGAATCCGCAATATAAGCCACAAATTTATTGACAGCCAATATGGAATCGGATACAATGAATAAAATAGCACCTAGCATACAAATGATAAAACTGGCTAGGTTGGTTTGATATTTCCTGGTATAGGCAAAAAACGCCATCGCAGCAATCACCATGATATATAAAATTACAGGAATTTTTAAAGGTCCTAAACTTGGCTGTAGGATGGTATAGAGATAGTAGGAATAGCTTGCCAAAATACCTGCAACCAGAATATAACTCTTATGCCGGCTTAATTCTTTAGGACTGCTTTGTTTGATAAATGCAGTCACATAAAGGACATGGCCTATCAAAAATGAAGCTAATCCAGCAACGAACATATCTTTCAACATCAGAAAAATATCCCCCAAACAACCAAAGAACAGACCAATGCCAACAAGCTTGTCAATATTTCTTTTAAATCCGGTTTCCTTGAAAAGGATATAAATCAGACTGATACAAATTAATGGCTTGCTGATATACCGAAGGGTAGGAAGATTAGCATAAACACTATACAGATGAAGCAGCGCAATGACAATAAATGCTATGTATAATTTGTACTGCTTCATCTCAGGATTAATTCGTTTCTATCGGATTATTCTTTGCTTTATTCCGTTTTACAAGGATATAACTGATCCATAGAATCAACATCCATGCTGGAATCAATTCTACAGAAATTTTCAACCCTGTAAACCACATCATTACCAAAACACCTACTAAAAATAGTAAGCTGAAGTAGTTACTGATTGGATATAGAATGGTAGGGAACTTAGTTTTTATGCCTTGCTTGTCTTTTTGCTTTCTAAAGAACATGTGGGTCAAGGTAATCATGATCCAGTTGATGATTAAGGCAGAAACAACCAAGGACATCAAAATTCCTAAGGCTTCTTTCGGAATAACTTTATTGATAACAACGGTAATTGCCACAATTGCGGCAGAAACCAAAATGGCATTCACAGGGGAGAAGTTGGAATTTAATTTCTTTAAAAACCTAGGTGCATTTCCTTGTTCAGCAAGTCCGTAAAGCATTCTTGAATTACTATAAACACAGCTATTATAAACCGATAAAGCGGCCGTCAATACAATGACATTCAAAGCATTTGCAATGATACTGGTGAAGTAAAAGGTTTTTCCAAATAACTCAAATTGGAAACCTTTTAGGGTCGCAAAAACCTCGACGAAAGGACTGGTATCTGCTGTAATAGTTCTCCAAGGCATTAGGGCAAACAAGATAAAAAGCGCTCCTACATAAAACACCAAGATTCTCCATAATACTTGATTGGTTGCTTTAGGGATGTTTTTCTCAGGATTTTCAGCCTCAGCAGCTGTAATCCCTACCAATTCCAATCCCCCAAAAGAGAACATTATTATGACGAGTGCTGCCAGTAATCCGGAATACGCGATATCTCCACCGCCACTGAGCCAACCGTGCGGAAAGAAGCCGCCATCATTGTAGAGATTTTCTACCGTGGCTCTTTCTCCTCCATTTCCTGAAAGTAAGAGGTATGCTCCAAAGATAATCATGGCAATGATCGCAACAACCTTAATGATCGAAAACCAAAATTCAGTTTCCCCATATACTTTCACAGAAGCAAGATTGATTACATTGATAACGATAAAGAAGAATAGGGAAGACGTCCATAAAGGTATTTCTGGCCACCAAAATTGTACATATTTACCGATGGCAGTCAATTCAGCCATACTCACTAAGATGTATAATAACCAATAATTCCATCCCGAAGCAAATCCTGCAAAGGGTCCCCAGTATTTATTGGCAAAGGAACTGAAACTTCCTGAAATAGGCTCTTCAACGACCATCTCACCTAATTGCCGCATGATAAAAAATGCAACCAAGCCCGCAATTGCATAGCCTAAAATAACGGAGGGTCCAGCCAATATTGCTGCCTGACCAACCCCTAAAAATAATCCGGTTCCAATAGCACCACCTAAAGCAATTAACTGTATATGTCGATTACTTAGACCTCTTTTTAATTCTTTATTGTTGTTTTCTTGCACGCTGAAGAAGGTTAATTCCTGATGTTAATGATTATCGAAGGGGCTAAACCCGATCTTAGATTAATAAAAGCCACAAGATAAATTTTTCATTTTAATTTTTGTGCATCAAATAAAATAAAGAAAACATCTTGTCGATATTTAAGACGTAATAATTTTTCTTATGTTAAGTAGGTCTTGCTGCTATTCCATAAAAAAACGGGCAAACATTTCTTGTTTGCCCGTTTTTAATCCTTACTTTTTATTGTTGTTTTGCAGTCATATCAACGCTGCAACATCCTTTACCACATCCCGATTTGGGTTTCTTCGAAAAGAAGGGTTTGAAAATCACATATAATGCGATAACAAATAGGACGAAAATGATTATGTACTGAATAATTAAGCCCATTACTTTAAAATTTGATATGCAATTAATGCAGCAACGTAGGCTAATCCAGTCATGAAGAAGGTTTGAATCAAAGTCCATTTCCACGAACCGGTTTCCTTACGAACCACACCAATCGTTGCCATACATTGCATGGCAAATGCGTAAAATAATAATAACGAAATTCCCGAGGCAAAATTGTATGCTGGCTTGCCAGTATTGGTATTGATTTCAGAACGCATCCGGGATAATAATGATCCCTTTTGGCCCTCATCTTCAATATCCACATCTGGCCCCATACTGTAAACAACCGCCATCGTTCCAACAAATACTTCCCTAGCTGCAAAGGATGAAATTAATCCGATTCCCATTTTCCAGTCATAACCCAATGGTCTTACGATTGGTTCAATTCCCATTCCTATATAGCCTAGGAAGGAATGTTCCAATTTGTAGGAACCAATCTCACGCTCCAGGTCTTCAGCGCTTAGCGTTGGGTTGTTCTGTTGAACAATCTCTTCAGCGTCATAGAACTTTCTGTTCGGACCGAAGTTTCCAAATACCCAAAGGACAATAGAAATCATCAATATAATCTTACCCGCTTCAATAATAAATCCTGAAGCTTTATCCCAAACATTGGTCAAAACGTTTTTCCAATCTGGTAATTTATAAGTCGGAAGTTCAAAAATTAAGAAAGAGGAACGAACGCTTTTGATCACTTTATTTAATATCCAAGCAGAACCCAAAGCTCCTACAATCCCAAGGATATACATGATAAATAATGTGATTCCCTGTAAATTAAATCCTAAGAATGTATCTGCAGGAATGATCAAGCCGATGATAACGATATAAATTGGTAATCGTGCCGAACAGGTCATAAATGGAGTTACCAAGATAGTCAGCAACCGTTCCTTTGGATTTTCGATGTTCCGTGCAGACATCACTGCTGGAATAGCACAGGCAGCACCTGACATCAATGGAATTACTGATTTACCATTCAACCCGAATGGTCTTAACCATCTGTCCATTAAAAATACAACCCTGCTCATGTAGCCTGATTCCTCCATCAAGGATAGAAATAAGAATAAGATTACAATCTGAGGAACAAATATCACAATACCACCAATACCGGCGACAATTCCATCCACAAATAAAGAGGATAGGGGACCTTCTGGTAATACGGAGGATAAATAGGCTGTTAATTCTCCAAACGAACCGTCGATCCAATCCATTAATGGTCCTGACCAACTAAAGATGGCTTGGAAAATTAAGAACAATAACCCAAAGAAAATCACATATCCGAATACCGGATTCAATAAGATCTTGTCAATTTTTCCAGTTGTCCCTAAAGTTTGATTTTCAGATTTAACTAAAATTCGCTCTAGTTCTGCAGTGATTTTATCTTGTCTGATCAAGGATTCAGTCTTCTGCATTTCATGTGCATCAAGCTGATATTTATCACGGATATTTTTTAGAGCGATTTGCTTCTCTTCATCCAGATAACTTACATTTTCCTGAGCCAGATATTGCCATGTTAGGTATTCAGTAGCTAAAGGAAATATTTTCTTGGCTTCATTTAATGCTTCTGTATATTTTTCAGGAATTTGAAATGTTCCAAGATAGATGGAAGGTTTCTCATCGAACGATGCAATAAGCTTTTCCAAACCTAATCCCGAACGGGCATTGGTCTGATAGACCTTGGTCTTTAAGTAAGATTCTAACTTTTGGAAGTCAATACTTACACCTTTACTCTTTACCTCGTCAATCATGTTGACTACGAAAATCGCAGGTAATCCAAGTTCACGTGCTTGTTGGTAAAGGATAATTCCTCTTTTTAGTGTGGATGGTTCTGCCACCACGACGGTCAAATCGGGCTTATATTTATTTTCCTTCTGGCTTAAAATTTTAAAAACAATTTCCTCATCTAAAGAGTTAGGAAATAGAGTGTATGTGCCAGGAAGGTCAATGATATGATAAGTTCTATTATTGGCTTTTAAAGTACCTTCTCTTTTCTCAACGGTAATGCCTGGGTAATTTCCGACTTTTTGGTTGAGTTTTGTTAATCTGTTAAATAGGGAGGTCTTACCGACATTTGGGTTTCCAAGTAAGACAATGTTAGGATCTTTCATTATATTAATTCTGCTATGATGAGTTTAGCTTCAGATTTACGGATAGCGATCAGGGCATTGTTTTCAATAATGTTGACACAGATTGGTCCACTTAGAGGAGCTTTATGTTTTATTTCAATCACTGAACCTGGGTAGAATCCAAGTTCATAAAATTTTGCAGGAATATCTGCAGTTTGTATTGCATTAATCTTAGCGAGGTCTCCGATTTTTAATTTATCAAGGCTAATATTTTGCGGCATTATTCGTGAATTATTTATGTGTTTTTAAAAAAAATCAACATTAGCAAAGATAAATAATTAAAATCTTTTAAATTGCGGATTAAGTCACACTAATGTATTATTAAATATGCCGAAGATCGAAGAATTGGTTAAAGTCAGGCAATTCGCAAGTCCTTGGCATCGCGCAACGATCAATATTATTTACACTAACAACTGGTTGAACGTGATGCTTGAAAAGAGAGCGAATGCCAAACAAATCACCTTGCAACAGTTTAATGTGTTGCGCGTCTTACGCGGTCAGTACCCTAAACCCGTTACCAATAACTTGTTAAAGGAAAGGTTGCTCACCAAAACCCCTGACATCAGTAGGTTGGTGGACCGTATTGTAAGCAAAGACCTAGTTTCTAGGGAAAAAAACAGCGTCGACAAGCGCGCAGTAGATCTGTTAATCACAGAGAAAGGCTTGGAATTGCTTCAAGAAATCGAAACAGAGATGATGTTGGATGATGTTCTTCCTCAAAACATTACCGCTGAGGATTGCTTGAAACTCAGTGAACTGTTAGATAAGTTTCGAGGACATCTCGATGTCTCCGACTTCTAATTAATGTTCATGATCATGATGGTCATGATCGTGATGATCATGATTGTGGGTTTCCTCAGTTTGTTCTGATGGCCCATGATTATGGTGAGAATGATCGTGACCTTCAAATAAAAAGTTAGCCATCGAAACCAAAACCCCCAGTAATACCGCCAACATCTTTTTCTTGTTGAAGGTATGGTGATCCGCAGAACCTGATTCAAATAAAATGGTCGTCGAAATATGTAGGAATATACCAATGACAACTGCCATGATCTTATCGAAATATTGAGCTATATTTCCAATTTCTCCCGCACTGATTCCTTTACTTGTTATAAAACCAAGGGGTGTCATCGCTGCAAAAACCGCAATAAATAAGACGATGGTCTGCTTATTTAAGCGTGTACCAATCAATAAACTACCTAATGCAAAGGCTGCTGGGATATGGTGGATGGCAATCCCAAAGACCAGTTCGTTGCGGTGTCCGGAAGCTAATGGAAATCCCTCCAAAAACGCGTGCAAACATAAACTGATTAGAATTGCAATTGGAAAGGCCTGGTGCTTGTGACCCTCATGACTCTGATGGATGTGTCCATGCTCAATCCCCTGAGAAAAATGTTCCAATACCAATTGAAATAAAAATCCTCCTAGGATGTAAAGACCAATTACCTCCCCCGGAGTTTGGTTGCTATGGTATACCTCAGGAATAAGGTGCAATACCGTAATGGCAAATAAATAGGCCCCACTGAAGGATAAAACCAATTTTAATAATTGGGTATTATCTCTTTTAACAAAGAATACGGCAATACCACTTAGTAATGCGGAGAAAAATAAAATGGATACGATCAAGAAACTACTCATGCAGCTGTTGGTGTTGGAATGGGTTTGGGTTCAAAAAATTGAGGATAAAACCTCTTAAATAAATATCCTGTTCCTAATCCAATCAGGGTTCCTAATATTGCCCCACAGAGAATATCCAATGGGTAATGAACGCCGACATAGATTTGAGAAAATGAAATAGACGCCGCCCATAGAATACACAACCAAAGAGTGTGTTTCCATTTGCGACGGAATAATACGATCCAGAAAAAGGCAAGCGCAAAATGATTTGTAGCATGGGAAGAAGTAAAACTAAACCCTGAACCACATCGAGCTCGTAAATTGACTTCATTCTTGAATACTACATCATTACATGGCCGAACCCGTTTAACTGTTTTCTTTATCAAATGTGATGATGTCGCATCCGAAATTCCAAAAGTTGCCAAGGTACAGGCCACGATTAAAACTCCAGTCTTGCCATAATGCTTGATAAAGAAAATAATCAAAAATAAATAAAGCGGTGACCAGGTATAAGGATTACGTAAAATAGGTAGCAACCAGTCAAAAACAATATTGCTTAAGCCCTGATTGATTAATAGAAATAATTCTTGATCGAAATGTATTATTTTCTCTAACATATTTTTGAAGTAGAACTGTCCAATTTTATTAATTAAATCAAATCTAAAAAAATAAGACGTAATACCTTATGTAATATCGTAAACGAAACAAAGTTGCAACAAAGATATGCATTAGAAGGAAAAAAAGAATAAAAAACCACAATAATTATTTTAATACACTATTTTTACGAGCATTAATAACAATTAAACTTATGGCTTTAATAAAATCAATTTCAGGAATTAGAGGAACCATAGGCGGTAGACCAGGTGATAACTTAACACCTGTAGATATTGTGAAATTTACCGCTGCCTACGGAAAAATTATTACGGAAAACGCTGAAAATAAAACTATTGTCGTTGGTCGTGATGCTCGTATTTCTGGAGAAATGGTTTCTAATCTTGTGATCGGAACGCTTCAAAGTATTGGTGTCAATGTGATTGACCTTGGTTTGTCTACAACTCCAACCGTGGAGATTGCAGTCCCTAAATTAAAAGCTGCTGGCGGAATTATTCTGACAGCATCCCATAATCCAGGTCAATGGAATGCCTTAAAACTTTTGAATGATAAAGGCGAGTTTATTGACGATGCAAAAGGTAAAGAAGTTCTTGAGCTTGGTGAAAGTCTGAATTTTGACTTTGCAGAAGTGGATCAATTAGGTTCTGTTACAAAGGATGATTCTTTCCTACAGAAACATATCGATGATGTTCTTGCATTAGAGTTTGTGGATGTGGATGCTATCAAAAAAGCAAACTTCAAAGTTGCTGTTGATGCGGTTAATAGTACTGGTGGTACTTTCATCCCTGCATTATTGAAAGCTCTTGCTGTAGAAACTGTTTATAAGATTCACTGCGAACCTAATGGACATTTTCCACATAACCCTGAGCCTTTAAAGGAACATCTAACTGATCTTTCGAAAGCTGTATTGGATAATAAAGCTGATTTAGGTATCGCTGTTGACCCTGATGTTGACCGTTTGGTATTCATGATGGAAGATGGGGAATTATTTGGCGAGGAATATACCTTGGTTGCTGTTGCTGATTTTATTTTGGGTCAGAAAAAAGGAAATACCGTTTCCAACCTTTCATCCACGCGTGCATTGCGTGATGTGACGGAAAAACATGGTGGCCAGTATTTCGCTGCTGCAGTAGGAGAGGTGAATGTGGTTACTAAAATGAAAGAAGTGGATGCTGTTATTGGTGGTGAAGGTAATGGTGGGGTGATTTATCCTGCTTCACATTATGGTCGTGACTCATTGGTAGGAGTGGCTTTATTCTTGACTCACTTAGCTAAATTAGGTAAGAAAGTAACAGAATACCGTGCTGAATTGCCTCAATATTTTATGTCCAAAAACAAGATTACTTTAACTCCTGAATTGGATATCGATAATCTATTGGCAAAAATGCAGGAAAAATATGCGCATGAACAACATTCTACAATCGATGGCTTAAAAATCGATTTTCCAAATGAATGGGTGCATCTGCGTAAATCGAATACTGAGCCTATTATTCGTATTTACTCTGAAGGACCTAGTCCTGAAGCTGCTGAAGCTATAGCACAAAAAATAATGAATGAAATTCAGGAAATTGTAGGCTAGTCTACAACCCCAAAATAGGAAATCCTCCAATGACTAAATGTCTTGGAGGATTTTTTTTATAGTTACAATTTAGCTGACCAATATTATGTTCCTGTTTACAAGGATTTTGTTTTAAAAAGTTACAATTCTCGTTTATCATAAAAATTTTACCGAATCAAAAATGATTTTTTAGTATCTATTTCAAGGAAAATATTTTTTTTTATAGCTATTCGTCTACAAGATATTATACTATTCAATAAATTTGGCAATAAATTAAAATGATTTCGCCGTGAAAACACAAACCCGCTTATTAAGCTTATTATTTTTGTCTACTGCTTTGTGTCTTTCATCTTGCGAGAAAGAAGCAGAATTCAAAAATGTTCTTGTCAAGGAGGAGAAAGCTAACATTGAAACCAACACAGGCTTCACCGATAGGGAAGTCAAAATGTCTTCCGGCTCATGGAAGGTGGTTTACGTAAAAAACATTAACCCTACTCATTACTTATTGGATGGTGGATTACAATTAATGCGTCTCGGCAGTTTCGGTCGTGTGGATTGTTCTTTAGGTTTTATTTCCTTAGAAAAGAAATCCTCCGATCCTGACAAACTATTTATCTCAATGACCGAGAATCTTAGTAATGATCCTCGTCGAATCCTTATCGGTATTGAAGATGAGAATTCAGCTCGTGAAGTTGAAATTACACAACAAAAAGGTAATGAATATGAATGGGTGAAAACAGAGGTAAAGGAGAATACCGCTGCACGTAAAATATGGAAACAGAAGTTGCCAGCAGTTACAATTGATAACAAGGCTACAACTCCGTTAACATTAACAACGCCTGTAAAGGAGTTTTATAAGGAAGCTGCCTTCATCTCTGACTTTACTTCTGATTACTACGGAACCTTTGATTGGGCCCCAGATACTTTAATTGGAATGGCACCTTTTATATACCAAGGTATCAAGTATTGGGATGCTAAAGTGAAGTATGTAAAAGGAAAACAAACAACAGCATTTATGGCTGATGCAACCCAGCCTGTAAATGTGGTGACTCCCGCTAATTCTAAAAGATCGGTATTCGCTGAGGTAACTTTTATTTCTCGTGAATGCGACTATACCATAACTCTCAAAAATAAAACTACTGGATTCTTGGCTACCCTTGTTGGACGTTGGAAACAAACCGTTCCGATCAAGGGGGAAATCAAGAGTCTGTAGTTAAAATTTCCATTTCGCTATTTCGTGTCCATAGAATACGATTATAGATAAAATAGTTTTGTTCAATTAAAAAATATATTCTATCTTTGCGACTCATTAAATATTAACAATTTTAATAAATAACAATGTACGCAATAGTAAATATAGCAGGACAGCAATTTAAGGTTGCAAAAGACCAATATCTTTTTGTACACCGTTTACAAGGAGACGAAGGCGCTAGTATTGAATTTGACAATGTATTGTTAGCAGAAGACGGTGGTAAGTTTACTGTAGGTACTCCAAGTATCTCAGGTGCTAAAGTTTCAGCTACTATTTTGTCACATTTGAAAGGTGAAAAAGTTATCGTTTTCAAGAAAAAACGTCGTAAAGGTTACAAGAAGAAAAACGGTCACCGTCAACAATTCACTAAAATCCAGATTACTGGTATCAGTTTATAATCGAATTTTTAATCTGACGCAAGTCTTAAATTAGAATAAAGAAATGGCACATAAAAAAGGTGCGGGTAGTTCCAAGAACGGCCGTGAGTCACACAGTAAGAGATTAGGTATTAAAATTTTCGGTGGTCAACAAGCAATCGCTGGTAACATCATCGTACGTCAACGTGGTACTCAACACAACCCTGATGCTAACGTTGGTATCGGTAAAGATCATACCTTATACGCTTTAATCGACGGAACAGTAGTTTTCCGTAAAAAAGCTAACAATAAATCTTATGTATCTGTTCTTCCAGTAGAAGAAAATAACTAAGGTTTAAATAAAAACATAAAAAAAGCCTGTTTGGAACTCCAAACAGGCTTTTTTTATGAACATCAATTCCAGAAAACAACTGTGGTTATTGGAGGGCGTATCGCATACGCCCTTTTTAATACCCCACGCATACGCCCTTTTTATTCCCCACCCATACACTTCTTTTCAATTACCCCTTTATTCCCCCTATGAATAATCAAACCATCATCGGTCATTAGAGGGCGTATGCGATACGCCCGTACAATTCGTTTCATTTATTCGACATACCTTCCGCATTGTATTCACAAGCCCCATAGGGGCGATATATTTGTAGCAAGGACCATTCACCAACATACAGCCCCGTAGGGGCGGCATATCTGTAGCTTCACCAACATACAGCCCCATAGGGGCGACATGTTTGTCAATCAATCGACAAAAAATAGATTCCAAATCGAAGATTTGGAATGACAACACCATTGTGTTTAATAAAACAGATTCTTCGGCCTTGCTCAGAATCCCCCTCCGGGATTAAACCATCTTGGGCTTACCTTGTTTAATACCTCAATTACTAACATTAAACTCCTCTGGAGTTTCTTTCCCCTGCGTCCTAATTTCCCGCCCCCCCAACATTATCCTCCCATTCCCAAAAAAAATAGGCGGACCAATTAATTGGTCCGCCTATAATCACGTGGAGAATACCGGATTCGAACCGGTGGCCTCTTGCCTGCTAGGCAAATGATCTATAAGGCAAAGGTATATAATATAGTTTAATATTTATTGATTATCAGTGAGTTGTCTTTTGAAATGGTAATACAGTATTTTAGTTAATACCACTTAAAACTACCTTTAGAGGGTACTGGGAGGGTACTTACTAGCTTTCTTTTGATTTGTTTTTGAACCAGGTAGATAATAAAATCACTGATAATTCCCTTGTTTATCGTTCATGTATCATCGATTGGGTGTTAGGGAAATTGCCTGATCCATATAATTAAATAATGTAAATTAATGTCAGGATCAGGCTATATTAATATCTAATTTTAATCTAATTTATTTAAACAGTTGTAGAATCCAATCTTTGATCCGAACCCAAAAAGATTTCCTTGCTTCTTTTTCTTGTGGTCTTATCTCTGGTAGCTCCCGTTGCTTAAAGTATTGTTCAAGTTTTTCTTGGTCATTTTTTCTGCCCCTTTCGATCTGTTCCTCGGTCCATGCATATGACCATAGAATCTCACCGTCCTTTATCCAATAATGGGATTTGCATGGAATCTGCCAGTTCCCAATTGAAGGATAAAGAGTCGGTCCACTATCATCATTATTGAAAGACCACTCAGCAGGGCCCAAAGGGGTCGTAACTTTATTTTCACACCCACAAGCACACAGATGAACGGCTACGTTATATCGGTCTGAAACATATAAAACGCCCTGATCTAATTCGTTAGGAATAAATACTACTTGTTCTAATCTAATCTTAGAATTCATTCTCACCAATGTTTTTACTATCTGTCAGGTCGAACAAAGTATAATAGTATTGACTATCGTCATTGTAAAACCCCCTAACTTGCTTGAATTTTAATACTGCCATACTAGCATTTAATGCATTAAGTTCTGATATCTGAATATTGGATTTATATATATCATCCTCATAATCTGCTATAGGAACTAACTTTTTCTCAACAACGCGATGAGCGTTCTCGACAGGAAAATAGGTGGTACGTACCAATCCTCCAATCGTTCCTTTATCACGATTCAGCCCCATTCCAACATCAATAAACGGAATCTTCAAATTGATCAATAATTGATGGATTTCGGCTCTAGCGGAACCTTTATCTATACTTACGAATGCAAAAGTTACTCCATCAAGTTCAGCTTCCGATCCTGCGACAATAAAGGAAGGTACCATCTTGATTCCTTCTCGAAAATTCTTATACCTATTGAAATAAACTTCTGCCTTACTTTTATCTAATTCATCCACAGTCAAAGCTCCAGGAGATCTGTAGGCATTATGAATGTGGTATTTATCATAATCAAATCCTCTTATCTCTCTAACAGGAGTTTTTACCAAGAAGTCCAGAATATAAGAACCGGTTCCTCCAAGTCCGATAATCGCGACTACATCGTCATTAAATCTTGTGGCTAAGTCCCCAATTTCAGCTCTACTCGTTAATGTGTTGTTGAATTTGAAAATTGTATCTCCAAAACTTTCGACTTGACGGAAAGTATATGGCGTTTGTTCAGGAAATTTCTCAATCGCTGGACCGGAAATTAACGATACATAATTTTCAATCTTTTCGAAATGATCTTTAAATGCTCCTGTACTTAGTGGCTTATTTGAAAAAGATCTTTCTACCTTAAAATCCTCTGCTAACAAATAGATAGAAATTGGTCCTCCGCCAAAATTTCCAATTGGATTGCCGTTCAGTTCATACGGGTGAGAACCGCTAAAGAAAACCTGATGGTCAACTTGGGTGACTTTTAGCGGAGAAATGAAATTCAATTTAGATACGATTGCACCAATTTTTAATTCTCCTTTTTCATTCAAATACGGAATATCCCTTATGACCAGGTGATTGTTGTCAATCGAAACAGCATATCCTTTCTCAACGAGTTTTTTTAAATCATCATTATGACTGACCAGTTTCTGAAACTGTGAATTCCATTCCATCTTTTACTTTTACTGTTCCACCATTGGTTAATATCCCTTCAGGTTTATTACCTTGCCCCCTAACATATTTCACTGAATAACTACGTTCGGGATGTTGCGGATAATTGGGAAAGGCTAATGTGACGACTTCTGTAAATGTCATATCATCCTTTTCGACTTCATGAGGAGTCCCATTTACAATAATTGTGACCTTTTTCTTGTCTTTGTCATGACCTTTGCCATGATCATTTTGATTCTCAGTTGAATTAATCATTTTTACGTTATTTAGATTATTAATTAGCAGTTCATAAAATATTGGGAAGTTTTAACCTCCGAACATTCAATAATTGGTTATCTGCAATTTAAGTTTTTTTATTGGGTTTATACAATCTGAATTTAATTTGATTATAGCTTAATTGATTTTCAATCGGTAACACTTTTAAAAATATCTTTATTGTAAATAATATTCTCAAGTTAAAACAAAATCGATTATGCAAATTGGAGGGTACTGGGAGGGTACTGAAAAAAATAGGCATTTATGAGTTTTCATAAATACCTGATTATTAGTGTGGAGAATACCGGATTCGAACCGGTGGCCTCTTGCCTGCCAGGCAAGCGCTCTAGCCAGCTGAGCTAATCCCCCTTAGCGCAGCAAATATACTGGAATTTCCGATATTTCCTATTTTAGCGCCAAATTATATTTTGTCCCATCTAAAAGGGATACTTCCAACATAAAATTGCTGAAATCAGCGTAGCTAGCTGCTGGATAGACTCCTTCTTTGATTTGTAATTTCCGGTAGCAAACCATTTTCCCATCCTTGATATCAACTGTTAACTCGTAAACCCCCATGGGAACCTCAAACTTCTTTTTTAAGGGGATTATTACGTGCTGTAGGTTATCTGGTAATTGAATTTCTGTTTCATCAATATCCGTATATCCACGCGTGATTTTAACTAGGTTACTGCGATTGCGAATATCTGGAATTGGAGAAATACGATTTAGGAAATTTGGAAATACAGTGATGTTATTGTTGTTTTTTATACCAAAATTCTCGGCCTCAATGCTCAGCTCCTCCGTTAAGGAAAGCTTGGGTCCATCATTGATGCTGTATTTGATGTCGTTAAATTGAATTCTATTGATATCGTATTGACGACGTAGGTTTTTGATTTGATCATCCTTTATTTTTTTAACATTGACAAAATGATTTTCAAATTGTGTCCCTGCGAATTCTGTATTGATTGTACCACTGATTTTTCCTTCAGGTGATAACACGAATGAACTTTTTCGGTGTTGCAGGTTTTGATCGTAGGAATAAACTGCGGTACGCATTATTTTTCCACCGTTTTCAGTAACTGCAAGGACCAGACGATCATCTGTAAAATCACCTAGGTATCCGAAAGGAAGCTCTTGACTAGTGCATTCCAACCATGTCGTATCATTTTCAAAAGGCAAACATAAAATAATATGGTTTCCATCAATTAGATTGGCAAATTCAGGATCAACATCCATCTTTCTGTTACCAGCCTCAACAATACAATAATAGGACGGTATATTGACCACATCCAACAATGCCTGCATATAGTTTACCAAGGCTTTACAATCGCCATATCCTAAACGATCCACATCAGATGCTGGAAATGGTTCCTGACCACCTATACCGATCTGAACTGAAATATATCGTGTTTTCTGTTGGAGATATTCATATAAGGCTTTAGCCTTCTCCTTATCGGTTTTTAAATCCTTACATAGGTCATTTACTTTAGCAATGGTCGCATCAGGTAGCTTTCGCTTATCTTTCAATAAATTGACGCTTAGCCAATTGCCGAAATCATTCCAACTGTTGACCTGGCCAGCATGCTTGTAGTATTCAAAGGATTCCGGAACCACAAAAACCCGCATCCCTGTTTCAAAACGATTTGGACTATATGGTTCAGAACGTACTGCCGGGATATTGCTGACTTCCCAAAAATAAGATTTCTGTTTCCCCTTGATTTCCTCTTTGCCTTCGCTTTTAAGGTTTTTCTTCAGGATCCTCAATTTATTATTCGGATCCGCTAAGATCTCATAACTGCTTTTTTGGACAGATACATCTCCATAGAAATTTGGTCTCCAAGAATTTATAGCCAGGGTTTGATTATGACGGATTTCATAATCAAATACCACCGTATATGGAAAGGAGGAGAGTGATGGCGCTAAATACTTAATCCTTGCATTGGTGAACAAGGTGCTCTCTTCAGAGGCACTGTAATCCTTAAAATCTTTAACCGAGAATTTTTTTACAGTTTTGCCATCCGCATCTAAGACCTCGCCTTTGATGTTTTTTATCTGACGAGATTTATCATAAGAAAATTCAATCCGATTATAATCTTCACCAGCGTTATTATGGATAGTAATAACCCTTCTGCCCGTTTCAATCATTTCACTTGGACTTAGGATGTTAAAAGTCTGATGTTCTTCACGAACGGTAGCAGAAGCCCTGCTCAGGAGCTCTTTTGGGATGTCACTTACTTCATATTGCGCATGCGCATTCAGATGAAATAATACAGCTATAAATGCGAATATTCTGATCTTTCCAATCATATCTTTTTGAATTGAAAGTCTGTCATTTGTTGTTGGATTATCCTTGCGAAAAATTCCTTCAAATGGAAGTATTCCTCTTGGTTGTAAATTGCCTTATTTAAAGCGATCGATTGCTGAACCATCAATAAATCTTCATTCACTAGAGATTTAAAGATATATTTGGCAGTGCCTTCTGGCAAAGCCATCGAAGTATCCTTTGGTTTACTGCTGTTTACAAAACCTTTGGGTAGACTAATGGAGATATTAAAACTTTCTAATTGAGGAGCACCAAGATCTACATGATAGGTCCTTTCTTCCAGTTTAAATGGATTTTTTGTTGTTCTTTCATAGAAGGTCGGATTCAATAAAAAATTAGCCTCTTTATAATTATCCCTCAAATCCATTTCAAAACTTAATGTTTCTATGAAATCCTTATCTAAATTTTCTAGATTTTCTACTTTGACCCCCAAAACTCGCATACTGCTGATTTTCTCCATAATTCCTTCTTCGTACTCCTCAAAACTGTTGTATTCGTCAATTTCTCTCCGTTTAAATAATGCATCCAAACCAGAGTATAAAACCCGAATAGTGCCAGTAATCTTGCCTGTCGAATCCAACTGTCCTAAAATATTAATCGATTTCTTAGCTGGAACCACATTTTTTAGGTCTATCCAATCAGATTGATTTTTTGAATAGATTACCCGACCGCGGTCATTGATTGATTCTATGGATAACTCACCGAATGGAAGGAACTTTTTAGAAGCATCCAATAGATAATCTTTGCCATCAATCTTTGCTAAACAGATCACAGCATTAAAATCACTCATTGATGGGTATAAGTAATTGGGCATTCCATTCTGACGAGTAGAGATAATCACGGGGAATGCTTCTATTTCAGCAGCATTTAATGCCGCAATCAAACTGAAATTAATATCACCGATATTTCCCTTTTTTGTTTCCAGGGCTTTCTTAATTCCGACTTCGGCAAACTTCCCAATGATATGGTTCCAAACGATGTTTTTTTGAATGTAATAGTAGATCGCCTTTGCCTTATCCAATGCCGATTCCTTGTTGCCTATTATTTCTGGTAAAATATCCTTAAATGCAGATTTGTTCTTTATCTGACCACCGAATTCTTTGTCTTGCATCAAGTCCTGATCAATGTCGGACCATTTTTTCGCAAAGTTGGTATGTGGACCATTGGGGTCAAGATAAGTTCGTAGTTCATAATTGATGGATGAAATATAGTTAATCGGGGCTAGCATATAATCCTCCTCTTTAAAAGCGGGGATATCTTTCATGGTATAAGTGAACTTGGAACAATCTTGACGAACTCCATTCAGAAGAAAATGTTTATGAAGAACTTCAGATTTACGATCTGTTAAGGGAAGGAAACCCTTTAAGTTAATATTGTAATCAAATGTAGCCGGAATTATGGATACATACTCACTGTGAATTTTTGGAAATTCAGATTGGAAATACCAGGTACGATAGGTTCTTATTGCTGGTGAATATAATCGATATGAATACTCAATAATGGAATTATCCTTAATATTAGGAAGAGTAAACTTTACTAATTGGTTATATTGTGAAGCCTTTTCCGTGAAGATGGCTTCTTTTTTTAGTTCATCTGTGATGAGTTTGCCATTATCAAAGTTTATGGTTTTTCCCTGAATTTCCCGAACATATTCCATATCTGAGCCATATTTATAAAGGGGTATCGTGACATTCGCAGCATTTGCGCCTTCCTTATCTAGGATTTTTATCCTGACATAGGTGGAATGAACCACACGCATTCCCCGATCACTTTCGCTATATTCCAAATCTGTTCTCCCATGTTCATAGATGACTATGGCATGGGCTGAAGTGTCAATTTGCTTATGATCTGTAAGGAATAAACCAACATCAAGTTTTGGCAATGGATTTTCCTGGGTATAACCCATGAGACATGCACATAGCATGCCTAGCCCTAGTAAGATAGATTTCATAATGATTTGGTAATAATTTAGGTCAAATGTAAATAATTTACATCTAATTTAACAGGAGCTATTTAACGTAATTATTACTTTTTTGTTAAAGTATAATCTTTATGCTTCTAACAATTGTTTTTCATATAAAGAAGCATATTCTCCATTGATGGCTAGCAGCTGTTCATGTGTGCCTTCTTCGATTATTTTACCATCTTCAAGGACTAAAATATGATCTGCATTTTTAATGGTAGAAATTCGATGAGCGATAATAATAGAGGTTCTTCCTGCCATGATTTTCCCTAGATTATGTAGGATCTCTTCCTCAGTTTTCGTATCTACAGCAGAAAGACAATCATCAAACATTAAAACTTTAGGATCTTTGACCAATGCCCTTGCAATCGACACTCTTTGTTTTTGACCACCTGAAAGTGTGATTCCGCGCTCGCCAATATGTGTTTCAAAGCCTTCATCAAAGCCGATAATATTTTCATATACAACAGCATCCTTAGCCGCTTGTTCAACTCTATCAATATCAACTTGGTCCAAGCCGAAAGCTATATTTCTTGCAATGGTATCCGAGAATAAAAAGACTTGTTGTGGTACAAATCCAAATTGTTCCCGAACAGATTTTAAGTCATATTCCCGAATATTACGTTGGTCATATAAGATTTCACCTTGATCCGCATCAAACATCCGCATCAGCAAATTAGCCAAGGTTGATTTGCCAGATCCAGTACGACCTATAATAGCCATGGTTTTACCTGCTGGTATATGAAAGCTGATATTATCAATAGCCTTGATCCCAGTTTCAGGATAAGTGAATGAAACATTTCTTAATTGGATATCGCCTTTGATTTCATGATCCAAGGTACCACCTTTAATCTCAGAATGAGTATGTAGGAATTCGTTTATTCTTTTTTGGGATGCTGCCGCTCTTTGTACCAAGGAAGTTACCCAAGCTAAGGACATAGCTGGAAAGGTTAGTTGATTCACATAAATAATGAATTCCGCAATATTACCAGCAGTAATATTACCAGCATTTACTTCTAGTCCACCCACATAAACTGTTACAATAGTACTGAACCCAATTAAGAAGATAATCAATGGAAAGAAGATCGCTTGAACTTTTACCAGATTTAAATTGATATCCTTGTATCGATCGCTCTCTACCTTGAAATTCTCCATTTTATCCTGCTCTCGTGTATAGGTTTTGATCACCCGAATACCTGAAAAGGTTTCCTGTACAAAGGATGATAATTGGGATAACTGACGTTGAATGCGTTCACTTCTTCTATTGATGACCTTATTTACAAAAAGGATAATGACCGAGATAATAGGAATCGGTAGGAGGGAATAGGTCGCCAATGTAGCATTTACATTATACATGGCGTAAATAATCATAATGGACAATACAACTGTATTTATCGCATACATGATTGCTGGGCCTAAGTAGTTTCGAACCTGATTGACATCCTCAGTTGCTCTATTCATCAAATCCCCAGTATTGTTCTTTCTATAAAACGAAAAATCCAACTGCTGATAATGCTGGTAAATTTCATTCTTTATATCATATTCAATATGTCGGGAGGTTAGGATCAGGGTTTGTCGCATCATAAAGAGAAAAATTCCTCTCAATAAGGCGAGGACTAAAACGACAATTCCGAAGAATAATAAGCTTTTACTGAATACCTCATAGATGATCGATTGGCGGTCGAATCCATCATATAATCTATATAAATCGATGTTTTCCTTGACCAGGTCAAAAGCTTCACGGATGACCTGTGCAGGAAGAATTCCGAAGTAATTTGATATGATTACGAATATCACACCTGGAATAATGCGCCAACGGTACTTATAGAAAAATTTATTGAGGTATGATAGTTCCTTCATTTGAACAAAAATAATGGATAATTTTCAATAAACTATGGAGTAAAGTTGTGATAATGTCAATAGTTTGCCTTTATTCGAATATTTTAAGCCTTTTCCTTAAAGAACTAAATAATTTACTAATTTTGTACCTGTTAAATTTTGTTTGTTTATGCAAAAAGATTCTACCTCCTTATTTGATTTGATGCGTGTTTCAGACCATCAAAATATCTTCATTTGTAATGATAAAGAAGTCGGCTTGAAAGCTATTGTCGCGATTCATGATACGACATTAGGTCCAGCAATCGGCGGTGTCCGGATGTTGCCTTATGCAACCGAAGCAGAAGCAATTGAAGATGCTTTGCGTCTTTCGAAAGCTATTACCTATAAAGCTTCCTTAGCTGGTCTTAACCTTGGTGGTGGTAGTGCAATTATCATAGGAAACAATAGAACTGAAAAATCTGAAGTTTTAATGCGTCGTTTCGGAAGATTCATCAATGGATTGAACGGAAACTTTATTGCATCGATTGATGTAGGTACTACGCAAAAAGACTTAGAATATATTCATGCTGAAACGGATTATGTTGCTGGCTTGCCAACTTCATTAAACGGTTCAGGTGATACAACGGTTTTCGCAGCCAAAGGTGTCTACTACGGTATCAAAGCCGCAATCAAAGAGTTGTATGGCGATGATAACCTTGCTGGTAGAAAAATTGCTGTTCAAGGTGTGGGTAGCGTAGGGGAACATTTGGTATCCTTATTACGCGCTGAAAATGCGAGAGTATATGTTTCTGATATGACTGAGGAGCGAAAAATGAAAATCGCGGCCAAATACAAAGCAGAACCTATTACCTATTCGACAAGCTTTGAATTGGATGCTGACGTGTATGCACCATGTGCATTAGGTGGAACTGTAAATCCAGATACCGTACCTCGTATGCGTTGTAAAATTATCGCGGGTTCTGCAAACAACCAACTTTTGGAAGAAGAAAAAACTGTAGAGTTATTAAAGGAAAATAATATCCTTTATACCCCTGATTTTCTAATCAATGCTGGTGCTCTTATCAGTTGTTACTCTGAATTAGAAGGTTATGGTGCCGATCGTACAGATCATTTGATCCGTTACATCTACACTGCAACCAGACACGTGATTCAAAAATCAAAAGAAGAAAATATTTCAACATATCAGGCCGCTAAAGAATTAGCTGAAAAGCGTATTGCGGACATGAAGAAATTAAAATAATATAGTATAATATCGTTCTTTATTAAATATTCGTTCTTTCATTAAATTATGCTAAATAGAAGACACCTTAGGGTAAAGGTCATGCAGACATTGTATGCCTACAGCTTGTCGGAAGACAAGAGCATTGTAAATTTTGAGAAAAGTCTGCTCAAAAGCGTTGAGGAAGTCGATGAAATGTATATCTGGACACTAAATCTTTTGGATGAAGTGGCAGAGTATGTTTTGATCGATGTGGAAGGTATTGCCAATAAGTGGATACCAACCGATAAGGATAAGACCTTTACTTCTACAAAATTAAATAGCAATACTTTTATCGACTCCTTGCGACAAAATCGTGAGTACCTGGAAAAAGTTAAACGCTATAACGTTGACTGGAATTATGATCCTGAAATCGTGCGTTCTATTTTCGCTCAATTAAAGGATTCTGAAGCCTATTTGGAATACCTAAATCTAGAAGACCGTTCTATTTCGGCAGAAAAGGATATCATAAAATATATCTTTAAAAAGATTATTCTGAAATCACCAGATATCGAACAAGCCTTGGATGAGCGTTTCATCAATTGGCAAGTCGATAAGGAAGTGTTACAGGCGATGATTGCCAAAACTTTCAAGAACTTCAGTTCTGAGGTGCCTGCAAAAAATAAATTAGCAGATTTAACCCCTAGTTGGATCGAAGACAAAGATTTCATCATCGACTTATTAAAGTTGACCATTAAATATGGGGAAGAATATCAGGATATGATTGCTGCTAAAACTAAAAACTGGGAATCGGACCGTATCGCCTTAGTGGATAATTTATTGATGCGTATGGCCATTACAGAATTGATTAATTTCCCTACTATTCCAGTAAAAGTTACAATTAACGAATACATTGAATTATCCAAATCTTTCAGTACCTTGAAAAGTAGTACCTTTATCAACGGTATCCTTGATAAGATCCTTGCGGATTTGAATGCGCAAAGAAGAATCAAAAAAGAGGGTAGAGGATTAATTGCTTAATGATATAAACATGAAAAAATTAATTTTAGCTTTCGTTGCTGCAACTGTTTTTATGAGCTCCTGTAATCAGGAAGCCAAAAAATCTGATGCTGATAATACAACTGAAGCATCTGCTAATGCTGCATCTGCGGAAGGATTTGATGGAATTGGAAAAATGGATTTTGAAAGTTCTGTTTATGATTTCGGAAAGATCAAAGAAGGTGAAGTGGTGAAACATGTTTTCAAGTTTGAAAACACAGGTACAAGTCCGGTTATTTTATCTCAGGTTTCAGCAAGTTGTGGTTGTACAACTCCAACATTTACAACGACACCTATTCTACCAGGAAAGACAGGCGAGATAGCTGTTGAATTTAATAGTGCCGGACAGATTGGATTGCAACAAAAAATTATTACGATTGCTTCAAATGCTGAATCCAATATTACTACTGTTCAACTAAAAGGTGAAGTTGAAGCAATTTAAGAGCAAACTATAAATTATAATATACAGATGATTTCAACAATTTTATTACAATTAGGTGGAAGTGGCTTTGCACAGTTAATTCCTATGGTATTGATCATAGTGGTTTTCTATTTCTTTATGATTAGACCACAAATGAAAAAACAAAAGGAACACAAAAAATATATCGAAGAAATTGGCGTAAACTCTAGAATCGTTACTACTGCTGGTATCCATGGTCGTATCGTTGAAGTTAGCGACAAAACTTTTTTAGTTGATGTTGGTAACGGTGTTAAAATTCGCTTCGACAAAACTGCAATTTCTCTTGAAGCTTCTAAAGCAATGAATACTGAGAAAACTGCGTAAGCATTAAAACCATAAAAAAAGTCTGTTTGGAATTTCCAAACAGACTTTTTTTATTCCTTTTGATTTCTTCCTATTCCCCATTCCACTTTCCTATTATTTTCTAACCCCTCTTATCTCTTCTTATCTTAAGTTTATTCATCTTTCTTTGGTTAAACCTTAAATAGTATTCTTTAGCACTAAAAATTCGATTCAAATAGCAGGCTTCTGGGGATTTTTCCCGGACCTTCTCCGGACCTTCTTCGGACATCCTTCGAAAATTTGCGGACAAGGTCCGGAGAATTTCTGAAGGAAGTGAGGCTGAAATGTGTTAGTAAATAGAACAAGGTTGGAACATGAATTGAATTAATCTGATATTTCATTGGATATCAGAATGGGAATTGATTTCTCTCCTAAGGAACCTATGGGAGAGGTGGAAGTCTTCCATAAAAAAATCTGATTGCTTTCTTCTGTAAACAGAATCAGCAACCAGATTATTACTAAACTATCAATTTTTAATATGGACTCTTTATTGCGGGAATTCTAATATTCGAACTTCAGACATCTGGAAGTTACTACCGCCATTCAATTCTAACATAGAGAATTTATAGTAATTATAAACCTCCTTATTTGTAAATCTAAAGGTTCTTGATTGTCTTCTTTCGGTGAAGAATTCATTGGACCTTTCATCGACGGTCACCCAGGTTTTACCATCCAGGGATCCTTCTACTTTCCAGCGTTTTGGATCACGGTCTGGTGAGTCATTACCAGAAGTCATACTATATCCATTTACGATTTGTGGTGCATCAAATAAGAATTGCCAACTCATATTGCCACCCACACCACCAACAAATAATTTGGTTGTAATATCACCGT
Organism: Sphingobacterium cellulitidis; assembly: GCF_043187465.1. Classification (GTDB taxonomy): domain Bacteria; phylum Bacteroidota; class Bacteroidia; order Sphingobacteriales; family Sphingobacteriaceae; genus Sphingobacterium; species Sphingobacterium cellulitidis. The sequence goes on along the minus strand of NZ_CP171136.1, from coordinate 3,181,895 downwards.
CAATCATCTTCTTAGAACCTTCACCAGCATCTGGACCACCACTGTTCTCATGAGATACGGTGAATGTGTTTTGGAAGGTTGTAACATCTTTAATCAAGCCCAATTCGGCAACAAAAAGATCCAAGATGGCTGTTGATCCTTTTGATGTGGTCACCTTTAACTGAATTTCCTTAAATGTGCCTGGCTCAAAAGTCAGGTCAATGGTTTTATCCGTACTTATGACCGACGATGTATTTTTGTACCCATCTCTCCATTCTGTTTTGGATACAGCCATATTCGTGGTAAAAGATAGATTCAGTTTACCAGCCCCTAAGCTCTTGGTGTTCACCTTGATTAGGTTCGCCGCAGATATTCGGATAGTTTCCTCCCTTTGGGCCCAATATCCTTCGCCGTTTAAAGCTGTCATGGTAACCACAAAAGTTCCAGTTTTTAAAAACGTATGGGTAGGTGCAACCACGGAGGATGTACTATCATCTCCAAATGCCCAACGGGTTTCCTTAAAATTAGTGCCTTTGTTATCAAATTTATAAGTGAAAGGGTCATTGGCGCTGACCAAGGCATAGTTAAATGATGCCGTTGGTTTTGGTTCTTTCTCGACAATTTCCGGAACCCCTTGTTCTTCTTTTTTACATGAACTGCTTATCAATCCTAGGATTAAACAGATAAATGCATATTTCATTATTTTCATAATTCTGTAAATTGCTATTGTTAAGGAATTCTAACCATTCTCCATTCTGCCATTTGGAATAAACTACTACTTCTAGTTCTTTCTATGTGCAGCTTAAATTGTTTGTAAGCTTTCGGGAACTCAATATTAAAGCGCTTAGTTTCTTTCCGACCATTGAATACCTCCGTACGGCGAACATCTATTGCCTCCCAAGTATTACCATCATTTGATCCATATAACACCCATTCTGCTGGGTCACGCTCTTGAGCATCATTACCTGATGTAAAGGTGTAAGCACCAATTTTCTGAGCTTCCGTATAAACTAGCTTTAATTCCAAATCAACGAAGTCAAACAATAAGAATTTAGAATCATAATTGTTGTCGATCAGTTTTAATGCATTTTCATTTTGGTTACCATTATCACGGCTATAACTGTAGACGCCATCATTGGTAACATCGACTTCTACCACATTTTCAGAATCAATCAAAAAGATACCATAGCTTTTCTCTGGGTTAATTACATGTAGGGTAGAGGAAGTTAACTCCACCATGACAGCTAATTTTTTATCCAGATTTGCACTGATAACCGACCAAGGTACTGTCAATTCAAGTCCTGCATTTTTTGCATTACTTGGAAACTGTACTTTTGAAGCGATTGTATATTGGTCTGGATTTAAACCAATGGTGTTTGCAGGAAGCGTCCCGGCTTTGATTAATTGGGCAATCGTATCTGTTGAGGTCCCAATATCCACTGAAAATGCAGATCCCGGGAAACTCGCCAAGCTGACTCCAATAGGGATCGTCAATCCCGAAGATGAACTTTCATAGTTCATTTGGTTCTTCGCAACCAAAACTTCTCCAGCACCATTCGTTAAGGAAAGAAAGTGAATATCAGATTGGGTTATTAAATCATTTACCTTTAAGATCAATACGCCGATCGCATTGTTTTTATCAATGTTATTTCCTTTTCCCGCATTTGTAATGCTGTAACCAATTACAATATTCTTTCCGAAGTATTTTTCAACTTCGGTGCGTGTTATGGTTAAACTGAATACTGTAGAGTCAGCTCCAAAATTTACCTTGGTACTGTTTGGCAGGAAAATAGACTCTGCTCTGATAGCGACATAATTACTGCCCAAGTTTTTGGATTTAATATGATCAGCAGCGGCTTTTTGATTGACTGCCAAATTAACTTCAAATGCTTTTGAAGCAGGAGTACTTAGCTTAATACTCACAGGAACTGTGATTTGCTCATTGGTCTTGGTGATTCCCCCAGCAATATCCCCAGACCCAACCGTGGTCGAGGAGCCTGGTTTGATGGCGAAATCTTCCAATGCCGTATCCTTACAACCCCAAATAATGGAGAAGAGTAGGATAGGTAGGAATATATTTTTGAATAATTTCAACATGGTTTTCATAATCTAAAGGTTTATTTATCAATCCACACTCGACCATCTAATCCCCAGCTCAACTGTCTTGGAACTTTTAACCAGCTAATGATTTGGGTAGCAACATCAATGTTTCTAGGAACCAAAGCACTCAGGGTTTCTGCAGACGGTGCACAGATGAAATCATTCAAATTAGTGATTGGATAATTTCCGTGAGTTTTCATATGTGAACCAAATGGGCCTTCATCCAAAAGGACAGAACCATCGGTGGAGTTCATTGGCCAATAACCAGCTAGGAAGTTAATATTCGGGTGGTTTGATTCTACTCCGACTTCACAGCTATACTGTTTAATGGTTTGAGGTGAGAGAGCTTCTTTCCAAATTTTAACATCCGCTAGGTAAGCATCAGAACGCCATCCTTCACGTGTTTCTAGGAATCCGATTCTTAATTTAGCTTCTGAAGTGATGGATCCCCAGCCAGTAATTTCCGCTTCTTTTGATAATTCCCCATTGGTGTATAATCTTACCGTTCTCTTACCATCTACGGTTTGACCGGTTACTGCAATTGAGTTCCAAGTACCACGGTTCAAGTTTTTATCTGCTTTCACTTCCCCGGTACCTTTATCTCCACGCGCATTGAAAATCCATGATTCACCAGAAAGGTGGATTACCCAACCGATACCAGATGGATCTTCACCCCAACCACCTTGCCAATGTTGTCTTTTTCCGATAATGGATGGATACCAAAAGGCGTAGTTGTTGTCGCGTCCTTTATTCTTTTTGATTTTTAGCTCAATGGTGAAATCCTTATTGTCCAGATTGAAGATGCTGTTATCACCAGAATCCAATTGGGCATAGTTTTCGGCATTAAAGCGCATGAAATCCCCGATAAATTTATTTCCAATAAATGGTTTACCCACAAATTTGGTGCTGAATTTAGGGGAGTAAATTACTGTAAAAGTATTTACAGCAGCATTACTAAAAATGGTATTATCATTTTGCGCAGGAGGGATTTCATATTCTCCACCTTGACTGGAGGTAATTACGACCATCCAGTTTTCCTTTGCATAACTAGGTCGAGCTTCCAAAGCTTTGATCATTTGCCCAACCTGAGCATCAAACTTCTCGATAGCAGCTTTATAGGCAGGCTTTGAAACATCATACCCTGCAGATTTACCAGCAGCATCAACAGCGGAGAAATGTCCTGTAATAAGTGATAACTTTTCATCTTTCAGGTCGTTGATCACTTTAGTTGTTACATCATCATCATTTTGAGCAGTTTGAGCCTTGGTATTAGCACCAAAATATTTAAGGAATGTTGCATTCGAACTTATGGTACTCATTTTTATGGAGTCATTTGTTGCATCCTTAATGCGTTGTGCCAATAGGGGATAGGCATCGAATTTATTGTTTTCAATAGTATTATCCCTGACTCCATGCTTGCTAAAGTTAACACCGGTGAACAAATTTGACCAATTGGAATAAATTCCAGCGGCATTTTCTTCACTTAGCGATACCCATGAATAGATAGAATGGGGAATAAGTGCATTGATATTGGGAATATTGGAAGTTCGAACGGATTCCCCGCGAGCTCCATCCACAATCAATAATAATACTTTTGGAGTTCCATAGATAACATCTATGGAATCATTATTATTTTCTGGGATCACCTTAGAAAATTCCTCCTGACAGGAAGTAATAGTAGTAAGGCCCAGAATCATCAGCATGAATGCTGATATGGAGTTTAAAATACGTTTCTTCATAATTAGGAGTTTATTCAATTGTAATTCTTGTTATACCACGGGCATCGACATTGTCAAATTTCGAGAAGCCACCCAATAACAATAAGGCTCTTTTACCATCATCAGATTTTGTTTCAATAACTTTACTAATATAACCTTGCACCAAACCTGAATTGTTCATGCCTTTTACAAGGTCTCCTTTATTGTCCAAAATCATAAATCCAGATCTTGCAATTCCATTGTACTCTTTAAAGCCTCCGGAAACAACGATTAAGCCATCATCCAATTGTTTGGCATAACCGGCACTGCCCGTTCCAAAACTTTTTACTTTAAAAGTATTATCAATAGACCCATTGGAATTCAAAAGGATTAAATACGGAGAGTTCACGTTATTAAACATTTTAAAGCCACCTGTTAAGACATATTTGCCTGTTTTATCATTATAGGTTACATTACTAACAGTGAAGTTTGCACCTGTACCGATATTAAATGTTTTATCTACGGTTCCATCTTCATTCAGACGGACAATATTCCCTGCGGCTTGCCCATCAAAGTTGCTGAATTTACCATAAACTACTGTTTTACCCTTTAAGGCACCTGTTTCATGGTAGTATGCATTGACAAATCCATTTGCCCCAGACAAGGCTTTATTTCCAGAGAACCTAAAGGTTTTATCCAGGGTTCCATCCAGATTCAAAAGCGCCACAGAACGAATCTCGGTACTGTCCAAAATAACAGAGTCACGTGTTTCCATATAATTTGGTTTACCATAAATCCGGTGAATATGGAATCTGAAATCTCCGACAGCTAATATTTTTCCTCTATGTTGGAAAATTCTGAAAACAGCTTGGTTGAAGCCACCATTGAATTTAGGATAGTATTTTAGGGTATCCGGTAAATGCGGAGGTCTAAATGGTTTAACTTCCATCGTATCGATCTGACCGTTTAAATTAATCCTGGTTAGATTGGAGATATTGTCGGTCCTTTGGTCGAAACCAGAAAAATTACCAGCAATATAATAAGCATTCTGAATTTGAATAATAGAATTTAACGATCCATTAGATCCATTTCCGACTCTAAAACTTGCGTCATATTCTCCATTTCTAAAGGTTCTAACAATACGATTATTTGGTTTGATATTACCTTTGTTTTCATAATTCGAGAAATCGCCCACCAAGACTCTTTTGTCCTCAATGGTTGTTAGCATATCAGCAATATAGCTACTACCACCAGAAACACCATATTTCGCTTGCCAAGTAGGGTCTAATTGAACCTTGCCAAGAACAGTGAAGTTCGGACCATAGAAGACAATGTCATCTATCAGAATGGTTGTTTTTCCTGTACTTGCGAATTCAGGAACTTTAACCGTAATTTCTCCATCGGTAATAGAAACTATTTCTGCTTTTTGACCATTGAAGGTGAAAATTGCTTTCTCCTTATAGTTTGTCAATCCAGTGACCTTAAATTTTACCAGGGTACCTGGTCCACCAGTTTCCGGAGCAGGTTTCTGTGTACTTTCAATAACAATTCCCAAAGGTTCTTTTCCTTGTTGATAAGGGTCAGAATGGAATTCAACATCTTTGGAACATGAGAATAATCCAAAGAAGCTGATTGAAAGCATATAATATATTAATTTCTTTATCATAATTTTAGCGTTTACTTTGAACAACATCTGATATAAAATCCATTGAAAGTATATCCAATCCGAAATAAGCCTTCGTATAATCAAGTACATGAATTACACCATTTTTTGGTTGTATATCCGAAGTTGAAACCGGGTAGGAAAGGAAAGCAGTTGGATTTGATTCATTTTGAATATAGGATAATTGCAACTGCCTGTAACCTTTATATTTCAATCTTGAAACCACTGTGGACCCATTCATCTGAACGATATCGTTAAATACCACTCCAATGTTGCACACAGAACCTTCCAAGGAGATATAGTTTTGCCCAGGATAAGTACTCAATAAGTCCACATCGATTTGAGGATAATCCGCCAATTTATTTTTACCATTGAACATATGTCTCAAGAGGTATTTTCTCCAAATTTCCCCATCCACATCGGCCAAGGTTTTTATGGTATCCAATCCATTCGAAAATAAGGTTGGATTAAGTTGGTTTCGGACTAAACCTTTAATATCTGGATCAGCAGGGGCAAAGAAGGTAAATTCTTTTTCCTGAAAATCTTTTTCAAGTCCGGCTAATTTGATGATTTCGACAATGGTGTCAAAAAGAACAGGTTTTGTTTCCAGATATTGTATGATACTACCATCGAACTCTGCCTTCGCTAAGCCTCCATCTTCATAATAATCATCTTTACTGCACGCACTCAGGAATAGGATTCCAAAAAAGAACAGTGCAATGTATTGAGGTTTAAATAATCTTTTCATAATTAACGTCCAATTGTTGTCCAGTATTCATTCAGTTTCATATTCGGGTTATTGTTCATGGCCGAAGGATCAATTGGCCAGGTCCAACCTCCACGGTTGTATTGGTCAAGTGTTAATGGACTCATGGTCCATTCTGCACTCATTAATCTTCTGGTCCGAATCAAATCAAAATAACGATGACCTTCTCCGATTAATTCTCTTTCTCTTTCTAGGAAAATAAAGTCTTTCAGGGCCCCACCGCCACCTCCACTATATCGGGTAGCTTGGGCTCTATCACGGACCATATTCACGGCAGCAATAGCCTCGTTATTTTTACCTAATTCAGCACATGCCTCCGCATATAATAGAATGGCATCCGCATATCGGAAGATACTAAAAGTATTGTCCGGGTTTTTGTCCTCATTACCTGAGGCATAAACGTTTGTACCAAATTTACGAAGGACGAAACGGCCATTATCCGAAGTAATATCTTCAAACCACATTTCCCTACGTTTATCAGCATCGCCTTCAGGGAAAATTTGATTCATATAGGTAGAGATAAAGAAACAGTGACTTAACTGATTCGTGTATCTCGGGAATTTATATGGCCAACGAAGAAAGTGATCCCAAAATGGTGCTAAGGGTTCAACAAAATCACCATAGTTAATACTTTTGTAGAATTCAAAAAGAGACTCCTCACTTCTACCTTTGGTTACAACCGCCCAGTTTTGGTCCGTAAAAGGAGCAATAAGTTTATGTTGCTTACTGTCGATCAACTGTTTGCCCAAATTTGCTGCTTCATTAAGGTATTTATTTTTATTACCTGGGTCAAAGCTTGAATTCCACATATTCATATGCATCAATAAGGCTATAATCGCCCCTTTTGCAGGTCTAGCGCCTCTTAAACCTGGATCATTTAATGACCATGGCATTAAATCTTTTTGCGGAGTTAATTCGGCAATACACTTATTTAATACCGAAACCATGTTTTCACGAGCTAAAGGTTCGGTATGATAAGGATCGGTGTAGTATGGGACATCCCCAAATAGGCGTACCATCCAGAAGTAGGTGAAACAACGCAAGAATTTTGCTTCCGCAATATATCTAGCTTGGTCTGAGCCTGTAACCCCAGGGATTCCTTCCTCTAGTTTTCCGATCAGGATATTTGCACTTTGTATAACCTGGTAATATTTTGTCCAATTTGAAATCACATGTAATTTATACCAATCAAATTGGGAAGAGTACATTGCTGCTGGCAATTGGTTCTTACCTAATACTTCAATTACCTTCCGTTGACTGTAACTATTGGCGCCTTCAGATACAAATATCTCACCTGAACGGGCTTCACCAATTGCGCCCATTACCCAGGTTTCATTGATTTTCTCGAAGAATTTGGCATACATAAATGCAAAATTGGACTCGACATCCTTTTGCGACAAGTAATAGTTATTTCCTGTTAGACGGTCAATTGGTTCTACGGTCAAGTAATTCTTACAACCAGAAGAGCTGAATCCAAGAGCTATACCTAGACCAATTACTGCTAATTTATTTTTTATCAAGTTTTTCATAATTTTTAGAATGAAATATTGAAACCTAAGGTATATGTTCTCGGTACTGGGTATCCATTGGATGCATCGCGTCCTAGACTCGTCACGTTCTCAGGGTTTGGACCTGAATAACTTGAAAAGGTGTAAACGTTATCCATTGATGCGTAAATACGGAATCTATCTAAGCGGTATCTTCTTAAGAAGTCCATGTCGAATACGTAAGCCACGATAATATTGTTGATCTTAAAGTAACTTCCGTTTTCTTCCCAAAGAGTTTGGTCATAGCGGAACGGCTGTACACTGTTATTTCTCGAGAAATCATAAGGATAAGGGTATTTTGCAATATCCCCATCTTTCATCCAAATACTAATGTTTTCGATCGGCACAATCGCTTGCGAACCAAAAGGATCTCTAAATAGATCCATGCGTTGCGCACGAGCATAATTTAGGATTGTTCTTTTAGCCGTATAGGAGGCATAAACCGAAAATTGGAAATTTTTATAATTCAAGGTGTTTTGCATACCACCAGTCCAAAGCGGTTGAGTATTACCTGCACGTGTATAATCGCGATTATCTAAAATATAATCTCCATTTCTATCCACGAAAATTGGATCTCCGGCTTGGAAGAAGGTACCATCTGCAGTGCGGTATCTCAATCCAGTAGCTGGATCGATTGGCACATCTGCATCAGTCGCATAAACCCCTACGTTTTGTAATAAATAATTCGAAAGGGCAGAGGTTCCAACACGATTTACCATATGCAATCTATCAGCATTCCCATCCCATTTGATATATTGACCACGGAAGTTGTCCGGAAGTAATAATAATACATCTCGGTTATAAGCTCCATTCAAGGAGAATGTCCAGCTAAATGGGCTCGATGCAGATAAAGGACGAACATTGATGGCAAGCTCATGACCATAATTGGCTACCCCGGCATCATTGGAATATAACTTATCAAATCCGGTTGAATTCGTTAAGAAGGATTCAAATAGCAGATTATCCACCTTTTTGTAATAGGTGTCATAGACTAGATCTACTTTATTATTGAACAAGTTCAAGTCCAAACCAGCATTATACTGCATGGAGGTCGTAGGTTTCAAGCTTGGATTCGGGATAAAGGAATAGTTAATACCAATACCTTGCGTTTGGTTATAGAGACCTGAAATATCATATCGTCCATAGATACGCTCCAAGGTACTCGTAGGCATTACATTGACCCCCCAAGTAAAACGTAAAGATGCCAAATTGATCCAAGGAATCGATTTAATCCATTCTTCATGATGCGCATTCCAACGGAAACCAACTGCTGGATTTTTAGTGTAAAGATTTTCAAAACCATTTGCGGAAGAACCATCAATACGATAGGATAAATCCACAATATAACGGGATTTATAACTGTACGAGGTAGCTAATGCAAAGGATAATGCTTTTTCATTTCTGAAATTGGATAATACACCACCACCTCTGGAGAAATAACCATCATAGCCAAGAGGCCCTTCAAACTGATCATTTGGAGTTCTTGCTTGTTTTGTAATGGTGTTCTGACGTTGGTTATGTCTTACCTCATTGAATAGGTTAATAAAGATATTATGATCTTCATTGATATCCTTTGTGTAGTTTATGATATTTCTATTATATAAGTTCGATTCCCGTCCAGCAAAAGAGTAGACTTCTGAGAATTGGCCAGCAGCAGCGGCTGGAGTAAATTTGTCTTCGTTATTAGAAGCAAACTCATAACTCATGGCGGACTGAATTCTTAATCCCGGGAATACTTCGAATTTTCCTTCCACATACGGACGGATCAACTTGGAGCTGTTATCGTTCTTGGTCCGAATCGCAGAAATATAACCTGCATCTGCTGAGAAGAATCCTGGTGGCGGTAATAAGGTTGAGTTCATACCACCGGTTGAAACTCCCGTTTGTAAGATCCCTGTACCATCACCTTTATTTTGCTTACCTAACTGAGCAAATACCTGACCTGTAAAATCAAATCTTTTATTAGGTCTGTAATCCATTCTTAAGTTGGATGAATACCTGTTGAATCCTGTGTTTTTAATAACCCCAGTTTCACCATAATATCCAATATTGGCTTTATAGGAAAGGACTTCATTTCCACCATCTAAACTTACGTTATGATTTTGGTTGAATGTATTTTGATAATAGAGCGCTTGCCAGTTTGTGGAGTTATTGTAAAATGCATTCAAACTATCTGCAAGCATTGGTGTTTCCATAATCTTATCCAATTCCCCTTGCGTTATTGCATTATTGATAATTTGCCACATCTTTAATTGGCGTTCCAGATTTCCTCCCAATGTTTCTCTTAATTTAGGAGGAGTCTTCATAAATGTACTTTGGGTATAATTAATTCGAGGAACTGGCGAATTACCACGTTTGGTCGTAATAATGATTACCCCATAGGCACCTTGGGATCCATATAAGGAAGTTGCTTGGGCATCTTTTAAGATTTCGATGCTTTCCACATCTTCAGGTGGAATCAATGATAAAGGAGAAATACCTGGACCTTGTTGTTGAAGACCAAATTCTGACGCTCTATCGGCATCCATAGGCACCCCATCAATCACATACAGGGGAGAGGTAGGCATTAAGATAGACTCGCTACCCGACCCGGTTGTGGAAAGGGTTGAAAGACCACGGATTTGGGTTGACCCTCTAAAACCAGGAGCACCTGTATTTACTTGCACGTTAAGTCCCGGTACTTTTCCTTGCATTAATTGCTCAAGGTTGGCTGCAGGTACGTCACGGATATCTTTTTGACCCAATGAGGCAGATGCACCGGTACTGGTTTCTTTTTTACGAGCTACATATCCACGGACAACCACTTCTTCCACTTGATCTTCAGTTGAGCTCAATTGAACGGTTAAAGTAGTCTGATTTGCCTTTACGGTTACTCTTCTCTGGTTAAAACCTACCGCCTTAAAGACTAAGGTGGTATTGGCAGGTACGCTTAATGCGAAACTACCGTTGTCAGAGGATGCGGTAATAGCACGATTAGTTGCAGCATTTAAAATAGTTGCCCCAGCGATTCCATTATTGGACTCGTCAACTACACGCCCACGAATAGCTTGATTCTGGGCATAAGCAATTTGAAGGGTAAAAATGCTTAAGATTAGTATAATTAGTTTTTGAAATTTCATAAGGCTTAAGTTTATTCATCCTCAAATTTTGGGTTCTCATTGCGGAAATGGAATACAATTTCCCAGTCTCCTTTTTTATAAATCCGGAAATTCAGACCAAATGACCCTATAGTTCTGCCACCACCGAAACCAATTCTGGAATAAGCAAAGTTGACATTGGCCGTTCCGCCATTGGCGTAATCGGTTTTATAATTGGTTAATGGAATCGGATAGGCCACATCATATTGGATATACTCTGGATTTTCTACCTTATTGAATCCATGTACCAACATATCCCATTTGGTTTCATTGAATTTTTTAGGATTGATGAACTTACCATCTGCTCCCATAAATTTGAAGCGTAAGCTATTTCCTTTACCACCTGTAAATGGACGAATATAAACCACCACATCTTTTTGGATGTTATTATTTACCAAATTCAATTGGGTTCTTTCACCAACAACGTTACTCAAGTAACTCGGGATAATATAATCCTGTCTGGTGGTATCTTTCGGTCTTTGGGGATCGGGAGCTTTGCCACCTGTATATGGATTAATATCCGTGGAAGGATAATAAGGGATTTCACGCCAAGGAATAAGTTGGAAATCCTTGATTATCTGGGTTCCACCGGAGTTTTTAACTTTCAGGTCAAAAAAGCGGATATCCTGAGTTTTTATAACCGTATCCACAGGTCTTGGTTTCAAGATGGCATTGGTTGCTGAAGCCCACAGTATAAAACGACCATTGCTGTCAACTTCAAATATCGGTTTTTCAACAAGTCTTCTTTTGGCTTCAATTTCTGCTAATGATTTTTCCAAACCATCATATTCCTGAATCCATTCGTAGGTTTGAGCTTTAGTAAATATATCGGTTACAGGACGTCCATCACCATACCTTGCATTGACAATTTCAAAGGTCATAGGTAGGGTAGAGTTGTCCTCCACTAAGGAGGTAAATACCGAGGTTCGTCCTAATGTAGGTTCAAGAACCTTTATTAAGTAATTTACATTTTCACTGATAAAGTCTCTGTCTTCTGGGAGGCCATACATGTCAGAGCATGCGGAAAATATGCCAAAGCTTCCAACAAAGACGCAGAATATTCGGATTTTATTCGAGATTTTCATAATTAGTCTTTTCAGGTCCATTAATTAGTTTACAGTTCCTTTGTTCACACTCCAATCTGCAAGTTGGAAATCTCCTCCAGAGCGATTCTTCTGAACATTCAGCCTATAGAATTTATATGCTGTGGTATTGTTGATCCAGAATACGCGTTGTTGGAATCTAGAAGTAAATTCTTCACCAGACTTAGAGTCTAAAGTTACCCAGTTACTACCATCTTGAGATGCTTGTAGGGTCCAGTCCATAGGGTCACGATTTGGAATATCATTCGCTGAGGTTAGGGTATAGGCATTTGCCGCAGTAGCTTCATTCAATTCTACCTGCATCCAAACCCCACCGAAGCTATTCAGGAAGAATTTTGTTTCTCTGTTGCCATCAAATACATATTTGGAGGCTTCAACAGCGTCCGGACCGCCACCGGTTTCGCGGGATACCGAGAATTTACCACCTACAGTTACAAATAAGTTTGGTGGAGGTGGAATATATGTCAATCGCGTTACGAAGTCATTAAACCCAAATACGTGGTTTGAGGAAATGACATGAATCATTCCGTTCTTTGCCTCGATATTAATGGATGCTGTAGTTGCAGTAACCCAGTTTCTGGTAAATTGACTGTTTTTTGTGTCTGAATACTCAATTACTTTAGGGCCTCCATCTTCAAAGCCTGAAGACGTTGCTGTTTTTAATTTAGCATTCATCACTCTTTTGTATTTATAATCCTGTAATTGGATTCCATCTTTTAATTTCATGGAATCTGCGGGAAATAGCCCTTTGATAATATATTGAGCCATCATGGTATCTAAATGCTTTAGATCCACATTAGCTAGATATTCCAGAGGTTTATCAGATTCTTTACGCGTATTATTCAGGTTTTCAATGGCTAATTGAAAACTTTGATTAGTAGGGGCAAAGAAGGTGATTTTATCATTGCCACTTAGGACCGTGTTCATTTTGGTACGGTTTAATACCTGTAATAATGAGTCAAATACACCAGGTTTACTTTGAAGATACTCCAATACAGTACCATCATATGTAACCTTTTTTACGACTTCATTATAATACCCTTTATCTTTGGCGCATCCGCTAACCAAAATCAAAGAGAGTACACTAAAAAATAAATGTTTGACTTTCATGGTTATACGGTTTATTTCCAATATTCATTTTGGGTTAATAATTTGTTCTGGGATAGGACATCATTAGACAATGGCCAATAAATTCCTTTCTCTCGGATAAGTTTGCTGAGGTCAGAATTATCATTCAAGATTTTATATTGTCGGACCATATCATACCATCGATGACCTTCACCCATTAATTCGCGGTTTCTTTCCTGGAAGATTGCATCGATCAATTCTCCATTTCTAGCCGCGGAATAATTATTCAATCCTCTTCTTTCGCGAATCGTATTTAGAAGCTCGATTGCTCCGGCTTGTTCACCAATTACCGCTAATGCTTCAGCACGAAGAAGGTACATGTCTTCTAATCGAGTGATGATAGTCGCACTTCCATAAAACCTGAAGGTAGGATCTGTCGTTCCACCCATAATAACTTTGATCTTGCTGAAAATTGGATACTGTCCATTGAAATTTCTGAAATAAACTTCCGTTACTGCATTACCAAGGGTATCAGCAGAAAAGCGTTCGTCGGTAGATTCGTTGAAAATCGAAAGGATTTTGTCCTTTGTCATATACATATCCGGGATACTTTTGTTAACAACTGGTGCTGCTAAAGTAAGTTCCTCGATGTGTCCAGTAAATGAACCTTCCACATGATTGTAAATATGTCCAAATCCTAATAACTGATTAGAGTTCTTATCATTGAAGAAGCCATTTGGATTAGTAAGGTCAGCAGTAGAAAGTAAGGATAAGCTACCTTTTTGTTGGTTGTCGATTACGAATTTAGCGTAAGCTGCAGCATCTGGATAATTACTTTGCCAAGCAGCTACATGTGCAAGAATTGCATAAGCAGTTGTTTTACGGGCTAAAGCACCACGCCATCTGGCATTTGCTTCATTATAATAATTCCCTTGCTGTTGTTCATCACCAGCGCTATATACAAAAGGTAGATCTGCAGCAGCGGCGATCAATTCCTGTTCTACGAAAGCTAATACTTTACTTTGATCTTCACGAGGTTGATCGGTAAATGAGCCTTCTTTAGAAGAAACGATCAAAGGCACATCTCCCCAAAGTCTAACCATATAGAAATAAGCGAAAGCACGTAGGAAACGAGCTTGAGCCACATCGACCTGCATGTTATTATTGGTATAACGTTCATCTTGATCCTTTACTTCCTGAATACGCTCAAGGAAAATATTTGCAGAATTGATGATTGCATACCATCGTCTCCAGCTTTTCAAGTCGTTCATTGCACCGAAAGATGCATTCAGGTCATTTTTAGCAATAGATTTTAAATCTTGACGAATAGGAATAGTGAATTCACCAGAACGAACATCACCATACAACCAATGAGCGTTGTTATCATTGAGCGCTGCTTTGGTCAAGCCATAAATTCCCATCAAGGCACCTCTGGAATCCTCCAAAGAACGCCACATATTTTCTTCTGAAACCAATCGAGTAGAGTTGATATCCAGCATTTTTTTGCAGGACACAAAAACTTGACTCAATACGATTAAAATGATTAATATTCTTTTCATGATCGGTTACAGTTTAAGTTTAAATCCTAAAGCAAATGTTCTAGGGATTGGAAGTGAATAGCCTTGGTCATAACCCAAATAATTCACTAACTCCGGATCCCTACCTGAATATTTGCTTACAGTAAATAAATTGTTAGCAGATAAGTACACATATAAATCTCCATTCTTGCCTAAACTATTTCCTACGATATCCTTGAAGTTATATCCTAGCGTCACTGTTCTCAGTTTTAGGAAAGAGCCATCTTCCAGAAATAAGGATTGATTGGTTTGGAATGGAGTTACAGAAGACCATGGATTGTAAAGAGGGTAAAGGCTATAATCGCCTCTCTTTTCCCAATAAGTAATCTCCTTGATTGAATTAATACTGCTTGCATTTTCATTTTCGATGAAATTGAAGCGGTTTGACATTTCTTGATTTACGATTTTTCTACCTAGGCTAAAGTAGAAGTTTAAGTTCAAGTCAAAGTTCTTATAGGTAACCATGTTATTCCATGAACCACTTAGTTTAGGAAGGATATTCCCCTGAAGAACTTTATCTTCTTTAGTAATTTGATTATCAGCATTGGTGTCAGACCAGATTGGATCACCTGCTTTTAAGATGATTCCATTGTAGGTCATTTTCTGACCATTGGCTACTGGTACCTGATCATCAGTTTGGTACATGCCATTATTCTGATATAACCAGAAAGCATCTATTCTTTCACCAACTTTTAATAAGCGGTCATTGACTTCAACCTGATCAAGTCCGTTTGGCAAGGCTAATAATTTATTGTTGTTTACTCCTAATACGATTCCGGTGTTCCAAGAAACTTTGTCATTTTGCACAACATTTCCTGATGCCGAAAGATCGATTCCCATGTTGCGAACATCCATTCCAGCTTCATACTGATAGGCATAGCCGTAATCTTTTTTACCTGGAAGCATGATCAATTGATCCTTGGTGTCCCGAACATAGGCATCCAATGAAATCTGAATGTTACGTTTGTCAAAACCCAGGTCAAATCCTAAATTGATATTATCTGAGTAGGACCATGGTAAGTCATAACCTACCCAACCTACATTATAAGGACGAACAAGTGCTGCAATCGCATTATAGCCAGGAACGATTCTATTTCCGGTATAACCAATTTCAGCAGTGTAGCTAGGACCTTGTGAATAGTTGTCATATAGATTATAATGACCAATACGGCCAACGCTCGCACGGATATTCAACATGCTGATTGCATCGTTATCCTGAGCAAGATCATTTTTGGCATCCCAACCCAAGGCTAAAATCGGAGAGAAGAACCAACGCGTAGTTGGTTGCGCATTTGATGATCCATCATAGCGCATGGTCAAGGCTGCAGTATAAGATTTATTATAGGTATAAGAAGCTTTTCCATAGAAATTAACCATGTTATGCTTAGTTCTATCCAAGAATTTATACACAAGTTGTCTAGGGAAAGCGGTTGGATTCAGGTAATTTCCATTATTTGGATCTGATTCCAATAGATTCAATTTGATAAAATCATTAACTCCCTTGTAAGCATAAGCATAATTGTATTTATAAGTATCCCAGATCAAAGAGTTTCCAACTTCAAAATAGAAGTAATTGACATCGTTTTCAATATCGTAAGACAATTTATTATCTACCAATAATCGTTGGTTGTATCCATAATAATTGGAAGCGAAATTGCTGTTTTCCAAAATTGTACTAGGGTAGAAGAGGTCACGATAGCCTTCATTATAGTCGACTCCGAATTTACTACTCAACTTAATTGGTCCAGCATTGATTTGAAAACGGAAAAATCCTTCAAGAATATTGTTGAAGTTCTTATCGAAACTCTTATCGAACTCTTCTAAGTAAAGGTCATAGACTTCCTTGTTTGGGGCTAAAGGAGCGCCTAAGTCAGGAAGGTAACCCATCATGGCAAATCGATTTCGTAAGTTTCTATTTCTATCGCGATTGACCCGTGAAGCATTGAAAAGGGTTTCAAAATTCAACCATTTAAATGGTCTTAAATTCAGGAAGAACCGCGCATTGTATTTATCCATCTTGGTATCGTCCGCTACACCTGAGGTTTTTACATTTCCAAGTGAGAACTGGAAAGTTGCTCTTGGCTGACCTCCTGATATATTGGCATTGACACCATGGTTTAACCCATTGGAGTAATAGCTGTCGGACCAGTTTGAAGGACCGTAATAATCATTATTTAAGGAGTCACTTAAATAAATTGGATACACATCATCCTGATTAAACTTTCCATTACTGGTATATAGATCATAGAATTGTTTTCTGAAGGCATTTTCATAGGCACCATTGATGGTAGTTACCGTAGGACGTTGAGACATTCCTATGTAACTATTAACGGTTATCCGTTTATTGCCATCGCCGGCTGCTTTTCTGGAGGTGATTTCAATCACCCCATTTGCTGCCAAAGGGCCGTAGGTTGCAACAGCCGAAAGGTCTTTCAAGACCTTAATACTTTCGATATTGTCGATATCAAAATTGGCAAGGAGGTTATTCTCGGTCCCAATTCTTTCGACATCATAGTTTTGGACATCAAAAGCAAATGGGTGTTCTCCGATCAAAGGGATTCCATCCAAAACAACCAAAGGTTGTGAATTGTAAATATCCCTATTGGTAAGGATAGGTTTACTAATTCCCCGAACAAACATTTGAATGTTAGATCCGGGTTCACCGTTTGATTCGGAGACATAAACCCCAGGTAATTCACCTTTAATATACTGCTGTAAACTATTGGCAGTGATTAAAGACGTGGTTTTCATGTTTCTAATGTTGTTGAATTTGGGTAGGTCCAATTCATAAAGTGGCTTTAATAATGCCAAGGTATCCAAGGGTGGAACCGAATCAGTTTCGGTCGTATCCTGGAGCGATAGGTTGGCAAAATCAACGTTATGACAATGTGCATGCCCCACAGACATAGACATAAAAATCAATAACGATTTAAACTTCCATAATACACTCATATTCGCAGTGCGGTTTATAGGTTAGTAAATAGTAGATACTTTTTTAAATCTGAATCCAATAGCTTTCGCTAGAATTCAAATAAAAAATACTGGATGAAATGTAGTAGTTCGCGCTTTCCCTTAGCGGGTTACATAAATTGGTCGCAATTTTTTTCTTCTCATAATTATTTGTTTAGGGTAATTGATTTCTAAAACAACACTGGTTAGATGTGTTTAGTTTGGGTAAACAGAAAAAAAATAATCCTTAACTAGCCGGAAAATAAATTGCTGGAATTAAAAGTTGTAAAAAGCTTCATAATGTGTCTGTTAGTAAACGTTTATATTAATGGTGTAGACTAATTTATAAATAAAAAACGTTTTAGCAAATTTTTTTAAAAAAAATAGCAATTTCTCTCCATATCTGCTTTAACGTTAAAGTAGACATAGAAAAATGTAACATTTAAAAAGTTTTGTTGTTTAGTATTGCCTTATTTGTTTAGTCGCCACGACAAGATTCTGTTAATCTTATTACCCTGATGCATTTGGGTAACTTTGATATCTTCAATCTTATGGTACTCTAAAATTGCCTTTAATGGTTTTAAATTGTCTTTATTAGAAACAAGAACAGAACAAAGTCCGATTTGATCTCTTAGTTCAATACTTTCATAGATCATGTTACTAATAAATTTCTTTTCACCACCCGGAAACCAAAGCTCGTTGGAAAGGCCTTGAAAGTTGGTCTTTGTACTTTCTCCTTCTTGATGAAGTTTTTGGTTTTTCTTTATTACCGTTTGTCTATAGTCATCCCGAGATTTGTAGAATGGGGGATTACATAGAATGGCATCGAAATATTCATTGGGTTGAATAATTCCTTTTAAGGTCTGTTCAGGGTTTTCCTGAGTTCTTAACTTAATACCCTTTTTTAGATAAGGGTTGTCATTTAAGATTTTATGCGCGTGTTGGATGGATTGGATATGGGTATCCGAAGCCACAAAGTTCCAATGATACTCTAGAAAACCAAGAATAGGATAAATGATACTGGAGCCAGTTCCCACATCAAGAACCTTGATGTCTTTTGGATTTTTTGGCTGGATCAGGTCTGCTAAATAATTAATATAGTTTAATCTTCCTGGAATGGAAGGTACCAGACTACCTGGTAATAGATCCCAATTTTTAATTTTAAACTCTGATTCTAACAGCGCTTTATTTAATAAGAACACGGATTCTGTATCCCGGAAGTCCAGAGATTGACGGCCGTCAGGTAATACGACAAGATGTTTCTTCAATGGGTGTACATGTTTGATCAATTTCTTGAAGTCATATTCCTGATTGAACTTATTGCGCGGGTGTAGATTTTTTGAGATTTTTTCCATTATTTTTACAGTACACAAAGATATCTATTAATTAGCAAATATGATCGAATCCAACATATTATTGGTCATGATTCTATTCTTTTTCATGTCCATGTTATTTGTCGTTTCCCAGCGTTTTAAGATTTCATACCCTATCTTGCT
The DNA here is from genome assembly GCF_043187465.1 of Sphingobacterium cellulitidis. GTDB lineage: Bacteria > Bacteroidota > Bacteroidia > Sphingobacteriales > Sphingobacteriaceae > Sphingobacterium > Sphingobacterium cellulitidis. The sequence continues at coordinate 3,162,813 of NZ_CP171136.1, read as the reverse complement.
GGTAATCGGTGGGTTAGCGATATCATTAATTCCGGGTTTACCCGTGTTTAGTATTAACCCCGATGTTGTCTTTTTGGTTTTCTTGCCGCCATTATTATTTGAAGCGGCTTGGTATACCTCCTGGAATAGCTTCTGGAGAAATCGGCGGTCTATTTTAACGATGGGCTTCGGGTTAGTTTTTGTTACATCCATTGCCATCGCTTATCTATCAGTCAATTTAATACCAGGATTTACTCTAGCCTTAGGCTTTCTGTTAGGCGGAATTATTTCACCTCCAGATGCTGTGGCAGCAACCTCTGTATTAAAAGGTGTGAATATGCCAAAACGTGGAATCACCCTTTTAGAAGGAGAAAGCTTGGTTAATGACGCGGCATCCCTAACGGTTTTCCGAATGGCATTGGCGGTAATCATGACGGGAGCTTTTACCATGCAAGAGGCGGTGATTGGATTTTTCACCTTGGCAATAATGGGGGTCTTTGTTGGTCTTGTCATCGCAAACATCCTGTTTTTTTTCTTGAAATACATAGCGAAAGCATCTAGTATCACAACGCCAATTACGCTGATTGCTCCTTATATAATGTATATCGTGGCAGAGCATTTTGAATGGTCCGGTGTTTTGGCAGTAGTGTCCGGAGGATTATTTCTCTCCTATAGATCCAAAGATTACATGGACTATAATACCAGAATCCAAACTCGTGAGGTTTGGGAGACAGTAGGTTTCCTCTTAAATGGCTTCGTTTTTATCCTCATCGGATTGGAACTGCCAATTATTATTGATGGTATCGAAAGCGTATCGACTTCTTGGGCTATTGAAATTGCTTTGATTATTACCTTGGTAATCATCGTGATTCGGATTGCCTTTATATATATCGTCAATTATCTTCCAAGATTATTTCCAAGAGTCCGTAAGAAAGAACCTTCCCCAGGTTGGAAAATGCCTCTGATTTTAGGATGGGCCGGCATGCGTGGGGTAGTATCCTTGGCCTCTGCACTAGCTATTCCAATCTATGTTTCTAGTGGACAGCATTTCCCGCATCGTAACCTGATTCTATTTATCACCTTTGTGGTCATATTAATAACCTTGGTCGTGCAGGGTTTGAGCTTACCATGGCTGATAAAATTGGTGAACTTGGATGGTAAGTCGTCTGAAATTCCTGAAGAAGCTCAGGTGGAAGCCATCAGATACCGTTTGGTTAATGAGGAAATGAAATTGCTGAAAACAAAATATGCGAAGGAACTGGAAGAGAGTAATACGGTAAAGGCTATTAATCTATCTTTAAAACGTAGTCTTGAATCTACTGCTACCAATCTAAGCAGTGAATCCAAAATCAAGATCGCTAATGAAAAAGGATTGTATAAACAGGTTATGCAAGACCTAATCAATGTGCGTAGAGATGTAATCTATACCTTGGTGAGTGAGAAGAATTATGATGAGTCTATTTTGAGGGGATTGGAGCATAATCTTGACTTGGAGGAGTCGAGGTTGAATCGTCGCTAGTGCGGCCAGGATTGGAGGATTAGAGGAGAGACCAAGATTATTTTTTGAAACTTTTCTTGAAAATGTGAGTGGGAAAACGTGATCGGATAATGGAACGGGGTGTTTTTTGGGCTATACTTGAAAACGAGAGCGGGAAAGCGTGATCGGATAATGGAACGGGTTTTTTAAGGGGTATAGTTGAAATCATGAGCGGGAAATTTCATTATTTCTTTACAAAATGTAAAGATTATGAAAAGGTTAGGGGTTTATGCATTAGTTATTATTTTGATGATTGCATGTAGGGAGAAAAGGCACACAGTTTATATGTCTGGGGATGAGTTTTTGGAGAAGGTATTTCCTACTTATTCTCCGATTGGGGTTGAATTCTCGAAGGTGGTAGATGCGGTTGTCGAATTTGATACGGCGAGGTATGTTCTTGATAGTGATTTAGTTTTTAAATTCTAAAATAAACCATTGTTTACTGCTGATAAGAACAAAGCATTGATCAATACGTATTACCATTGCGGAAATATGTGTGGTCAAGGAGTTGTTTACTACCTTGAAATGAAAGATGGTAAATGGAAGGTTACAGGTTATGATTATTCCTATGAAACTTAGTGAAATTGGGTTTTAGGCTATTCTTTTTGATAACTATGGAAAAATTGTTTTGTTGAATTGGCTTTTCCTTGATCATAGGAGTATCCTAGGTTTTTGGAAACTTCTCTAGCCATCTTGTCAAATAGATCGATCATTTTGCTGCAGGCTGTCCAATTTTCTTGAATATCAGAGCCTGCGAATGTTTGCTCCAATTCTTGCCATTCTTCTGGACTGAGATACTTCTTGAATAATCGCCCGTATTTATTGGTCGTTACTTTCCATTGATTTTTGCTCGCTATGTACCATTCGATCATAGGGATAAAATACTCTACGCGAATGATTTTTTCCTGCATGAATTTGAGATAAAATAGGTCTTCACGAATCAGGCATTTAGGAAGATAGGTCACATCCCAGAAAAAATCTGCAACTAGCTTCTGAAATTCTTCTTCAGTTGGTTTTTTTATGATGCTAACTTGATGAGATGCTGGTTGTAGGCTTTTACAAAGCCCATCCTTGTCAATCAGGATCTCATAGCCAATATCCCAATCCTCAGGTAATTCAGTTGCTGAAACTTCAGATTTAAATTGGTCTTTGCTGTAAATTTTAAAATCAATTTTTACCCCATCCCAATACTGCACCATCTTCATAGCATGTTTTCCTTCAAAGACTTCAATTCCTTCTTCGTAAATATTCAATGGATCTCCAAAGAGATTTATCCAATCCTTGGATTCTAAATAGGGTATGGAATCGTTGAAAACAAGTTCGATATCCAAGTCTGAGAAATCATCAATAGGAGCTAAGGGGTTGACCAAAGAGCTTGTCAACAAGGCTGTGCGGATATCAGCATTGTTTGTGATCCAGGCTTTAATGGCTTCTAATTTTTCATCTCTTGCTTTCATAGGTTTTTCTTCAGATTTTAAGTTAATAAAAAAATCCCAATGCTTATCGCATCGGGATTTTTCTTAACTATTACGTTATTCCAACTTATTTGCTTTGGTTTTCAATCCACTTACGTACATTTACGAAAGCTTCAATCCAAGGAGAAACTTCGTCTGTGCGTCCGTCCGGATAGTTTGCCCAGTTCCATTGGAAAACTGAACGTTCAATATGTGGCATGGTAACTAAGTGACGACCAGTTTTGTCACTCATCATTGCCGTATTGAAATCTGATCCATTTGGATTGTGTGGATATTGATCGTAAGCATATTTCGCTACGATATTGTATTGATCTTCTTGTTGAGGCAAGTTGAATTTTCCTTCACCATGAGAAATCCATACTCCCAAAGTTGAACCTGCAAGGGTAGACAACATGATGGAATTGTTTTCTTGGATTTTTACAGATACGAAATTGGATTCGTGTTTCTGAGAAGTATTATGCAACATTTTACCATGTACTTCATGTTCAGGATTAATCAATTCCAATTCCATGAACAACTGACATCCATTACAGATACCTACTGAAAGGGTATCAGGACGTTTGAAGAAGTTTTCAAGCGCAGTTTTTGCTTTTTCGTTATATAGGAAAGCTCCTGCCCAACCTTTTGCAGAACCTAACACGTCTGAGTTAGAGAAACCTCCCACAGCACCGATGAATTGAATGTCCTCCAATGTTTCACGACCTGAGATCAAGTCGGTCATATGGACATCTTTTACATCAAATCCTGCAAGGAACATGGCATTGGCCATTTCTCTTTCTGAGTTTGAACCTTTTTCACGAATGATTGCCGCCTTTGGACGTGCTTTGCTGCCGTCAATTACTGGTTTCTTACCATCAAATTGAGCAGGGAAATCAAATCTTAAAGGCTGATTCTTATAGTTTTTGAAACGCTCGTCTGCAGTTCCGTTTTTCGATTGCTTTTGGTCTAATAAATACGATGTTTTGAACCATGTATCTCTTGTTTCAGCAACATCGAAAGTGAATGTATCTGTATTGTTTTTGATGCTTACTGAAGAACCATTGATAGCTTTACCAATTTTGAATGCTTCAATACCTGCATCAGCAAATGCTTTCTCAAATGCAGCATCTTCTTTGGCTTGTAGCACCAATCCGATGTTTTCATTGAACAATGCTTTCACCGTATCAGCCTCATTCAGGCTAGAAAGATCGTATTCAGCAGCTAGATCAACATCTGCAAAACATAATTCCAATAAGGAAGTAACCAAACCTCCAGAACCAATATCGTGACCAGCAGCTATCTGACCATTATTGATCAATTCTTGAACCGCATTGAATGCTTTCTTGAAATACTCTGAATCTTGGATAGTAGGTACATCCGAACCGATTTTGTTTAAAATCTGAGCGAACGTAGAACCTCCAAGTTTGAAGTTATCTTGTGAAAGATTGATATAATAGATGGAACCAGCATTTTTCTTTAACACAGGCTCTACTACTTTATTGATATCTGTACAGTTACCACCAGCAGAAATAATCACTGTTCCTGGGGCAATTACATTTTCGCCATTCGGATATTTCTGTTTCATGGAAAGGGAATCCTTTCCAGTAGGGATATTGATACCTAATTCAATAGCAAAATCAGAACATCCTTTTACGGCTTGGTACAATCGAGCATCTTCGCCTTCGTTGTTACAAGCCCACATCCAGTTTGCCGAAAGGGATACACCTTTCAAGCCATTGTAGATAGGAGCGAAGACAAGGTTGGAAAGTGCCTCTCCGATTGCGTTTCTAGATCCAGCAACCGGGTCAACCAATGCAGTCAATGGAGCGTGTCCAACTGTGGTTGCAATACCTTCTTTAGATTTGTAATCCAAAGCCATTACTCCAACATTGTTTAATGGCAATTGCAATGGACCAGTACATTGTTGTTTTGCAACACGACCACCAACACAACGGTCAACTTTATTGGTTAACCAATCTTTTGAAGCTACAGATTCAAGTTGTAATACTTGGTTCAGGTAATTAGGAACCTCGTTAACATTATATTCAAGGTCAGCATATTTGCGCTGAACCTGACTGTCGTTCATGATTGTTTTTGGAGAAGAACCAAAGAAATCCTCTAAGGCATAATCCATTGGTTTTTCACCTGTTTTCTTAGATTCGAAAGTGAAGCGATGATCCGCTGTTACATCACCAACAGTGTACATCGGCGAACGCTCGCGGTCAGCAACTGTTTTCAATTTTTCGATATCTTCTTCTGCAATCACCAAGCCCATACGTTCTTGGGATTCATTACCAATAATTTCTTTAGCAGATAAGGTAGGATCTCCCACTGGAAGTTTATCCAAGTCGATCAAACCACCTGAATTTTCCACTAGTTCTGAAAGGCAATTTAAGTGTCCACCAGCACCATGGTCATGGATAGAAACGATAGGGTTTAAATCGCTTTCAACAAATGCACGAATAGCGTTAGCTGCACGTTTTTGCATTTCAGGGTTGGAACGTTGAATCGCATTCAATTCGATACCTGAGCCAAATGCACCGGTATCTGCTGAGGATACTGCAGCACCACCCATACCAATACGGTAGTTTTCACCACCTAGGATAACAATTTTATCTCCTGCAGCTGGTTCATGTTTTTTAGCTTGACTTAACTTGCCATAACCAATACCACCTGCTTGCATGATTACCTTGTCATAACCTAATTTACGACCTTCTTCTTCATGCTCGAAAGTAAGTACAGAACCCGTAATCAAAGGTTGACCAAACTTGTTTCCAAAATCAGAAGCCCCGTTAGAAGCTTTGATCAGGATATCCATTGGCGTTTGGTATAACCAAGGTCTTTCTTCCATTCCTTTTTCCCAAGGGCGGTCATCCAACAAGCGTGAATAAGCTGTCATATAGATTGCTGTACCAGCAAGAGGGAGAGCACCTTGACCACCAGCAAGACGGTCACGGATTTCACCTCCAGAACCTGTAGCAGCGCCAGAGAATGGCTCTACTGTAGTAGGGAAGTTGTGGGTCTCAGCTTTTAAGGAAATAACAGAGTCGAAATCTTTCTCCTCATAAAAGTCCGGTTTATCTGCTGTTTTAGGAGCAAACTGCGTTACTTTAGGTCCTTTTATAAAAGCAACGTTATCCTTATATGCAGAGACAATATCATTAGGATTTGTCTCGGATGTTTTCTTGATTAATTTGAAAAGGGAGGTAGGTTGTTCCTCACCATCAATAACAAAGGTACCATTGAAAATCTTGTGACGACAGTGTTCCGAGTTTGCTTGTGAGAAAGCGAATACCTCTGAATCTGTTAGTTTGCGACCAATCTTTTCAGCTAGTTTATTCAAATAATCTACTTCCTCTGGTCTCAATGCTAATCCTTCGGATTTATTGTAAGCCTCGATATCATCAATTTCCAAGATTGGCTCTGGACTGATGTTAATAGTAAACATATCCTGAGTCAGCGCGCTGAATTTTTGGGAAATCATAGGGTCGAAATCCTTGAAATCAGCATCTACTTTTTGGAACTCTTCAATCCGGATAATACCGGTAATACCCATGTTTTGGGTAATCTCGACAGCGTTTGTGCTCCATGGAGTTACCATTGCAGCCCTAGGGCCTACATAGTAGTCATTTAGCGTTTGTTCGTCGAGTTTTTTAGAGTTGCCGAAAAGCCAGTTTAGTTTGAAAATATCTTCAGTAGATAAATCATTTTGGGTTTGAACAGCATAAACTGTGTTCAATGGGTTCACGAAGAAATGAATCATTATTAAAGTGAATTTGAACGTCCTTCAATTATTCTGCAAAGTTACGGAATATTTAAATAATAAAATGGCTTAAACCGGCATCTTTTTAAGAAGTAAGTCGGTTTTTTAGCTCAATTGCTCATGCTATCGTCAAAATGTGATTTTTGCTTACAAAATATTACATTTGTAGAATGGCTTTGAGGCGAATAAACAAAGTTCAACGTCGGAAACTATCAATATTTCTACGTTGTATCATCATTTCATTTTTAGCTTGGACCTTGTTTGCAATATCCAGTGATTATACCTTCACCAAGAAGGCCAGCATGAGCTATGTGAATTTGCCTGAAAATAAAGCTTTTCACCCCTTGCAATCCGATACGGTTTCGGTCAAAATAAAGATGTCAGGCTGGAAGGTGTTCATGGAACGCCTGCATCCCGATACGGCCAAAATACAAGTGGATCTTTCTGGTTTGAAGTCTCGCAATTTTATTGTTTTTGGAAACCAAATCGGATTTATCAACCGACAGTTTCCCAGCGACAAACAAGTAGTTGCGGTTTCACCAGATACCCTTTATTTCGATTTTTCTAAACAAACCCAACGTAAAGTGCCAGTCAAAGCCGTAGAGCACCTTACTTTCCAAAGGCAGTATGGGGTAATCGGAGCAACTCGCACAAATCCGGAGTATGTGACCATTACAGGACCTTTGGAAGATGTGGCAAGTATTGAGTTTCTCGAAACAGATACCATTAAAGGCAAGGATGTGAATACCGATGTGCGGACCGTAGCTTATTTAAATAAACAGCAACGGACAAATATTACAATCTATCCGACTTTTGCGGAGGTAATCGTGCCGGTAGGGGAAATAACAGAGAAAATTATTGAGCTACCTATCAAGGTTGAGAATAGTAAAGGTTATACCTCAGTACGGGTATTGCCAAGTAAGGTGAAAGCTACGATTTTGCTTGCTGTAAAGGATTTTAACAAATATACTTCCAGGGATTTTGAAGCAGTGGTTGATTTGGACGCTTGGAAGGAACATAAGGTTTCGAGTCTACCGGTTATTATTACCAAGATGCCTGACTATGTGAAGGTCTTGAACATAGAGCCTCAAAATGTGGACTTTTTTGTAAGAAGATAACATGGGTTTAAAAATAGGGATTACCGGAGGAATAGGCGTTGGCAAAAGCGTTGTTACTAAAATCTTTAAGGTTTTGGGGATTCCCACTTATGATGCCGACAAGGAAGCCAAGGATATCATGGTGAAAAGTGATGCAGTTCGGGCATCCTTGATTTCAACCTTTGGCTCGGAAGTGTATCATGAAGATGGTAGCTTGAATCGGGAATGGCTTGGAAAACGTGTTTTTTCTGATGCTGAAGAATTAAAGAAATTAAATGCCATAGTTCATCCGGCAGTAATCAAGGATGGCGAAGATTGGGCAGCGGCTCAAACCTCTGCATACAGTGTGAAAGAAGCAGCTCTGCTTTTTGAAAGTGGCTCTTATAAGGCTTTGGATTTTACCATTTTGGTTAGTTCTCCTTTAGCAATCCGCATAGAGCGGGTGATGAAGCGAGATCAGGTCGATCAAGAGGAAGTTCAAAGAAGGATAAACAAGCAGATGCCTGAGGAAGAGAAAGAAAAACTATGTGATTTTATTATCTATAATGATGATAGCCATAGTTTGATAGAACAGGTCATGGAACTGCACGCGAAATTTATCGCTCCAAAGAATAAGTAATGCAAATTATTGAAGATTTTTTAGTGAAGAGGGATAAGGGCTATTATTGTCCTTATGGTGATTTCTATATTGACCCATTATATCCAGTTAAACATGCTGTGGTGTCACATGCTCATGGAGACCATGCATCTCCGGGACATAAAAATATCTTTTGTACAGCGGGAACTGCTGCAATCATGCAGTTGCGATATCCTAAGCAACCTATAGAATCCTATCAGAAGAAGGATTTTTCGGAGTTTTTCCAAATAAATGGGGTTGATATTTATTTTATCCCTGCGGGACATATTTTGGGTAGTGCGCAGATCTTGATGATCTATAAAGGGGTGAGGTATCTTTATACAGGAGATTATAAGTTACAAGAAGATTCGACTTGTGAGCCGATAAAATTTGTGGAAGCCGAGGTTTTGATTACGGAAACCACGTTCGCCAATCCAAATACCAAACATCCGGATCCTATTGCTGAAATCATGAAGTTGGATGTAAAAAGCAATATTTTATTGGGATGCTATGCCTTGGGAAAAGCACAAAGGATTACAGCATTATTAAATCAGCACCTTCCTGAGAAAGAAGTTTTACTTCATTATCAAATCATGCCGATTCATCGGATATATGATCAGTTTATTGATTTTCCAATGAAATATGATTTGTATAACAGGAAATCAATGAAGGAAGCGGGGGATAACAAGGTTTATTTGGTACCACCATTGACTTTTAACAGTTACCGGAGGGCTAAAAATGTGTTGAAGGTATTCGCGTCGGGATGGGAACGCCTGCAAGCGCAGAATGATATTAGTTTATATCTATCTGACCATGTTGATTGGGGAGATATATTATTTTTTATTGAAAAGGTAAAGCCGAAGGCGATTTGGACCTTACATGGAGATGGGCGAGCATTGCATGCACATTTCGCGGAAGAAATAGCGATTCGGGATATACATAGTCAAACATTTATTCCAGATTATTGTTGATAGGGATGATAATCAATATGGAGTAAACGTATGAATAAATTTTTTAGAGCATTAATTGCGGGCTGGGGTGCTAAGAAAATGGGCCTTGGTTGCTTTGGTACAATAGTCGTATTTATCATTATTTATTACTTACTGGGATATTTGTAGGAATAAATTTGGGATTGCGATTAAAGATAAAAATATGGCTAGATGCGGAATATCTAGCCATTTTTTCTGTTTAACAATAGCCAGGACGGCTTATATAAAGAAATTGTGTAGGGAACACTGAATTTCCACATTTATACACAGTTTGAAAAATCTGACACCGATTCGATTAATAGTTTTTGGCTTTTGGTTTCTCGAAATCCGATTGATAGAATTTCAATTTCTGCTAACCTAATATATTGAGTAAAAGTGATTTAAAGAATACCTAATAGAAGGTATTTTCAAATTTCTGAAATTTCGGGATATAACTTACTGATAATTAGGGTTATAATTTTAGCTAAAAAATGATTTTTAAGTATACTGAACAGATAGATTAAGGGATTGTAACAGTTTTTTGATAAATATTGATATTCAATAAAAAAAGCCTTCGCGATTTGCGAAGGCTTTTTTTGTGGTGCCAGCTGGATTCGAACCAGCGACACAAGGATTTTCAGTCCTTTGCTCTACCAACTGAGCTATGGCACCTTTACAAGATTTTGTTTTGAATCTGTTACTTGTCAGATTTTGGTGGTGCCAGCTGGATTCGAACCAGCGACACAAGGATTTTCAGTCCTTTGCTCTACCAACTGAGCTATGGCACCTTTATTTTGTAAGTCCGTTACCGAACTTGCGATGCAAATATACCGTCCTTTTTCGAATTCTAAAACTTTTGCTCTAATTATTTTCGTGGATTTATTCAAAGTCTTGATTTTGATTGAGATAAAATTACATCAAATAAACATTGTGAATGGGCAAATAACGGTATCTTTGCACTTCAATAAAATATTATGAGTAAAAAAGGAAGAGTTTTGGTGGCGATGAGCGGTGGAGTAGATAGCTCTGTTGCTGCAGTCATGCTGCACGAACAAGGATATGAGGTCATCGGGATTACGATGAAAACATGGGATTATGCTAGTTCCGGCGGCTCTTCAAAGGAAACAGGTTGTTGTAGCTTGGACAGTATCAATGATGCTCGAACATTGGCTGTAAACTATGGCTTCCCACATTATATCCTTGATATTCGTTCTGAATTTGGCGATTATGTAATCGACAATTTCGTGGATGAATATATTGCCGGAAGAACTCCTAATCCATGTGTATTGTGTAATACCCATATTAAATGGGAAGCATTGATGAAACGTGCTGATAAATTGGATTGTGAATTTATTGCAACGGGTCACTATGCAAATATCCGTATGCATGACAACGGTCGTTATGTGATTTCCAAAGGGAAAGACGAAAATAAGGATCAATCCTATGTGTTGTGGGGAGTTTCTCAGGAAAACTTAGCAAGAACCCAATTTCCATTGGGAAGTTTTACAAAAAAGGAAATCCGCCAGATGGCATTGGATATGGATCAAAAGGAATTAGCTAACAAATCGGAGAGCTATGAGATCTGTTTTGTTCCTGACAATGATTATCGTTCGTTCTTAAGGCACAAACGTCCTTTGTTGGATCAGGAGATAGGGCCAGGTAATTTTATTTTATCTGATGGCACCGTAGTAGGTCAGCATATCGGTTATCCGTATTTTACAATCGGACAACGCAGAGGCTTAGGAATTGCCCTAGGAAAACCTATGTTCGTTATTCAGATCCTTCCGGAATCAAATTCGGTCGTGTTAGGAGAGGAGCATGAGTTAGAGCGCAGCCAAGCATTTGTGAAGAATATCAATTTAGTGAAATACGCTTCGTTGGATGAGCCAATGGAAGCTATCACTAAGATTCGTTATAAGGACTCAGGAGCGATTTCTACTTTGACACAGCATGGTGATATCATGCAGGTGGATTTTGTTCATAATGTCAAAGGAATTGCACCTGGACAATCTGCAGTTTTCTACGAAGGTGATGATTTGATCGGTGGTGGTTTCTTAATGAAAGAAGAGAAATAGAATTTTAATTCTTAAACCATAAAAAAAATGCGATGTGAACTTCACATCGCATTTTTTATTTTATCAGTGGTCAATTATGATAATTTACCAACTTCTTGAGCTAGATCGATAATTTTGTTAGAGTATCCCCACTCATTATCGTACCATGAAATAACTTTCACAAAGTTATCATTCAATGAGATACCAGCTTTAGCGTCGAAGATAGAAGTACGAGCATCACCTAAGAAATCTGTAGAAACTACATCATCTTCAGTATATCCTAGGATACCTTTCAATTCACCTTCAGAAGCATCTTTCATTGCTTTTTTGATTTCTTCGTAAGAAGCACCTTTTTCTAGGCGTACAGTTAAATCAACTACAGAAACGTCAGCTGTAGGAACGCGTAAAGACATACCAGTTAATTTACCTTTCAATTCAGGTAACACTAAACCAACAGCTTTAGCAGCACCAGTAGAAGAAGGGATGATGTTTTGGTAAGCACCGCGTCCACCTCTCCAGTCTTTCACTGAAGGACCATCAACTGTTTTTTGAGTAGCTGTTACAGCATGTACTGTAGTCATTAATCCTTCAAGGATACCAAATTTATCATTTAATACCTTAGCGATAGGAGCTAAACAGTTAGTAGTACAAGAAGCGTTAGAAACGATGTTGTATTCTGGTTTTAAATCTTTATGGTTTACACCCATTACGAAAGTAGGGGTATCATCTTTCGCAGGAGCAGACATAATTACTTTTTTTGCACCAGCTTCGATGTGTTTTTGAGCTAATTCTTGAGTCAAGAAGAAACCAGTAGATTCGATTACTACTTCAGCACCAACTTCATTCCATTTAAGGTTTGCAGGGTCTTTTTCAGCAGTAACACGAATAGTTTTTCCATTTACGATTAAGTTTCCGTCTTTTACTTCAACTGTACCGTCAAATTGACCGTGCGTTGAATCATATTTCAACATATATGCTAAGTAATCTGGTTCAACTAAGTCGTTAATACCCACTACTTCGATATCACTGCGTTTTACAGCAGCTCTGAATGCTAAACGGCCAATACGGCCAAATCCGTTAATTCCAATTTTCATTTTTACTAATTTTTATTTATAAAATATTTTACAAGGTTTTGGACAGGCTCCCTAATGATGGTGCCGACAGCCAAATGATTTTCTTTGGCAATTTCTCGCAACCAGTCAGCGTAGTTGTTAGCTACCGAACCTGTGAAATTTAAGGTAGAGTCAGGATAAGTTTCCGAGAGAGGAACCAAATATGTTTTTACATAATTTTCAAGGCCTTTTTTGATAATCCCTTCCATATAAGGGTCCTCCTTATTTTCAAGGATAAAATCGGCAAAGGAAGTGAGAAAAATATTCGGGTTAGGGCTGTTATACGTTTTGTCTAGGATAAGCTTGCGATCGATATTATGTTTATGCAATAATTTTTCGCGGAAGCCTTGTGGCATGGATTCAGTTAGGAAGTCCTTAAGAATCTGCCGTGCCTGCCAGTTGGTGGAAGCTTCATCCGCCAAGATATAGCCTAAGCCATAGTTGTTCTCTACAATTTTTCTACCGTTATAGAAAGCGGCATTGGAGCCACTACCGATGATCCCAATAATTCCTTTTTCATTCCCGAAAGTTGAAATTGCAGAAGCCAGCATATCGTGGCTCACTTTTACTTTCGCGTTTTTAAAGAATTGTGTAAAGACCTTTTCGATTTTTTCTTGTCTCTCCTTAGAAGATGCGCCGGCACCGAAAAAATAAATCTTACGGATGCGTTCAGCGTTATTTATGAGTTGGGTATTCTTATTTAGTAGCTGGTAAATAAAGCGTTCGTCTTGAATGTAAGGGTTTATACCCATGGTACGGAATCCATGTAGGACTCTGCCTTTCTCAGCAAGTCGCCAATCGGCGTATCTTGATCCACTAAATATGACTGCAATCATAAGATTATATGTTCATTACTTCAGCAATAGTTATTAATTCTTCGTCCAGTTTGAATTCTTTGCCACGCAAAGCCTCTTCCAGCGTTGTACTAACCATTTTACTGCCACGGATTCCTACCGTTGCGCTTCTATTGCCTTTTATTAGTTCGTTGACTGCGAAGTATCCCATTCGGGTGGCAAGTACTCTATCAAAACTACTTGGGGATCCTCCACGTTGTAAATGTCCTAATATACTAACTTTTGTGTCATAAAAATCAAATTTTTCTTCGACACGTTTTGCAACATTATAGGCTCCACCGTTTTTATCGCCTTCAGCAATAATCACGATCATGGATGTTTTATTACGGTCTTTCGCAACCTCCAACATCTCGATCAATTCATCGATTGCCGTTTCTTTTTCAGGCAACATGATGGCTTCAGCACCTCCAGCTACACCTGCATTCAATGCGATACAACCTGAGTCACGCCCCATTACTTCAACGAAAAATAAACGGTTATGTGATGCCGCAGTGTCTTTGATTTTATCAATGGCATCAATAACAGTATTATTTGCGGTATCAAATCCTAGTGTATAATCCGTTCCGTAAAGGTCATTGTCAATAGTTCCTGGGATACACATGACAGGGATATCGTATTCTTGTGAGAATACTTCGGCACCAGTAAATGTACCATCACCACCAATCGCAACTAAAGCATCAATTCCTGCTTTTCTAATATTTTCGTACGCTTTTTTGCGGCCTTCAGGAGTTCTGAATTCCGGACAACGCGCTGATTTTAATACGGTTCCTCCTTTTTGAAGAATCGAACTTACGGAACGACTCACCATTTCAGTAAAATCCCCCTCGATCATTCCTTCATATCCCCTAAAAATACCAGTTACTTTTAGGTCGTTAAATAGCGCTGTTCGAACTACTGCGCGAATGGCAGCATTCATGCCTGGGGCATCGCCCCCTGATGTATAAACGCCAATCCTTCGTATATTGTTCATTAGGTCTTTCTTATTTTTTAGAAATACGAATATAATGTGTATTTCTTACACTATTAAATTTTTTTGGTAATTTGTTTGTGTAATTGTTATTATTGTTGAGGTTTTCAGGAAACAATTGATCAATATTAATAAATTTAGATTTTGCAAACATATTTTACTATAGATTGTGTCATTCTGACATTTGATGAGGGACAGTTGAAAGTTTTGTTGGCTGAACGAAATGAATACCCTTACAAGGACTGGTGGGCTCTTCCGGGCTATTTTGTGAATAAATACGAAGAAATGGCCGATGCTGTGGCTCGTATCTTATTCGAAATGACTGGACTAAAGGATATCTATATGGATCAGTTGGCAGCTTTCGCAGGCGTCAAACGACATCCCGAAGGAAGGATCTTGACTGTCGCTTATATGGCTTTGGTTCAAATGGAAGAGGTCAAAAATAAAATTAGTTCTGGTAGTACCTATATGAGGCAATTGAAATGGTTTCCTGTAACAGAACTTCCCGACTTAGCCTTCGACCACAAGGAAATCATTGAGTTAAGTTTGGACCGTTTGAAGAAAACTGTCAGCTACTCGACCACTCCATACGAATTATTACCAGCCAAATTTACACTAACCCAATTGCAACAAGTTTATGAGGCTCTTCTTAATAAGCAATTAGATAAAAGAAACTTTAGAAAAAAAATCAATAATCTTGGCTATCTCAAGGAACTGAATGAATTTCAAAAAGGAGTATCTTATCGTGCTGCAAAACTCTATTCATTCGATAAAAAGAAATTCCACAAAATCTTTAGTCAAGACTAAAAAACAACTTTCTTAAAATATTGTCTAAACGTTATCCTTTTGTTAAAAGAGTGTTAATCATCACTTTTTTGACAAAGGGATGATATTATTTATTTTCTATTTTATACTTTTGAACAATTTTTAGAAAAAGTCAAAAATAAAAAAGGTATAAAAATGGAGAATCGTAAGGATCAAATCATTGATGCAGCGCTAAAACGCTTCTCTCTTTTTGGTTTTCATAAAACCACAATGAATGAGATCGCCGATGATATGCGAATTACTAAAGCAAATCTATATTACTACTATCCGGATAAGTCAACTCTTATTCTAGATGTATTAATAAAGATTGCAAATGACGTGTATGCAGGGGAGAAAGATATCGTAGAATCGTATTCTGGAGATTTAATGAAGACGATGATGGATGTGCTGGATTATAGAGCTACTTATACACGTAAATATTATGTTTTACATATCTGCGAAAATTTAGATTGGATTAAAGGTCTGGATCTAAATGAGGTTATGGAAGAGTTTCAACAGCGTGAGGTCACCTTGATTAAAAAATTATTCCAAAAATCATTGGATAGTGGTGAATTGATCATGGATGATATTGAAGGCTGTGCACAGACTCTGGTTGAAATTCAAAAAGGTCTTGGCATCATTCATACTATTTCGGATGTCATTACTGGAATTCCAAATGAATCGAACGTAGATAAGATAGTTGAAAGTCAAAAAAGAGCACTTAAATTAATTTTCGAAGCACGTATAGCTAGTAATAAATAGAATGAATAGAACTAAACTTATGGCCCTAATGATAGCAGGGATGTTATCGGGTTCATTGTTACATGCACAAGAAACCTTGACCTTGCAGGAAGCGGTAAAATTTGCATTGCAAAATAAAGCGGAAGCCAAGAAGGCAAAGCTGGAAATAGAAAATTCTGAGTATTTAATTGATGAGGTTCGGGCAGGAGCTCTTCCTCAGGTTAATGGTTCAGCTTCATTGACCTACAATGCACTAATTCAAAAAAGCGCATTGGATGGGGCTTTGATGGGGAGACCAGGTGAAACAATCATGGTGGCATTCGGACAACCTTGGCAAGCAAACGCAGTCGTGCAAGTGAGTCAACAGCTTTTTAATCAATCTTTATTTACTGGATTAAAAGCGGCAAGATCTACTCGTGATTTTTATCTGATCAACGCTGAGTTGAGTGATGAACAATTGATTGAGAGAGTTGCCAATGCATACTATGAAGTTTATCAATCAGATATGCAGTTGAATACGATTAATAACAACTTGGAAAATACCAACAAAACCAGAGATGTTTTGAAAGGTATGGTTGATGCAGGTTTGATGAGAAAAATTGACCTAGATCGTACCGAAGTTGCTATCAACAATTTATTAGCACAAAAGCAACAGATTGTAAATGCTCAGGAGCTAAGAGAAAATGCACTGAAGTTCGCGATTGGGATGAAGATCACGGATGATATTGTTCTTCCAAAAGAGACCTTTGATATCAATGGTGAGTTTATCAGTGAAGAATTCAATGTCGATAATCGTACTGAAGTAAAATTGGTTGAAAAGCAAATCGAATTACTAGAACTGAATAAAAAATCAATGGTTGCTGCTTATTATCCAAGCTTGTCATTGACCGGTAACTTAGGTTATTTGGGCTTTGGACAGCAGTTCCCAATTTTCAATAATTCAGCTAGTTTTGCGCCATACTCAGCAATTGGCTTAAACCTTTCTATTCCAATCTTTAATGGAGGATCTACGAAAGCAAAGATCAACCAAGCAAATGTTGATATTTTGAAAGCTAAGGTAGATTTGGAGGACAACAAACTTGGATTGAACCTAGCAGCTGAAAACGCTAAAGCTCAAATTAAAAATAGCTTGTTGACAGTGGATAACAACCGTCGTAACGTAGAAATGGCGAAGGAAGTTATGGAAAACACCCAAAACAACTATAGAAATGGGCTAGCGACTTTAACAGAATTGTTGGATTCTGAGAATGCCTATGCAGATGCTCAAAACAACTTGAATACCTCATTATTAAATTATAAAGTTGCAGAGATCCAAGTGATCAAAGCAAATGGAAAATTAAAAACATTAGTAAACGAATAATATAACCACACATAATGAAACGTACATTAATTACCCTAATTGTTATCATTGCTGCAGGAGCAGGTATATACCTTATCCTTCAAAAGAACAAAGCAAAGAATGATGCAGATACGGCTGCGGTAGCTGAAAAAAATGCGGCAGTAGCAGTGCGTATCGACACAGCTGAGAATAGCAATATGAGCTTAGAATACTTAGCGAATGGGACTTTTATGCCAAAACAAGAAGTAACGGTAGCTGCTGAAACTGGTGGTCGTGTAGTTCGTGTGATGGTTGATGAAGGTTCTAGAGTATCAGCAGGTCAGACATTAGCAATCGTTGAAGGCGATAAATTGAATGTCAATGTTGCGAATGCTCAAGCGGCATACGATAATGCGCAAGCCAATCTTATGCGTTTTGAAAATGCACTTTCAACAGGAGGTGTTACTCAACAACAAGTTGATCAAGCACGCCTTCAATTTGAAAGTTCAAAAAACAACTTGAAAAGCGCAAAATTAAACGCAGGTGATGTTACTATTAAAACATCAGTTTCTGGTATTGTAAATTCCCGTAAAATTGAACCAGGTGCTTATGTAAGCCCAGGTACTCCCGCATTTGATATCGTCAATGTAAGCACTTTAAAATTAAGAGTTAATGTGGACGAAAAGAACGTCGCAACATTACGCGTAGGACAAGCTGTTCAAGTAAGAGTGAGTGTTTATGCGGATAAAGAATTTTCAGGAAAAATTACTTTCATCGCTCCTAAATCAGACGGAAGCTTGAACTTCCCTGTAGAAATCGAAATTGCGAATAACCCGAACAACGAATTGCGTGCTGGTATGTACGGTACTGCTGTATTTGGTGCTAGCGGTAGTTCAAGCGTATTGGTTGTTCCTAGAACAGCATTCGTAGGTAGTATTTCTGATAACAAAGTATTCGTATTGAAAAACGGAAAAGCTGTAGAATCAACAGTGGTAGCGGGTAGAAGTTTTGGTGATAATATTGAGGTTCTTAGTGGTTTGCAAGCTGGCGACCAGGTAATTATCTCTGGTCAAATCAACTTGTACAACAATTCACCTGTTGAAGTTATTAAATAATTTGTGCTAAGAACGAACTCATAAAATGAAGATTACTGAAATATCGATAAAACGTCCGAGTCTGATCATAGTATTGTTTATACTATTGACTTTAGGCGGGATATTCTCATACACCCAATTGGGTTATGAGCTGATACCAAAGTTTGAGGTAAACGTAATTACCATTCAAACAGTGTATCCAGGTGCTTCACCTTCCGAGGTAGAAAGTACTGTAACCAAGAAAATAGAGGATGCCGTATCCTCCTTGGAAAATATTAAGAAATTGGAATCAACCTCTTTGGAGAACGTTTCGATTGTAATGATTACCCTGAATGACGGAGCGGATGTCAACTTCCTGCTCACGGATGCCCAGCGGAAAATCAATGCGGTCTTAAATGACCTCCCTGATGACGTTGAGGCTCCATCATTGAATAAGTTCTCCTTGGATGATATCGCCATCATGAGTTTGGCTGTAACATCCAACCAATCGGAGAAAGAATTGTACGACCTGTTGGACAACAAGATACAACCAATCTTTGCGCGTATCTCTGGGGTTGCGAAAGTAGACATGGTCGGTGGTGAAGAGCGTGAGATCCAAGTTTCTGTAGACCCTGAGAAAGCAGAAGGCTATGGAGTTTCAATCTCTCAGATCCAAAGTGTTATTGCACAATCCAATCTAGATTTCCCTACAGGAAACGTAAGTACTCGTGAATCGAGAACAACCATCCGTTTGGCTGGTAAGGTTGTGGATGTTGAAGAGTTGAGAAACTTGCCAATTACTACCCCAACTGGAGTGACTATCTTCTTAAGAGATGTTGCTGATGTTCAGGATGGTATTAAGGAAATAGAGAAAATTGCACGCTTAGATCGTAAGAATACCATTCTATTACAGGTGTTCAAACAGTCGGATGCGAATGCGGTAGAGGTATCCAAATTGGTGAAAGAAACGATTGAAACGGTACAGACAGATTATAAAACAGATAATATCCAAATCAGGGTTGCGAACGATTCAACGGATTATACCTTGAATGCAGCAGACAACGTAATCCACGATTTAATGATCGCGATTGCCTTGGTAGGTTTTATCATGTTGTTCTTCTTGCATAGTTTGAGAAATGCGGCTATCACCATGATTGCGATTCCATTATCCCTGGTTGCAACCTTTATCGGTCTGTTATTGATGGGCTATACCTTGAACTTGATGTCCTTGTTAGGTCTTTCTCTAGTGGTAGGTATCTTGGTCGATGATGCGATCGTTGTAATTGAAAATATCCACCGCCATATGGAGATGGGTAAGAATAAGGTTCGTGCGGCTTATGATGGTGCAAAAGAAATTGGATTTACCGTATCGGCGATTACCTTGGTTATCGTGGTAGTATTCTTACCTATTGCGATGTCAACTGGTTTAGTGGCTAATATCCTTGCACAGTTCTGTGTGACGGTAATTATTTCAACTTTATTATCCTTATTAGTTTCCTTTACAGTGGTGCCTTGGTTGTATTCTCGTTTTGGAAAATTAGAGCATATCAACCCTAATTCCTTTATTGGTAAGATTGTACATGGTTTTGAAGCAGGATTGACAGCTTTCACCCATTGGATTACTGGTATCCTAGAATGGTGTTTGAAAAACTGGAAAACCAAATTGGCAACCCTTTTTATTGCCTTGGTATTGTTCTTTGGCTCATTCACTTTGGTAGGCCTTGGATATATTGGTACCGACTTTTTCCCAGCTTCGGATAAAGGTGAGTTCATGATCCAGTTAGAATTGGAGAAAGATGCTTCCTTAGAGAAAACCAACTTCTTGACGCAAAAAGCAGAATCGATTATCGAGTCTAAACCAGAAGTGGAAAGTATCATTACCACGGTAGGTCAATCCTCAGATGGGGTAATGTCTACCGCAGGTTCACGCTATAAGTCTGAGATTCACGTGATCTTAAAAGATACTTATACAGAAAGCTCGAAGGTTTATTCTGCTCGTTTGAAACGTGAGTTAGAAAATAAATTAATCGGTTCCAAAGTTACAGCTGTAAATATGGGATTAATG
Organism: Sphingobacterium cellulitidis; assembly: GCF_043187465.1. Taxonomy (GTDB): domain Bacteria; phylum Bacteroidota; class Bacteroidia; order Sphingobacteriales; family Sphingobacteriaceae; genus Sphingobacterium; species Sphingobacterium cellulitidis. The sequence continues at coordinate 3,142,411 of NZ_CP171136.1, read as the reverse complement.
GGAGCGGAGCAAGCACCTTTGAAATTGACTGTAATGGGTTCAGATTTGGAAGATGCACGTGAGTTCGCTATCAAAGCGGAAGAAATCTTACGTAATATCCCGGGTGCTACAGGAGTAAAATTAACTTCTGAAGATGGTAACCCAGAGATTCGTGTTCAAGTGGACCGTGATAAGATGACTTCTCTTGGATTGAATGTAGCTACGGTGGGTATGACCATGCAAACTGCATTCTCCGGAAATACAGATAATAAATTCCGTGCTGGTGATAACGAGTATGATATCAATATTCGTTTCGCAGAGAGCGGAAGATCAAATATCAATGATGTTAGAAACTTGAAATTTATCAATAATCAAGGTGCTACGATTTCATTGGATCAATTTGCAACCGTAGGATATGGATCAGGACCAACCTTATTGGAACGTCGTGATAAATCTCCTGCAGTTTCTGTCCAAGGTTCGGTGGTAGGTCGCCCAATGGGTACTGTTGCTGCTGAATGGGAGGAAGGATTCTCTAAATTAGAACGTAAGCCTGGGGTTGTATATGTTTGGGGAGGTAACATGGAGAGTCAAACCGAAGGTTTCGGTACTTTAGGAGTTGCCCTTATCGCTTCAATCTTATTGGTGTACCTAGTTATGGTGGCTTTATATGATAGTTTCTCGACTCCATTTGTGGTCTTGTTCTCAATTCCACTATCCTTTATCGGAGCCTTGTTACTATTGGCATTGACAAACCAAACATTGAACATCTTTACCATCTTGGGTATTATCATGTTGATTGGTTTGGTTGCGAAGAATGCGATCTTACTGGTTGACTTTGCTAACCATAGAAAAGAACATGGTGATAGTACGCATGACGCTTTGGTTGCTGCCAACCACGCTCGTCTTCGTCCAATCTTGATGACAACCATTGCGATGGTATTCGGTATGATTCCAATTGCATTAGCAACGGGTGATGGTGCTGATACTAACAGAGGTTTGGCAATCGTAATTATCGGAGGATTATTGTCATCCCTATTATTGACCTTGGTAGTTGTTCCGGTAGTATATTCCATCTTCGATGGATTCGGTCGCCGCTGGGGTAAGAAAGAAAAAACAGATTATGCAACAATGATGGAAGCTGATTATGTTCCGAATGAACATTATGTTGACGAAATGGAAGTGAAGCATAACTAATCTAGAACAATTAATTTTCTAAATACTAAAGGCCTGGGATTTTTTCCAGGCCTTTTTTGATTTTTTCTTGTAATTCCAAAATGATATTTCGCTAATTTTTCCTTAAAATCAATGGAAATTTATGGAAAATTGGTTGGTTAAACATCTATTTATTTTATGGAAAAATATGCTTTTAAGTAGTATTAACAAGGATTTGTAAGGTCGATATCAGTCGTAAATCATTTACTTTTTTAAAATTTATATCATGTTCTCGTGATTTTTCCCGTAATTGGTATCAATCAAATTAACCGAACAAAACGTTCAAAATTTGATAACAAAAATTGATTGTATTACAATAAAAATATCACACACTAACTATTAATTTTATGGCCGGAATTTCTCTAAATTCTGGCCATTTACTTTTAATCATGAATCATGATCATCAACTTTATTCGGGTTCGGGGGAAGGGGATTTGTATCATGTTCCGGACGCTTCCCAGTATCTGATTGCACCTTCTCATTGTCTTCCCTTGGCTTATCAACTTTATCCTTTTCCAATTCTTCCTGTTTTACTTCTTTCTGTTTACTCATAGCTTTTGATTTTTATGTTTCATTTAAAAAACACCTTGAATCAAGGAATGTTCGGAATAAATGTTGAATGGTACTTCAAACATTTTATTTTATCGGATGTTTCTTAAATGGTAGGGACCAAAATTTATTTATGGAAAAACAGCAAAGCAAAGGATTTATTAAGGATACTTTTCAAATTTTAAAGAATACTGTCATGGGATTTATGAATGAAGACAGTATGAAATACAGTGCATCACTAGCTTATTATACTATCTTTTCACTCGGTCCCATTTTGGTATTAATGATTTCCTTAGCCGGTATCTTCTATGGAGAGGATGCTATTAAAGGGAAATTATTTTCTGAATTAAATGAATTGGTGGGGCTTACGGCTGCTCGTCAAATCCAGGATGTCATCAAGAACCTAAGCTTATCGGGAAAGTCTAATTTAGCGATGATAGTCAGTGTTATTACCCTGATTATCGGTGCTACGACAGTCTTCGGTGATATGCAGAACTCGATTAATAAGATTTGGCATGTCAAGGCGAAACCTAAAAAAGGATGGTTGAAAATGTTAATGGACCGCCTTTTATCCTCTTCCCTGATTATTGGGTTAGGTTTCTTATTAGTAGTGACGCTGGTGGTCAATGGGATTATCCTGACCTTAACAGATCGCTTACTCAGGTTCTTCCCGGATATGACGGTTTATGTCATGGATGCTATTAATTTCGGACTAACTTTTGGAATTACCTTTATTCTATTTTCCGTGATCTTTAAGGTGCTTCCTGATGTTACCATAGGATGGCGACCAGTCAAGGCAGGAGCATTCTTTACCTCCATTCTGTTTGCGATAGGACGATTCGGAATTGGCTTTTACTTGCAGTCCTCCGATACAGAGTCTACCTACGGCGCAGCAGCTTCCATTGTATTGATTCTTCTGTGGGTATATTATACCGCAGCCATTCTTTACTTCGGCGCCATCTTTACCCGCGAATTTGCAACCTTTCATGGAATAAGCATAGAACCTTCGGAATATGCCGTACATGTAGAATTAAAGGAAATTGAACGAAATGTTAGTGAAATCCCTCCAGCACCTCTAACGGAGGAAGAAAAGGTCATTGAAAAATAATTAGTTCAAGATGGATTTTTTATCCAGCCAAATAAATCTTGGGCGATAAACGGAGGCTTTTTTCCACCATAATCGTTCGCTAAAGGTATTGACATTGTAGCTCACTAATATTTTATTATCCTTACTGATCTGAGGATGAAACATGGCATTGTAAGTAAATAAACTGTCCTGTTTTAACTCGGGCTCATCGATTTGATAAAGTAGTTTTTCATTCTTAAAAGGTCCCTGAAAGTCATCAGCAATATAACTGTATATCTTTCCGGGAACATGATAACGATCTTGATTCAGCAATACGATCTTACCATCCAGCTTACGCACACTGAACTGTTCTGAAACCATGCTATGAACCCCTGCAATCGCTTTACTCTTGGCAGCATCTTTTTCCCATTTCTCCCCAGCCCAATATTCCTGGGCTATCAACTCCCTATTCTTGATTTGTGCCCGCATGACATGCAGTTCTGAATGAAAATTTTTATGATCTACCTTAGAACCATAGATGTAAATATATTTCCCTTGTTGTATGACGGCATGTCCATAATGGATGGGGTTATCCCCAGAAATAAAAGATGCCCGATGCATCAACTCAAAGGTTTTTGGATTTAAGCTCAGGAAGTCACAACCTTCATATTGAAAAGCAAAAGGTCCTTTTTCATTAGCTTTCTTACTGTATTTAGCCATGAATAATAATAGCTGTCCTTTAAAGAGGAAGCCATCTCCTGGCCAATACCAATATTTTCCCTGTTCTGAAGTTTCTACATCTATGAATGATCGAGGCTGATTGAAGTCTCCGCCATACAAACTTTGAATGCTGTCCTTTGAGTATAGCGTTGCGGTATTTCCAAGAATAAATTTTGAAGGCGATTGCCTGATATTATCCTTAATAGGACCAAGAAAAGAATCTCCCCACAGGAATATTGATTTTCCTTTACCCAGATCTATCGAAATACATCCATCAGAACCAGATATTCCTGTCGGGTTTTCGGGCAACAGCAAGTCCGTAAAACTAGGATCTAGCTTTACGGAATCAAAACCTAAAATCTTGGTCTCCACTGGTCGCTGACTATAACCACAATAGGGGGAAGCTATGGCCAATAGAAGAATGGCAACAATGGTTTTCACTTTTATTGATGATAAAACTCTTTTACTCTATTTTCTAAATCTACAATGATAGCATTTGCAAAATCTCTTTCCTGTAGTTTGCTTGCATGATATAAGGCTCCTGGACTAAATACATTCACCTCCATGATCTTATCCCCAACGATATCCAGACCGACAAGATACATATTGTCATCCTTCAACTGTTGGGATACCTGATTCACCAACTGAAGGATATTGTCGTCAATAATCGCAACCTCAGGTTTTGCACCCTGATGGATATTACTTCTGATTTCATCCTCTTTTTGCACTCGACGAACTGCAGCATATTTCCCATCCACGATCAATGGCTCTCCACCCATCATAAAAAATCGAATATCTCCCTTCTTAGCCTCGGGTAAATATTCTTGAGCAATCACATAGCCGTCTCTAGAAATTGCTTCAACAGTTTGTTTTAGATTCTGCCTATCCTTATAATCGATCATAAAGACATTCTTGCCTCCTGATCCTTTCAAAGGTTTTAAAATGATTTTATCCTGTTGTTCCTCCAAAAACCGAAGGACATCATTATGATTTCTAGTAACTAATGTTTTTGGACGAACCGATTTAGGGAAATTTTCCAGATACAATTTGTTGTTTGCCTGAACCAAATAATCAGGATCATTAATGACCAATCTGCCATTTCTCTTAACTATTTGAGCGAACTGTATACCTGCTGCGGCAGCCCAAGGACGGTTTATCATATCTAAGGTCGGATCAAATCGCAACCATAAAATATCAATCTCGTTTAAATCAACCAATGTTTTCTCAGCATCTTTTAAGTGATTGACAAAATCTGAACCTTTGGTTAATCCCAGTTCCGGACTGATTATCCGGCAATGTGCTAATATTGTTTGTTCATCCTCGTAAACAAAATCTGCAAGTCCGATATACAGGACGGTGTGACCTCGTTCCAAAGCTTTCAAAGCAAGTATAGTCGTTGTAAATTTCTCCTCTTCTTTATGGGACTGGTTGATTAAAATTGCGATTTTCATATATTTTTCTAAAATATTTTCTCTTATTGTATTAGTTTAAAAATGCTTCCTTTTCGTTTGACATCCTTCCATTGAGCACTAAATTCAGGGAATAAATACCGCGGTGTCACTGCTGGTGGAATTAAAATCTCTTTCTGTAAAAGGTCCTTGATAATCGGGAGATAATCTTTTCTGATTTTCCCCATCATCAACAGATGTACATTGTTACCATCTTTCAGGTAATTGAGCAATTCCATGATGCCTTTTAAATAGAGGGCATCCTTTGTCAATCCACCACCACGATAAACCCGCATCACGATTTGAAATGCTGTTTCTTGTTGAAAGCTGTATTGCTCCACCAACATGTTGAAGGTATCAATGAAAGAATTGCCGAGTAACATATTCTGAACTGCTATGACGCGTGCTGCAATGGTTCTCAAACGATCATTGTTTAATCCACCGACAATATATTCGGCCAAAACAGCCAGGCCTTCCTGCAGCTCCTCATATCCTGGAACACCAAGACTAAAAATACTCAAGGGCTGCTCCCTACCATTGAAATAGGTCACCACATGCGTACCGATTTCATGTTGTATCAAGGCTTCTGCTCTTTTACGAGTCAATTTATATTCCTTGCTGATATTAAGTACCCCACGGTTGACCATCACCCCAGAAATATCCTCCCGAACCCGGACAGGACTGTTGAATTCTTGATTTTGACGCTGTAGAAATTTTATCTCATCTCTGGCTAGTTTCGCAAATTCAAAGGCATTGATGTAATCATCACTCTTTTTGATGGGTTCTTCAGGTTCAGTTACCATTAATATCGCCATGGCGCTTTTATAAAGCTTCTCCGAGACGTTACCAAAGACTTGTAAACTCCCATGTAAAAAATCATCCTTGCCGCGGTCAGCAATCATACTGACCATCGAATCCAATTCTGTCCGCTTATCCCTGAAGATATATGCCATGGTAGGATCATAAATATCTTCAATCCGCAGGTTATATAATCTTCGCTTGACCAAATCCGGATCAATGTGCATCGGTCGGTATAGGAATTTTGGCGTTTTCCAGAATTTATCCTTCTTAAACTGCAACCAAGCCTCATGCGCATTTAACGGAGTAACCATCAAAAGAAAATCAAACTTTTTGCTCTCTTGAGCCAAGGCATTGTCAATATCAATCATGAGCGGGGTAAGCTCCTGATGAAAATTAAGCTTCTGTGCCGTAGCGTTCAAATGCGTATAGACCCTCAGGAATTCAAAGAAAAGTCTGGATAAGGACTTCGCTAAGGTTTCGCGATATAGCCGCATTAAGATGGGTAATACCAAGTCCTCTTCCTCAATATAACTTTGTTTAATTGCTAAACCCATATAAAGGATTTGTCGGTTCTGGAGTTCTTTTTTACTAAAAAGGGCTCCAAGGTCTTTGGGTTGAGGGATATTCAAATCCTTAGCAATAGCCGTACTGATTTCCCGCGCTTCCTTGTTGATATTCTTTTGAAAATACTCCGCAAGGGGCAAAATATCCTTTTGACCAACATGGATCAGAATATCTTCCTTTTGCATAGGTTCACCAATCCACGCCTCAACCAATAAACAAGCCCCAAACTCTTCCGCTAATTTCTGTGCAATTGGTTTAATCCATTCCTCCAGATTAAAGTCCTGTGATTTACAAACGATACTTGCATTCTCCGTCTTAGCTAAATCAACCAACATTTTATCCCGCTTATCCGAACTTGGAACCCTATAAATAAAAATATAAGGCACAATCTTGTTGAAAATGAATTTCCCAACATTTGGAACTTGATAGTGAATTGGATTACGCTTATTGATAGCGTTTAATATTCGGGTAAGGATTTTGCTATTTTCCTCTAACATTTTTAAAGTACGTTGTTAAAACCGTGATTGAATTCATTAATAATTGTTTACAGGATACAACTCGATTTAGGTCTGGCGCTCCTGTCCATTCATCCATAAAATCCTTGCGGAATTCAAAGGATAGGACACAACCGTAATCCCCAAATTTTTTATTTAAAAACTGCGATAAATATCCTCCCTTAAATTTAATATTTTCTTGAATATCAATCGGTTCGTCATACAAGCTTTCTTTTTTAATAAATTCAATTAATTGTTTTATTAGAGGAGCCCATTTCGGATCCACGTAGGCGGTACCTAAATTTATCTGAGGATTTTTTTGCAAATCAATTACCTCATCAGGACCATTTCTTTTGGCATTATAGCTATGGATATCATAGACGATAAAATACCCGAATCGATCTATGGTTTCCTGAATTAACTCCTCAATTTCTGAATAGATATTTTTATGATCCAGATGCAATTCTGTAACAATATTTTCAGGTAAACTGTCTTTCCAAACCTCTAGTCCCCATGCTTGTTCTGGTCTTAAGTATACTGAATCTGCTAATGTCCGATTTAAGTCAAGTTGAAATCGCGAAGAACCTACAATAAATTGATTTGTTGGAAGTTCAGCCATTACCGCCGTAAATGGATCTTCTTCCCGAAGCCTTTCATCTTCACCGAGCTTGATATAAGGATCAATAAGCGGATCGATTTGCTGACCATCGTGGATCGCAAATGACCAAAACGGACTGTCTATCTTTTTGATGAAATACTTTGTAAACTTTGACATTTTCTTCCTTTCTACCTTTATCAACAATGATTAAAGAAATTAGTTTGAATGTCAGGACAGTAATATTATGGTAATTGGAACTTCTAATAGGATCAAGGAAATTCGGTCATATATCAATATTTCCAGAGATTTGTGTAACTAACTGTAACAATTCGAAAAAAATATTTAAAACCCATAATATCAAGACCTTATTATACGTTGTCTTTGTATAACCAGTTAAAAAGGAGGTTGTTATGAACCTAATTCAACGCATTGAACATTGGGGAGATGCACATCATCCGAGATGGATTGACTTCGTCAGGATAGTTCTTGGAATTCTGATCTTTGCAAAAGGAATAAGCTTTATTATGGATCGTGACTCTGTAGCCACATTGATTGAAAAAACTCATTTTCAATTATCCATTTGGAGTGCTGTTCATTATGTGGTGTTTGCCCACCTGGTAGGAGGGATTTTCATCGCATTGGGATTATGTACTCGACTGGCTGTGGCTATACAAATTCCAATCCTTATCGGAGCTGTATTCTTTGTGAATATTACCAATGGGTTCAGTTTTCTGAATTCCGAATTTTGGTTGTCCCTAGTGGTACTTTTACTCCTTATTTATTTCTTGATTGTCGGCTCAGGACCTATGTCCCTCGACAAAGAAATGGATAAGCCAGGTTATAAAAGACAAATTTAAAAGGTGAAATACCTTTGAAGACTTCTAAGTATTATTTGGAAAGGCCTTGCTTGCAAGGCCTTATTTATTTGCCTAAATATGATGCACTTATTACCATAGATCAATACTTTATCCTTAATTAAGGGGTATTTTTGTATTCTATTTAGGAAAATACCATGAAAGAAAAACAAATTGAAAAGATAATAAAACCTGGCATGCCTCATTTCGTAGGCGATGGTTTTAGAGTACATAGTTTTATTCCTTCTGCCATACCAATGCAGCGGATGGACCCATTTATTGTATTTGATTATAATTCGAAATACAACTTTCCGGCCAGTTCAATTCCAAAAGGAGTAGGGGTACACCCGCACCGTGGTTTTGAAACCGTAACTCTGGCTTATAAAGGTAGGGTTGAGCATGCTGATAGTAGTGGCGGTGGTGGAATAATCGGAGAAGGTGATGTACAATGGATGACCGCAGCTTCTGGTGTTCTTCATAAGGAATTTCATGAATCGGAATGGAGTAAGGAAGGTGGTGAATTCCAAATGGTTCAATTATGGGTAAACTTACCTGCCGCTCATAAAATGTCCGATCCGAAATATCAGGCTTTAGAGAATAAATCGATCCCTAAAGTCCAACTTGCAGATGGTTTGGGATATGTTGAAGTAGTAGCAGGTGAATATCAAGGCACAAAAGGTGCCGCCAGCACCTTTACTCCGGTCAACTTATTCAATGCCAAATTGAAAACTGATGGAAAAGCTGAATTTGAATTCCCTGAGTCCTATAATACCGGATTGCTGATCTTGGAAGGATCTGTAAAGGTAAATGGACAAGAGGTCGCAACCGATCATTTTGTCTTGTTCGAAAATAAGGGTGAAAAAATTAAGGTTGAAGCATTGGAAGATGCATTGATCTTGGTATTGAGTGCTGAACCCATCAATGAACCAATTGCAGCTTATGGACCCTTTGTAATGAATACAGAGGCAGAAATAAAACAAGCCTTCCGGGATTTCCAAACCGGCAAATTCGGATTTCTCGAAGATTAATCCCTTCTAAAAAAACAGGGGTTGAATTCATGATTCAACCCCTGTTTTACAATTAATAATTTACAGATAAACCAACACCAAACCCCATATCCGAATCATAATGAGTTCGAATTCCAAGATTCTTAGTCAATATATACCGTAAATCACCCATATACTCTAAATCTGAATTTACCATAACACCAGCTCTTAATCTTTTTGTTACTGGAATATCCTCCCGCATTAACTGCAATCGCACATTTCCGTCATGATAAACCTCTGCCTGAAATCTGACCAGCATAGGTAGCAAATAAGTGAAACCTGCCGATAATAAAGCACGTTCATTCTTGCTGTTTTTCTGACCAAAGATGTTTTTCTCGGGTCCATGCTTATCCATTCGCCTATACCGATAATCAAAGCCGATAAATGGCATAAACCATTGCATTTTTCCAATATAGCGCCCTAAATGCGTTTCAACCTCATATCCATGCATATCACTATAGCCCAATCGCCATTCTGTGGTAAGGCTATAGCGGGTATTATGCAACATCAGTTCCCCATCATTACCATTCGTCGCGAAATCATTCTGAATCATAAAATGCTTCATATTACTTTCCTTTTGTAATTCGCGATATGCCCATGCTTTATTCGGAAGATAAGGGTTGGGAGCTTGGTCTTCTGTACTGAAAACCCGATTCATTCCGGCCATCATATGGTATAAAATATGGCAATGGAAAAACCAATCACCTTCTACATTCGATAGAAACTCAATGGTATCTGTCTCCATCGGCATAATATCCAATACATTTTTCAGTGGAGCATAATCCCCCTGACCATTGATCACTCTGAAATCATGTCCATGAAGATGCATAGGATGTCGCATCATGGAATTGTTGTATAAAATGATCCGTAAGACTTCGCCTTCTTTGATCAAGATTTTATCACTCTCCGCAAGAACCTTGTTATCCATACTCCAAACATACCTGTTCATGTTTCCCGTCAGTTCAAACTTCATTTCCCTGACTTTGGCATCTGCAGGCAGCGTAGTTTTTGTAGGGGATCGTAACATCGTATAATTCAAAGTCACAAGATCAGAACTTCCATGTTCGCCATGGTTCATGTCTTTCATGTTTGCCATGTCATGATCCATGTTCTCCGAAGAATGATCCATTTGATGCTCTGTATGATTATTCTGATGTGCTGAATGTTCCTTTGTAGTATCCGTTGAAGATTTTGAATGTTCTTCATGATTCATGGAATCATGCTGATGCGATTGATTTTGAATTTCCGGATACATCACGGTATTCATATCCATCTTCTGTAGACTCATTTTCATGCCCATGTCATCCAGATCACCATTCATTTTCATCATGTCATTCATCATCTTCATTCCTTCAAAGTATTTCAGCTTTGGTAATGGACTGACTAATTGCTTGACACCTGAACCCAAATACATGGAAACCTGATTGGTCCGATCCTCTGGGGTTGCCATAAATTCATAGGAAAAACCATCCTCAGGAATCGTAACGATGACATCATAGGTTTCTGAAACGCCTACTATCAGACGGTCCAATTCAACAGGCTCCACGTCATTTCCGTCATTGGCAACAACCGTTATCTTCCCACCGGCATATGTTAACCAGAAATAGGAAGATGCCCCTGCATTGATGACTCTTAGTCTTACCTTGTCACCAGCCTTGAACTGTGAATAGGTCTCCTCAGAACTTCCATTCAGTAAAAATCGATCATAATATACATCGCTGACATCCATGGCAAGCATCCGCTTCCACTCATTGGTCAACTTTGTTTTAAAATGTCCAGCTTTGATGGCTTCAGCATAACTTTGCGTTGCATTCTTTTTGATGGCAAACCAATCATTGGCATTATGAAGCATCCGATGTACATTGTCTGGATTCAAATTGGTCCATTCACTCAAGACCACCGGTATTTCCGGAAGATCATCAATGCCCTTTCTAAAGGTTGGATCATTCGGCCTTTTCTTGAGGATCATGGCGCCATACATCCCAATCTGCTCCTGCATTCCCGAATGACTATGATACCAATGCGTACCATCCTGAATGATAGGAAACCGATATACAAACGTGCTGTTCGGTTCTATGGGCATTTGAGTCAGAAAAGGAACACCATCCTCCTTATTCGGTAAATAAACCCCATGCCAATGCAAGGAAGTTCCTTCCTTGAGTTTATTATGAACATGTATTTCTGCAGTATCTCCTTCGGTAAATGTAAGTGTAGGCATAGGAATCATCCCATTTACAGCGACCGCCCGACGATTCTTATCAGCAAAATTTACGATACTATCCGTTACATTTAAATCATAGCGCACGATTTTTTGGCCCAGGGCCAGGGATGAGCAAAATATAAAGGTGATAAGTAAAAGGTATTTATTTCGTGCTTTCATTTTCATCATACGTTAAAAATTATTAAGTCTGTTTAGATCGGTTAGAGTTTTTCTTTAACCTCTCCGCAACTCATCATTTTTGATCCGTAGTATGGGTTTTTTATCGCTTCTTCTTTACTTAACCAATAAGCGCCTTTATTGTTGTTGGCCATTGGACAAAATTGCCAGAATAAGCCTTCTGCTGATCCTGATGTTTTTGCTAACGTATAGATTTGGTCGGAAAGTTCAATAAAGGTATTTCTCTGACCTTCGAGTTTTGTGTCTTTCGCGATTTGATTTGCCGATTTTTCTAAATTTCCTTTCAACTTCATCCACTGAACATGCTCAGCTTCTGCCAATGAATTCATGTCCACTTTTTTGATCGATTGACTCAATTGACCTGCTGCCAAAGCACTGTTTTTTTGATTACTCGTTATTAAAGCATCTTTCAGTTCCAAGTAAGAAGCAAACACAGAAGTTAAACCTTTCTGTTGTTGGGCATGCTCATTTTTAGAACCTGGTTCATGTGGTTTCTCATTGGAATTCATCTCATGCTGTGGACCGCCTTTTGCTACTTCATGGCTTCTATCATAAAGGCAACATTCATGTAACTTTTCATAAATATCATCCGGAGCTCTGAATTGTGCATTATCATAACCTGACTGAGCTATTTTTTTCAATACAGCAGATTCACTGGTTTTTGTAGAATCAAAGGTAATTTCAGCCTGTTTTTGTTTGGCATCCCAACTGACCTTGGATATGTTTTTCTCAGATCCACTGGTTTCTATGGTCTTCTTACACATGCCACAGTTTCCATTAACCGCAACTGAAACTGTTTTTGCATTCTTGATTTGTGCTATACTAGCATTGATTCCTAAGCCAAGGATAAGGCCTAAGATTAAGGATATCTTTTTCATCTTTTATTTTTTTAATTTAAATAGCTTGGATAGCCAATGGCTAACCATAATAAATTACCTAATGGTACAAATGGAAGTAATTAAGCTATTTTGGGCGGGATGAAAATTGAAGAATATCCAGAGGTTTCTTGGAAAACCAAAAGGGTAGATATTTTCTCCTTAAAAATTGGATTGTTGAAATGAAACTCAAAACTTGGGTTGGAATAGAAACAACAGCTTGTATTGGCCATCATCGGACAACAACAATTGGAATCAGTACAAGAGCTTTTACTTTCCTGATGTTTGGATGTGGGCTCTGTATTTTCCTTTTCACAACAGCTGTGTTCATTTTCAGCATGATGATCCTTTGTTTCGCAACTAACTTCTGACTTCACTTCCTCCTGATGTTCATTGCACGCAAAAGTAAGCTTTGGGCTGAACAAGGCTAAGAGTGTGAAACAGATTATGGAAACTATCTTCGTCATCATGTGATATTTACAAAGCTATGCAAAATTTTTAGAATGAAAAAAAGATGTCCAAAAAGAAGGCCCAGGTTGTAAAACCTGAGCCGGACACATTAACTATTATTAATTATACCTTGCTAATTAATTTTGAAGATTTTTATCTTCGTTCTCGAGGTGGAACCTGGCATGAACCATTTGCTGAACAGCCCATATTCAATAGCGGTAAGATCGTAAATAATACCCCCAAACCCGCAATCAACCACATCTCTGATTTTACTCCCTGAATAATAATGATAATACCCATTACCAAGCGTAAAATCCGCATCACACTCCATTGAGATAAATAAATTTTTACCTTATCCATTTTTTCTCTCCAGTTTAATAAATAATTCTGTTCCCATTCTTGGGCCGATACTATTATAGCATGGCTCCATTTTTTCTATTTCAAAATAAGGGGTAAACAACGGTCGATATTCTTCTTTCGTTCCTCCAAATGGTGGACCTGACTTTTCAAACTCAACCCCAAATAATACCCCCACAATTTCTCCTCCTTCTGCCAATAACGAATTTGATTTTTTGACATATTCAGACCTTAACTTTGGCTCTAATGCACAGAAAAAGGTCTGTTCTAGCATAAGATCATACTCACCTTGATGATCGAAAAAATCACCCAAAATAACGCTGATCTCAGGTTTATCCTTAAACTTATCTTTTAATTGGTCTACCGCCATCGGGGCAATATCAATTACAGTCAAGTTTGTAAACCCATTTTCCAACAAGTAGGCCGCTTCATGCGCATTCCCACATCCCGGAATCAAAATCCGAGCATCTTTATTATGGTATTCATTCATGAAGGTAACAATAGGGGTAGAGGCGTAGCCTATATCCCAACCAGTTTGTTGGTTCTCCCAACGCTGATTCCAAAAATCTTGATCCAAAGATGTTTCCATCGTATGTTAATATTTTAGTGTTTGTTATCCCTTTTAGCTTGAATGGAATAACACAAAATTGAAGATTAATTTCCTGATGCTCGGTATCTTTTGTTACAAAGCCAAATTGAACTTAATTGTCCTGGAAAACAGAAAAAAAATCAATGAATAGAACGAATAAACAAGTTATTTTATCGGATGTATGATTATCGTAATGCCGGATATTCCATAAAAACTAAATCAAAACCTTGAGCCCAATAATCTGCTGTCCTCTCCTTGACCTTAAAGCCCAATTTTTGATAAAAACCTTCTGCAAATTGCGAGGTTCTTACAATTAACCGTTGAATAGCCATATTTTGCTTTACATATCGGATGCGATGTTCCGTTAACAATCTTCCAGCACCTTGATGCTGAATTTCTTTATCCAGAAAATCCCAACTCAATCGAGCGGTGATCTGATCATCATCGTAATTTATTCCACCAGCACCAATAATCCGATTCTCCTGGATCAAAATAAAGTAATCCTCAATTTCATGATTCAAGTAATGGATTAAATCCTCACCCTCGGATTCAGCGAAAAATTCAGGAACATTCGTCTCGAAAACCCTCATGACTTCCTTAAAATCTGATTTTTGATAGGGACGTATCAAAATACCTTGCTTATTCATAAACTTTAAACTATCCGATATCTTTCAAAAGTTTGCCAATATTTATCCTTATAAAAATCATAACTCAATTCCAACCGATCCTGATACTTAGGGATTAATTTTTCCATAACCATGCTGACATTTCTGAACTCCCTACAGGCAATAAAGGTTTCACGAAGACCATCCACAGTCTCGGAACCTAGGAAAATATAGCCCTCGGCACTAGGTAAAGTCTTTTCAAGCTCCTCCTCAAATTCCGCGATATGATCATAGGTGTCCGGATTTGGAAATCCTGATTCACTATCTGAATGATAAGCGTTCATCACCACCAATATCCAGGGGTGTGAAGCTTTGTAATCCCAATTTAATACCGAAGTGTTGATCGTTGATAATATAGGTTTCCCGTTTTCTAAACAACCTTCAAAACCAGAAAATCGATCGTCATCGGAATTATGCCTTACATCCTGATATTTCTCAACAAATTCCTTTTCACGCCAATGTAGATAATCCAATAATTTATCGGCCTGGATTAATTCTTCCTGCAAATTTTGTGGTCCACGAACATCAATTTTATCAATGATTTGGATCATGGTCTCTTCCCCTAAATAATTATCCAAGAAAATAAAGATTCCACTTAGGATTTCTTCTCTTGACTCCTCGTGATAGGAGTCATAAACAAACATCAGATCTATTTTATCCGGATAATTGGCATGAAGGATCGGGTAGAATTTAATGTTGGATTTATCGAATTGCAGATCATGCATCCGAATGGCAAAATCTTCGTTATTGGATTCTGGTTTGAGTGCTCTAAATTTCCAACCTGCAAGTTTTGGAGATGATTGAACTAGCTTCTCCGCCCAGATAACATTCTTGATGATTCCATCTGGTGTAAAAACGAGCTCCGCATCTTTATCCTGATCTATACCTACTAAAAAAAATACACGCGGTTCCATTTTATCCAACACAGGGGCAAATTGTTGAATGAAATCCTCCTCCACGTTCTTTCCTGATTTAATAACGTCATAAAACTCTTGTGATCGTGTTTGAAACCAATCCCAAAAGGCTTGATAATCTTGGTCTGTAGGCGCTGAAAATAAAGTATCCTTACTGCTCATATAAAATAATATTTTTAAAAAATTGGAGATTGTTTTTCTCCATTTCTTAAATATAAGGATATAAAAAAACCTATCCTAAAAAATATCTAGGATAGGTTTTTATAAAATTCGTATAAATTAAGCTAGCGGTTCAGGAGCTTCCTCTTCAAATAATGGAAGTTCTTTGATAATGTTGTACCAGCTAATGATTTTTTTGATATCTGAGGAATAAACTCTTGCCTCATCATGATTAGGCGCTACCTCTCTAAAATACTCACGTAACGTATTGCCATCAGCCTTCACATCAGGAGTGTTGCCACCATTGGTTTTGATGGTTTCCAATACATCAATCAAACGGATTTCTTCGTCTTCACCATAAATGGTAATATCTTCCAAAGTTGCCATTTTCGTAGTCGATAAATTTACTACCGATTTAACTTTGGCAGCATCCAATGACTCAAGGACAAATCCACCCTTGTTTTGACCAATTAATTTAAATAATCCCGGCTTGCCAGTAACTGACACTAATCCTCTTAAATTCATTTTCTATTTCTTAAATAAGAATTAATCTTCTATTATTTCTACACCTAAAATACGGTCACCTTGACGGATATCATCAACGACATCTACATTCTCGATAACTTTTCCGAAACAGGTATGGTTGCGGTCTAAGTGTGCGGTATTGTTGCGACTATGGCAAATGAAAAATTGTGATCCGCCTGTATTTCTCCCTGCATGTGCCATCGATAATACCCCACGATCATGATGTTGATTGTTGCCATCTAATTCACAATCAATCTTATATCCTGGTCCACCTGTTCCAGGCATTCCTGTCGCTCCTTCACGCGTATTTGGGCAACCTCCTTGAATGACAAAATCAGGAATAACACGGTGAAAACTTAATCCATCATAATATCCTGATTTAGCTAACTTAATAAAGTTCGCAACTGTATTTGGAGCATCTTCTGTATAAAATTGCACAGTCATGTCGCCCTTTTCTGTTTTAATAATCGCTTTGCTCATTATTTGTGTCCTTAAATTGTAATAGCCTACAAAGATAAGACTTCTGTCTAAATTCTAAAGCCCCTATTTATTTGTTGGTACAGGTAATATTAACAACTATTAGCGTTGAAATATTTATTTTTAAGAAATACAAACTCAAAAAATTACATATTATGCAAAAATTGGTTATTCGTGATTGGGCAGAATCTGATAGACCTCGCGAAAAACTGTTAGAACAGGGACGTCGGTCTGTTACAGATGCTGAACTAATCGCCATTTTAATAGGTTCCGGTTCTAAAAATGAAACCGCAGTAGAACTCGCTAAAAGAATGCTTGGCACTGTTAATCATGACCTTTTTAATCTCAGTAAATTAGAAATCAATGAATTATGTCAATTTAAAGGAATAGGAGAGGCTAAAGCTATAACCATCATCGCTGCTTTAGAATTGGGACGTCGAAGACAAGAAACTACAAGTCCCGAAAAACCAGTCCTAAATTCTAGCAAAAAAGCCTATGAATATTTAAAACATGTCCTTGAAGATTTGAGTCATGAAGAATTCTGGGTGATTTATCTGAATACGAGCTGTAAGGTGCTCGATAGACAACTAATCGGTCGCGGTGGTAATGATTTTACACCTGTAGATATTCGCGTGATCCTAAGACATGCCCTAATGAATAAGGCTAATTCCATAATTTTAGCCCATAATCATCCCTCCGGAACATTAAAACCTAGTGAAGCCGATAAAACTTTGACAAAAAAGATCCTGGCAGCAGCTAAATTAATGGATATCCATATGCATGACCACCTAATTATTACGGATCAAAGTTATTTCAGTTTCCGAGATGAAGGTTTATTCAATTGATTTCTTATCCTATATCAATGTGTAACAAAACCGAATCCGCCACCTTTGTGTTATTATTAAAAGAAGAGAATATCATGGCAAAATTTTTTTATCACCCAGCAGACTCCCGTGGAAAAGCAGACCATGGATGGTTGAAATCCAACCATACCTTTAGTTTCGGCGGCTATATGAACGCCGAAAGAATGAATTTCGGCGCATTGAGAGTATTAAACGATGATTACGTCGCTCCAGGAATGGGCTTCGGAAAACATCCTCATAGTAATATGGAGATTATTTCTATTCCATTGGAAGGAGAATTAGCACATAACGACAGCATGGGGACAGGCTCGGTCATCAAAAAAGGTGATATCCAAATGATGAGTGCCGGTACTGGAATCGAACATAGTGAATATAATAACAGTGAAAAAGATCCCGTAAAGTTCTTGCAGATTTGGATTATCCCGAATAAACAAAATGTAGATCCACGTTACGATCAACAAACCATTGATTTTGATGCTGCAAAGAATAATTTTCTGCAGATTCTATCACCGGATCCTGAGGATGCCGGAATTTGGATCCATCAAGATGCTTGGTTTCATATCGCTGATTTTGATGCTGGATTTAATCGTGAATATGTCCTGAAAAATCCTGAAAATGGTCTTTATATTTTTGTGATCAATGGAGACCTCGATGTAGAAGGTCAAAAAATGGAAACACGAGATGGCTTAGGAATCGTCGGCGCAAAACATGTGAATATTAAAGCCGATACAAAAGCTGAATTCCTCTTAATGGAAGTTCCAGTATAAGAATATAAAATGTTTACTAGGCAGGAATTCACATACCCGTATTTTCCTGCTTAGATTAAACTAACCCAAAAATTTCCCGTTTCTTCTCCTTACTCTTGACGATCAAGATATAGTCCTGTCCGATTTCTAAATATCCATATTCATAACAGAAAATATACTGTTGTCCTTTCGTCGTCAATATCCGATGGGTATGATAGACCATAGAAAATCCTTCCCCTAACAATTTGGTCTTGCTAATCTTAATCATTTTCTCCTCCGCCAATAACTTGCTCAAGATTTTTCTATTCTTGCGAAGTTGCGTATTGACTTTTTTAAGAATATTATACTCCTTACTGTTCTCCCGATTATTAAATGCATTCCGACAGTTATCATTGCAAAATCTTTTGTCCGTTCGACCTTTTATCGGTTGTTCGCATTCTTTACAGTTTCTATGATCCATTTTTCTAAGTGATTATTACCATTTAAAAACGACTACAGTCGACTCTAATTGATTGATATACGAATGTTTCTCCTTTTCAACCGCACCTTTGTCTCAGTTACTTAGCTAAGATAATTGAATAATAAGAAAATATGTATCAATAAATGAAATAATCATGAACGCAATGAAAAATTCAGTACAACTATTAGGAAGGTTAGGACATGAACCAGAAATCAAAATCAGTAGTAATGGTAATCCCTATTGTTTTATTCGATTGGTCACCAATGAATATGTCGTCAAAAAGAATGGCGAAACCTATGAAAAAAGTCAATGGCATCGAATTGCTGTCTGGGGGAATCTAACTAAACAATTACAGAAAAAAGGTAAAAAAGGTAGTCTCTGGTTAATTCAAGGAACCATTTTCTATAACTCCTATGAAGGAAATACCGGGGTTCAAAAAGAGTTTTGTGAAATCCGAGCCAATAAAATGATGTTCCTAATGGAATCAATGGGAATGAAAAACAAAGTGCTTGATGAGGATAGCATAGAAGAGAAGGAGCTGAATATGATCGAAAATGATTAATATGGTATAAAAAAACAGGGAATTGTGAGCTCACAATTCCCTGTTTTTATCTTGTTTATATTTCCTTATGGATGTTGCCATCCTGCAATTTTAGATACCGTACGTGGAATATCCACATTATCCATTTTTTGATGGAATTGCTCGGCTCCAACACCGATTGCATAAACCGGAATATATGCTGCTGAATGGCTTCCTGATGCCCAGCTCAAGGAAGATGCTTTGTTGATAGCTTTGATAGCTAATGAAGCAATTTTGTCATTGGTAGCATATAAACTCTTGCTCGTTTCATTTTTATGCTCAATAAAACTTTTTTCATAAGCTTCGTGGATCGCTTTTTCATCATCTTCACCTACCTTGATCGTTTTCCATAAACCTAAGTGTTCACCTAAAAACCCTTTTAGTTGATCCCAAGTAGCACTTTCATTCTTTTTACGGAAATCATTGATCAATGCTGATAAGCTCTCTTGAGATAACTTTTGGTTTTCAAGATTTTTCAATCGTAAAGTCGAACTACCATTTCCAACTCCAATTCCACCAGTTTCGTGGTCCGCAGTTACAATAATCAATGTTTCTTCCGGATGTTTTTGGTAGAATTCATAAGCTTTTTGTACAGCATTATTGAAGTCCCAAACTTCCTGAACTGCTGTAGCACCATCATTTGAGTGACATGCCCAATCAATTTTTCCACCTTCAACCATTAAGAAAAAACCTTGATTTCCTTGACTCAAACTCTCAATAGCTGCGGAAGTGATTTCAGCTAAATTTAAGTCGCCTGGCTTTTGGTCAATCGCATATTTTAATGAAACTGGATCAGTTCCTTTATTATTCATTAAAATCAATTTCTCAGATTTATTCGCTTTTTTATAATCATCCAACCCGTATAATAAACGGTAACCTGCTTTTTCTAATTGTGGAAAAATCGATGCTACTTCTTCTTTCTTAGCATTCGTAGTTGGTTTTAAAAATCCTGATCCTGCAAAGAAGTCAAATTTGGACTTTATGATATCCAAACCGATTTCATAATACATATCGCGGTCTGGCTGATTGGCAAAAAAGGAAGCTGGAGTAGCATGGTCGATACTTACGGAAGTAGTAATACCTACTTTCATCCCTTTTTCCTTCGCTAAATAGGCAATGCTTTTATAAGGTTTAACACCTGCACTGTCCATCGCTATTACACCATTCTTGGTCTTATAACCAACAGCTAAAGCAGTACCGCCAGCACCAGAATCCGTTACGCCATGGGATAAGGAATGTGAAGTCGCAAAGGTTGCATAAGGAAATTGACTGAATACAGTAGGTGAGACACTGTTCTTATTCGACAATGAGCTCTTATAGACCTCTGCCGCCTGAACTTGATTTAAGCCCATGCCATCACCAATCATAAAGAAGATGTATTTCGGTTGCTTCTGTCCAAATGCCGTCCCTATTAATAAAAAGAAAGCTAATAATAAATTGAAATATTTAATGTTCATACCAAACGGATTAGTTTATTCACAAAATTAAGGTTCTCATATTAAGATAATGTTAATTGATAAAAACAAGGGTATGCAAACAAAATGTTACATAGTTTGTTTTTTTCATTGTACTTATAAACTCAGGTTATGGAAAACAATTTATTACAACTTGCTCAAAGTTATTTTAATGAGCATACGTATAGTACCCTAGCTTCTGAGGAGAATATTTCTCCCGAACAAGCTAAAAGAGGAATTGAAACCGTAATTCCTTCTTTATTCTTAGGTTTTCAACGCAAATCCGGCCACGGATTAGGAAATCTACTTGAAACTTTAAAGTCTACTTTTTCTGGATTTAACTTTTCAGATGTATTGAGATTCTCTCCACCTGTACAGGAAGTGCCTCAAGATGGTGATACGACAAGATCTTTGCTGAGTTCCCTTTTTGGGAATGCTTTTGATCAAGTGATCCCCAATACGGCTAACTTTCTCGGAT
This sequence comes from Sphingobacterium cellulitidis, assembly GCF_043187465.1. GTDB lineage: Bacteria > Bacteroidota > Bacteroidia > Sphingobacteriales > Sphingobacteriaceae > Sphingobacterium > Sphingobacterium cellulitidis. The sequence continues at coordinate 3,121,090 of NZ_CP171136.1, read as the reverse complement.
TGAATACCAATAGTCTGATCCGCCTATTTTCGGCAGGTATCCCTGCGGTAATAGGTGCCTTGACTAGTAATGGTGAACGTTGGGATACAACCTCAATTGAAGCCGATCTTAACAATAACAGAGCTAATTTCCTTAAAGCTTTGCCTGCAGGATTACCTCTGAATATCCTAGGTGAAGAACCAAAAGGACCAACCATCGTACCGGAAGAGCCTCATGTGGCTCCAGTCGATCCTATCGTGGATCCCGCAAGAGATGTATTAGTAGAAGATCCAATTATTCCAACTTCGAATGTACGTCGTGATGATCCACCTGCTGCTTTACCACCAGCAGACGAAGAACGTAAAAAAGGGGCTGGACTATGGTGGATTCTTATCCCAATTATCTTGTTATTATTGTGGTTTTTCTTCGGTAAAGGCTGTAATAGGGAAGAAGCACCAGTTTCTGATGCCCATGTGGATTCCTTGATTACCGATTCGGTCGTCAACCAAGATACGGCAATTGGAACTGAAGTGGTTCGCGAAAGTATTATGGTAACTTTACCTAATGATACCGTGATCAATGCCTATAAAGGTGGTATTGAGGATCAACTAGTACAATTCCTGAATTCTGATTACAAAAGCTTATCGGATGAAGAATTAAAAGATCGTTGGTTTGATTTTGACAACCTAAACTTTGCCACGGGGACTGCTAATATCTTGCCTGAAAGTCAGGTACAAGTGGACAACTTGGTAGCAATCCTAAATGCATTTCCGGATGCCAAAATTAAATTAGGCGGTTATACCGATAAAACAGGGGATGAAGCGATCAATAAAAAATTATCTAATGATCGTGCAATCGCAGTAAAAAATGCATTTGAAGCAAAAGGGGTAGGAAATCGTGTCATGGCAACCGAAGGCTATGGATCCCAATTCGCAAAATTCCCTGCTGATGCTCCGGAATCTGATCGTGTAACAGATAGAAGAGTAGCAGTCAGTGTAAGAAAATAATATATTGAAAATTAGAAAAAGCAGTCCAACCTGGTTGGACTGCTTTTTTTATTCTCTTTGGAATGCTATTTTTGCCGAATGCTTACAAAGTCACAAATAGAAATGATTGAAGGAGATTTTGAGAAATTCTTCAAAGATGTTAAATCAAAAGGGAAGACTTTCGATTTTGATCTGTTTGGAGAATATGCAATTTCCATTCTTAATTTCTATGTTGGAAGCTCCTTGCTGACTCTACCCCATAAAAAAGATGGAGCCCTAACCCTGGTCCGTCTTTTTAATGCCGGATTGGGAAACATCATCACTCCGGAGGATCAACAAGAAATTGCCGAAGCAATTCAACAAGATCCCACCCTCAATTACGCATTAATACAGCCTGTATTTAATAGCTAGCCTTCTTGAATCGTCCATTTTAATTTCGAGGTATCATAACCACAATCCTCGGCATAGCGTAGATAAGCAATTTCTTTCTCTGCACTGATGGTTTTATTGCGGGATAAAATCCACATATAATCCAGATTATCGCCGAAAACCAACGCATCCTCATAGTCTTCACCTATCTGAACAATATTATATCCAGAATAGAAAGGTCCAAAAAAGGAAACCTTTAATTTCCCTTCGTTGACATCCCCTGCATATTTTGCTTTTCCAATACTGGTTTTTGCTTTTCCAGTATTCACATTAACCCCTTGGTTCTTCACTAAGATGGAACCATCATCATTTAGACTGTAATCTGCAGTCACATTCTTAAGGTCCTTTTCCCAAATGAAATCTAAACGCGCAATTTCATACCATTTGCCTAAATACCGGCTCAAATCAAAGTTTTCAATAACCTCAGCATTGGATTTTATCGGTCGTAGATAATTGTAAATCACTGAACCCAATGCGACAGCAGTTAATGTTATTAAGGTTTTTTTCTTGTCCATCGTAATTATTTTATAGGAAAACAGGTTAAACTTCATAAATGTTTAAGGAGATTCCTAGTTTTGCATAAAATTAAAGAATTGTATTCAAGAGAAGAAGCAAAGAAAATCAAGGAGTCCTTTTGGACCAGTTTCGGGCAATATATGTCGCCGATTCCAAATGCTGATGGGGAGAAAGTAACATGGGTGAATTATAAAACAGGAATCCGTTTTCTCTTTTTCAGAATGGAAGCGACCAATAAAGTGGCCCAAATAGGAATTGAAATCGCAAATCCTGACGCCGGAATCAGAGCTTTACTTTTTGAACAATTTAAAGAATATGCACAGGTCCTCCATGCTGAACTTGAGGAGGAATGGATTTGGGACGACTCTTTTTATGATGATTACGGTAAGCCTACTGCGCGGATCTATACCGAAATCAGAGGGTTGAGTGTATTCAAAAAGGAGGATTGGCCAGATTTAATTTCATTTTTTAAACCAAGAATTATCGCTTTGGATAGCTTTTGGTCCAATGCTCAATATGGATTTGAACTTTTTAAATAAATAGGAACTATGAAACTAGTAGGAAGAATTCTAGTATTTTTTATGCTGATCACACAAGCTCATTCGGTATTTGCTTGGGGAATGACCGGACATCGCGTAATTTCAGAAATTGCCGAACAACATTTAACCAGAAAAGCGAAACGTAACATCCAAAAATTAATCGGCCATCAAAAGATTGCCTACTGGTCCAATTGGGCAGATTTTATTAAGTCTTCCCCGGATTCTGTCCTTTTGAAAACAGGAACTTGGCATTTCTTGAATACACCTGGAAACCTGACCCATGAGCAATTCCTCGTGGAACTGCAAAACTCTCCAGAACAAAATTTATATAAAGCCTACCAAAGAGTAAAAAAAGAAGTGGCTGATAAAAACCTTTCTATTGAACAAAGAAAACAAGCTTTTTATTTTATGGTGCACTTGTTAGGTGATGCGCATCAACCCATGCATGTCAGTAGGGCTGAAGACCTTGGAGGAAACAAAATTGCGGTTACTTTCTTCGGCCGTGGATCTAATATTCACAGAGTATGGGATTCTGACCTGGTTGATAATGAGAAATGGTCTTATACGGAATATGCACGCGTATTGGATTATGAGAAATATTTCTATAAACAATATACAAATTCAACCTTCGAAGATTGGTTGTATGAATCACATCAACTGGCCAATGTTATCTATGATGATGTGGCAAAGGATAATAAACTATCATACGATTATATCTTTCGCTTTAAGGATCCAATGGAACAAGCGCTCCTGAAAGCGGGATTGAGACTCGCCAAAGAATTAAATGAAGTGTTTGGGTAAACAAAATGGGGCTGTTCTTAAAACAGCCCCATTTTTATTAATTATTTAAGGTCCAATCGAAATAACTGCCTTTGGCAATAAATCGCTGATCCTCCAACTTAAAATCAAAATCTAGGTAGTCATTGCTGCAGCTGCCCATATCCGAACAACAAAATTTGCGGTCAATGTCAAACTGCATCCTGAACTTTCCAACATGGGTATCCGGCTGATACCTGAAATTGGAAACCTGGATGTTCCCAACTTCTGGGCTACCATCTTTATCGCCCAAAACATCAAAAATAAACCAACTCAACTTATCCAATTCTTCCTTCGAGATATAGTTCAATAGTTCTGAAGGATCCTCAGAAATGGTCTCTAATTGCTCTGAATTGATATCGGTTTCAAATGTATATTCTTTAGCTTCCATAAGATAATATTTTTTCAATCTGTCGGATATCCGGAAAGTAATTCTCCAAAATATTCGACGGAAATGTGTTTTTCCCCTTTACCTCTATCAAAGCCTTTGCCAATAAATAATCATTCACCCGAATATCCAACTGAATATTTGAATTATTATAGGTCAGTGAATGATCCTTGATGATATAAGGGCTCCGGGATAGCTTTTTAAAATGAATATCATCAACTAGAACCTGAAATAATTCCTCCCATTTTCCTATCAGATTCATGATCATTTGTTCGAAAATAATCTGGCCAATTTGACTTTCCAACTTTTCTTGGCTCCTGAAGTTGAACGTAGAAGGGGAGTAATAAATAATATCGTTTTTTAAATAAGGTTTCGATTTCCCGGTCTTTACAGTTCGGACGGCATAAGTTTTTCCAAATAAAGGAATGGTAAAAAAATCCAAGGTACTGTCAAGTTGAATTTTCTTCGTTTCTTGACGAGCGAATTGTTTGATATAGGTGGTCAGTTCAGGCACTGAAAGATGAGCAGGTGCAAAAATCAAGGGAATTTCCTTCCCATTTGACTCGATTTTGATGGAATCTTCTGCCGAAACGACCAATAAATATTCTTTACCTTCAACTTGAATAATCATTGAGCGCAAATTAACAAATCCTCCATGTTAATTATATAACAATTAATTATATAAAAATAGTTACTTCTAGTTTTTTCATAATATCGCTATGTTTGCATAAGAACGATACTAGGTTCTTAAACAAAATAGGTTAATTATGAAACAATATGTATTAATGGCGGCATTGCTTGCCGGTTCAGTTTCTGTTTTTGCACAGGAACACCAAGCAATCAATGTTTCCTACATGGACAAATCCGTTCGTCCACAAGATGATTTCTACAATTACGTTAATGGTAATTGGATGAAAACAGTAGAAATTCCTTCTGATAAAGCTCGTTGGGGATCTTTTGATCAACTAAGAGAAAATACGGATGAAGCAACTTTGAAAATCTTAAAAGAATCCTTGAATACCAAGTTTGAAAAAGGAACTGATGGACAAAAAATCGCTGATCTTTATAAATCTTACGTAGATTTTGATACCCGTAATAAATTAGGGATTACCCCAATCCAACAACAATTAAAAGATATTGACCAGGTTAAAAACCTAAAAGGTCTTTATGATTATTTTGTGAAATACGGAGCAATCGGTGGAAATCCTTTCTTTGGTGCTTACGTATATGCCCACATGAAAAACAGTAATATGAATGCTGTTTATTTAGGTGGCGGTGGATTAGGTTTAGGTCGTACCTATTACCAAAAAGAAGATGAAAAGAATACAGAGACTTTAGGAAACTATAATCAATATATCAATGCTCTTTATGGTAAAGTAGATCCTAAAACTCGTGATCTAAAAGGTCCAAAGGTAATCGAATTTGAAAAATTGATCGCCTCCAACCTAAAAACTGTCGAAGAACAACGTGATGCTCAAAAACGTTACAACCCAGTTGCGGTAAAGGATCTGCAAGCGATGGTGAAAAATATGGATGTTGCAAAATACATTCAAACACTTGGTTTTAAAGCAGATACCGTAATCATCGGCGAATTAAAATATTATCAAAATCTAGATAAGATTGTCAATGAACAGAATCTTCCTGTTATTAAGGAATACTTAAAATTCCATGTAATGGATGATGCTACGGGCTATTTGACAGCTGATCTTGACCAGTTATCTTTTGATTTCTACGGTAAGAAGCTAAGAGGTCAAAAAGAACAACGTGCGCTTGACAAAAGAGGTTTAGAATTCGTAAATGGAAATGCTGGTGAATTATTAGGTAAATTATATGTAAAAGAAAACTTCCCTGCAGAAGCAAAAGCTGCATGTGAGGAGTTGGTACAATACTTAATTAAATCTTTTAATGTTCATATCAAGGATTTAGCTTGGATGTCGCCAACAACCAAAGAGAAGGCTTTGGAGAAACTTTCTAAATTCACGGTAAAAATTGGTTATCCTGACAAATGGAAAGATTATTCTAGCCTTCAAGTAGGAACTTCATTAGTTGAGAACGTAAATAATGTTCGTCGTTGGGCATTTGAAGAAAACTTAGCTAAACAAGGTAAGCCGGTTGATAAATCAGAGTGGGGAATGACTCCTCAAACAGTAAACGCATATTACAGTCCATTATTTAATGAAATTGTATTCCCTGCTGCGATTTTACAACCTCCATTCTACGATTATAAAGCAGATCCAGGAGTGAATTTTGGTGGTATTGGTGCTGTTATTGGTCACGAATTATCACACGGATTTGACGACTCAGGTTCACAGTACGATGGAAATGGTAATTTAAATAACTGGTGGACTGAAGAAGATAAAGAGAAATTTAATGCTGCTGCGGATGCATTGGTTGCTCAATTTGAAGCCTACGAGCCTGTACCAGGAGTATTTGTGAATGGTCGTTTCACTTTAGGTGAAAATATCGGTGACTTAGGTGGATCTTCAGTAGCATTTGATGCACTTCAAATGTATTTGAAAGACAAAGGAAACCCAGGTTTAATCGATGGCTATACCCAAGATCAACGTTTCTTCCTTTCTTGGGCGACGATCTGGCGTACAAAAACAACCGATGAATTTGTAGTGAATCAAGTGAAAACCGATCCACACTCGCCAGCACAATATCGTGCTACGGGTCCAATCATCAATTTAGATGCTTTCCATAAAGCATTCGATACCAAAGAAGGGGATAAGCTTTATCTACCTAAAGACAAACGTATCGTAATTTGGTAATCCAAATCTAGAATAAATCAAAAGAAGGTGTCTAAAAAGGCACCTTCTTTTGTTTTAATACCTTTCTTGATCTCAATTATATTTTAAACAATATTAAGCTGCAAGTCGATTTTCTGTACTTTTCATCACGCTGATAGCTTGATTTATCGCAAATAGGGAGTTGTTGCCACCAGGTTTACCAATTAAAGTTTTGCTTTCCCACTTTTTTGCCCATTTTCTTAGGTTATGGGCAATAGCCATCAATCCGAACTCCACAGTAACTTTCTCGAGTCCTTTCATACTAAAGCGGGTAAACTTGTTGTTGCTTTTCATCTGTCCAAATACCGCTTCGACTTCCACGGGTCTTTTGCTTCGATGGTATAGCCCTTGTGTCGATAGTAGTCTTTCTCTAGCTTTAGCCTTGAGCCAAGCAAGGCGGTGATTGACTTCAATCAGACGATTGCCCTGTGCTTTATGACACCCATCACGCATCGGACAGCCCTCACATCGCTGAGCTTGATAGCAGCTCACCTGGGCGGCATATCCGTTGGTACTGACCCTGGTTGTTTGTCCGACAAAGCTTAGTTTCTGTCCTGCCGGACACACATAAAAATCCTCCTGATCATTGTAATATAGGTTCTGTACCGAAAAAGGATCCTGCTTATGCTTTCGCTTCTGCTCCATATGGAAGTAATTGTACTTGATAAAAGCGGTTATATCCTGTCCTTCCAACAACTCATAGTTCTGCTCACTGCCATATCCGGCATCTGCGACGATTGACTCACTTTGTTTTCCGTAACGGGACTCAAAGCCTTCCAAATGTTCCGGTAGGGTTGTCGTGTCTGCGGTAGTCTGATGGATACTGTAATGGGTGATGAACTGTTCCTCGGTACTGATCTGTGTATTGTAGGCGGGTTTGAGTTGACCGTTCTTCATGTGATCCTCTTTCATGCGCATAAACACAGCATCGGTATCGGTCTTACTATAACTATTGCGATCCCCTAGTATTTTCAGCTGTTCTTCATATTTCTGCAATCGTGGCAAGTAGTCATCTTCGAGTTTCTTAAGCTGCTTATCGGTAGACTTATTGGCCACTTTGAGCTTTGCATTGATCGCTTTGATCTTTTCCTTCAGCTGCGTGCTGTCGATAGCCTTGCTAACTTCTTGATTGCCTAATGTAGATTGGTCTTGGGTAATCTGCGCATCAATATCGGCAAGAACCGAAGCGATGTTCGCTTCTAACTTTACCTTGTTTTTCTCAACCGATTTCTTCCATACAAACGTATAACGACCAGCTGCAGATTCGATCTTGGTACCATCAACATACTGAACTTTCAGGCTGACGTACTCCATTTCATGTAACATCCGGACGATACTTGCAAACAACTCCTGTATTTGCCCCTTAAGACGCTTCCCCCTGAAATAGTTGATCGTACGATAATCAGGGGTACTGTTGCCAGAAAGCCACATGAAATAGATGTTCTCTTGTAAGGCGCGTTCAATCTTTCGGCAAGAATAGATATTGCTTAAATAGGCGTAGAACAACACTTTGATGAGCATCCGGGGATGGAAACTAGTAGTGCCTCCCCCTTTATAAAGTCGGATAATATGATCCAGATCCAACTGATCAACAACCTGATTCACCAACCGAACAGGATGGTTCAATGGAATACGATCAAAAATATTTTCAGGAAATAGACTCGGACTATTGGATGGAAGAGCTTTGAATTGTATGTTTGCCATATTGTTTTTTGGGTGCACCTTAAGATACTAAATCTTAAGGACAAAAAACAGAAAACCCCGCCATTTTTTAATGACGGGGTTATTTTTTTTTAGAGACCTTTTTAGACAGCCCCTTTTAAATATTGATATAATATCTATCTATACAGTTGTGTCATCAGTGTTCGCATCAGGTGCATTTTCCTGAATAGATTTAATACCATTCGAACGACCTGCTTCGCTTTCATACATTTCGCTTGTTCCAATAATTTGGCCATTGCCGGCTTTTAAGTTGAAATAGAATTTTCCATTTTTCGCAGTTAATTTGTCAAATTTTGAAATATCCTGCGAATTTTTCTTTACTGATGTGATCCCATTTTCACATGCAGCCTTGGTAGTATACCCTTCACTGCTTAAGATAACTTGTCCATTGGCAGCTTTTAGGTTGAACTGGAATTCCCCATTCTTCCTAGTTGAAATTACAAACTTTCCCATAGTTTAATTTTTTAGTTGTATACTAATTTACTAAAATTCAATAAAATAAAAACCTTAAGTCTTAATAAATTAATTAGGTTATTATTTTACCATCTACATAATACCAGATGCCATGTAATTTTTGAAATCGGGATTTTTCATGATGAACATACTCTACAGCATCGGGAGCAATAAATCTCGCCTTGAATTCAACTGTGTTTTCTGTCGCTTTCAGTACTTCCAAACCTACCCATTGATTTTCCTTACTCCATTGTGCTATTTCCGTTTTTTTTTGAAACCTGCGACTGCTCGGATGGAAACTCTGATATAGAAAATCAATTAGGCCTAAACAAAATGCTGAGTATCGTGCTCGCATCAATTGTTCTGCATTTTCAACAGTTTTTAAGTCATGATGCCTGATTTCGCAACATTCCTGATAACTTTTTTCGGAACCGCAATAACAATTCTTATTCATATTCAATGTCTTATCCAAAGCTGATTTTTTTTGGCCGATGTTGGTCCAATACTTGTTTAACGAAGATACTGATGTTTCTTCTGTCATAGAAATATCTATATAAGTAATGTTACAAACTATAAATAAGAAATCGCCGTTATAAAGGCAAACAATAACCCCTAAATGACAACATTGAAAAATGAATTAGTAGGCACGTGGCAGCTACTATCCTATATAGAAGTACCTATTAAAGGTGCAGATTCAAAATTCCCGATGGGGCAGTCCCCAAAGGGTTTGTTAATGTATGGAGCCGATGGATTTATGTCGGTACAAATTTCAAACGCTGATCGCAACAGTTACGTCTCTCAGGATCGTTATCTCGCAAATGCTGATGAAATCCAAGAACAGGTTAAAGGCTTTATTGCCTTTGCAGGGTCTTATAAAATTGACAATACCAATGCGATTGTTCAATACTCCATTACAACATCTTCTTTTCCAAATTGGGAAGGGCAATTTCAGGAACGGAAAATCGACTTTGAAGGCGATATTCTTTATCTAAAATCTGTCGAACCCATTCTTTCCGATGGTATCATGGTCAATAGCTATATGACATGGCAAAGAATCGAAAAAGCAGAATTTATTTCCAGGCGTGAAAAATTTATTGAAATCACCTCTTCAAAAATGGTAAATCCATAATATTTTTTGAGGACATAAAGGTTTGATGAGCTTAGTTTTCTGCGGTAAATCGCAGGAAACTAAACTTGATAGCTAAATCGTACTAAGGATGCTGGAGTTGAAAGCCTGAAAGATTTTTTTACATTGATATGTATCTGATTTTTTTTCAAAATTCCGTACCTTTGTGCCATCAATTCAAGATATGAGTGACGCTATAAAACACGAGTGCGGAATTGCACTTATCCGACTTCTAAAACCCCTATCTTATTATCAAGAAAAATACGGTACGCCCTACTACGGCATCAACAAATTGTACCTGCTTATGGAAAAGCAGCACAATAGAGGCCAAGATGGTGCAGGTATTGCAACAATTAAGTTTGATGTAAAACCTGGAAACCGTTATATCTCCAGATATAGAGCTATGGGTTCTTCGGCAGTAGCCGAAATCTTCGAATATATTCAGAAGAAATTCGCAGCAGTTAACAAAGCTTATCCAGAGGAATCTAAGGATACTCAATGGCTAAAAGACAATGTTAGCTTTACAGGCGAAGTACTATTAGGCCATTTGCGCTACGGCACCCATGGTAAAAATAGTATAGAAAGCTGTCATCCTTTCCTAAGACAAAATAACTGGATGTCTAGAAATTTAGTAGTTGCAGGTAACTTTAACATGACCAACGTGGATGAGTTATTGCAACAATTATATGATCTAGGTCAGCATCCTAAAGAACAAGCCGATACCGTTACGGTATTGGAAAAAATTGGTCACTTCCTCGATGAAGAAAACCAAAAATTGTTCGATAAATTTAAACAAGATGGTTATTCAAACATCGAGATCTCTGCTCAAATTGCTAAGAATATTGATGTTGCTAAGATCTTAACCCGTTCTGCAAAAACTTGGGATGGTGGTTATACCATCGCTGGTATTTTCGGACATGGGGATGCATTCGTGATGCGCGACCCGGCTGGTATTCGTCCGGCATTCTACTATCAAGACGATGAAGTATTGGTCGTAGCTTCTGAAAGACCTGTTATCCAAACTGCATTCAATATTCCATTGGGCGCCGTGAAAGAAATCAAACCTGGTCATGCATTGATCGCCAAGAAAGATGGTACGGTTTCAGAAGAAATGTTCAGACAACCTGTAGAACAAATGTCTTGTTCTTTCGAACGCATTTATTTCTCCAGAGGTTCTGATGCTGATATCTATCAGGAACGTAAATCTTTAGGTAAGTTGTTGATCCCGCAGGTTCTAAAAAGTATCAATAACGATATTAAGAATACCGTGTTTTCTTTTATTCCAAATACAGCCGAAGTATCGTATTACGGTATGATGGAAGGAATCAATCAACATGTTAGAGATTGCCAAAAAGAAGTATTGTTAAATCGTACGGACAAAATCTCCGATGAAGAATTAAATGAAGTTCTAGACCTGAAACCACGTTTTGAGAAATTAAACGTGAAGGATGCTAAGCTTCGTACCTTTATCACGCAAGATGCTGACCGTCAAGATATGGTACAACACGTTTATGATACGACTTACGGTATCGTAAATGACCATGAGGATACCATTGTTGCAATTGATGACTCCATTGTAAGAGGAACTACTTTAAAACAAAGTATTCTAACCATTCTGGATCGTCTTCATCCGAAGAAGATTGTAATTGTCTCTTCAGCACCGCAAATTCGTTATCCTGACTGTTATGGTATTGACATGTCTAGAATGTCGGAGTTCGTTGCCTTTGAAGCTGCAATTTCACTGCTTCGTAAAAACGGATTGGCACACATTATTGATGAGGTTTATCAAAAATGTTTGGCTTCTACGACCATGCCGAAAGATCAAGTTGAAAATTACGTAAAAGCTATTTATGAGCCATTCACAGATGATCAAATCTCTCAAGAGATTTCTAGAATCGTGAAGCCTCATAACTTAAATGCTGAATTGGAAGTAGTATTTCAAACCTTGGATAACTTACATATAGCATGTCCTAACCATAAAGGGGATTGGTACTTCTCTGGTAACTACCCTACACCAGGTGGTAATAAGGTTGTAAACCGTGCCTTTATGAACTGGATGGAAGGTAAAAATGTAAGAGCTTATTTCAGTAGCTAAGCGCTAAAAAAAATATCTTTTTAAAGACCGTGAATCTAATTCACGGTCTTTTTTTATTAAATCCCCCGAGTCATATTTTTAGGTGAACTCCTTCTATTATTCGATATTAAGTATCAAATAATTCGGGAAAAATTATGGGTTTTACCGGACTTCCTTCGGACCTTCTTCGGATCTTTGCCGCATCTCCTTCGAAAAAATTCGAACAAGGTCCGACTCAGTTGCGACTTAAATACGAAGATTATCCGGGATTAGGTAGAGCAAGTCCTGAAGAAGATATATTCCAAGGTAAAAGGTGAACCAACATTTTTGACGGGGTTCAAATTCCTGTTGCAAATTTTATTAAAGAGAATATTGCCTCAACAGAGTTGGTAGCCCCTGAATATCGATACTACTTTCAAAAAAGAAGTGCCTTTGATAGCAAGGATAATCTGAAAGAAATATCGGATGATACAGGAATAATAGGAACTTTTAGTGATTATTTCTCCATTGTACCTTATACATGGTTAGCAGGAAATAAGAATTCTGTTTTTAAATCACCTTATGAGATTTTTCCTCACTATGTTTTACCACTCCTTTAAGGCTGCGAATGCAAATCCAGTAAACAGCTTAAGGGATGAATAAGGGAAGGTTTCAGGGTTAAAAATAAAATAAAGATTTCAAGCGCATAAAAAAATAGATTTCTTACCATAAATGCTGGAGCATTTTGAATTGGTAAGAAATCTATTTTTTTTGATTTGATTAGAAACATTGGAGTTAGCTCCGTGTTTCAATATTCAAATCTGATATTTTTCCTTAGTTCAACACCGTTTTAGATTTTCCGGTTTCTTCTTCATGTTGCGTAGCAATTAATGTAGAAGGAGATTCTAAAGGATGTTTTTTAACCACTTTGGTACTTGCCAAATAGTCTTTATTTCCGGCATAGATATACATCAAGGTGCCACCTTTCAAGGTATTGATGATAGGTTTTGTCAATTCACGTGGGAGGGCAGGGCAGCCATAGCTACGTCCTAATCTTCCAGTAGATTTAATGATATCCGTACTGCAATAATCAGCACCATGTACCACGATTGCTCTTGGTCTAGCTTGATCATTGATTCCTTTTTCAAGTCCATCTAAACGTAGGGAGTATCCATTCCCTCCAAAATAGGTTTCTTGAGCATAATAAAATCCCAAGGAACTTTGGAAGGATCCATGTTTATTTGAAAAAGCAGTTGCGAATTTTTCACCACTATTTCTGCCATGAGAAACGATGTTATGGTATAATAGTTTTTTAGCTTTCATATCCAAAACATACATTCTTTTGTCCGTAGAAGGCAGCGTAAAGTCGATGATGGTCATGATATTTTTGTTTTTAGGGCTCAAATGGTTGTAACCTTGCATAGCTTGTTCGAAGGCGTCCCATTTGATGATCCCTTGTAACTTCATTTCATCATATAATTCTTTAACTGGATCTTTTACGATTTCTACTTTTGTCTGAGTGATTTCAAGAGGAGCATTTAATTGCTGAGTGTTGTTTAGGTCTCCAGAAATGCTGGAGGTCGCAATAGCCCATAATGAAATAAGCAATAGTTTATTCATAAGCACATTTTCCTAGTCTCTTTATACAAAGCTAGGAAAAATATGACAATCAAAGTGTTAAATCAGGTTTTAATCAATTACGACCACCAAAGATTTGAAGGGTTTTGACGTATCATAAACAAATTTGGCATGAGATGACGCATTTCTGACACACATATGTGACCTTGGTGTCGTACCCAATGACCATGAATATTCTACAATCTTACCCTTTGGATTGTTCACCGGAACCCCATGAATATAGCCTCCATTGGTGAATCTGGACGCATATGGCGCAAATCCTTCAATGGTTGTTGTTCCATCCCCATAGTAGAACATCTTAGGTTTCTGTTCTTGAACGATAAAGATTCCAACAGGGGTTTCCATTTGGTGTGGAGGCCTGTGTAAACCCGATGTAGCAGGGTTCATACTGCGTATTTTCCACTCATTTTCACCCGTTCTTTCCACGGTCATAATGTTTTGGTTTGTAACATCTACAATGTTTACATGGGTTATTTTTAGAGAATCGCCTATTGATTTAACATATCTTTTGGGTACAAACCAAGTCCCTTCGAATGAAATTCCATTGACTTTGACCATTTTTACGGTATCCGAACTTTCCAGGCTTACCAAGGAACCGTCACGGCCATAAATAGAAGGTTTCTTGCTGTTTTCTTCTTTATACAGGGGGGCTGATTGGTATTTTTCTGTTCCTAAGGTATCAGAAACTCTTTTGTACGCATTCCGAACAAAATTTTCCACCACTGCAGCTTCACCATTCCGGTTCTTATAGTTTTGAAGTACCCCATATTGATGCGGAGCACGTTGGAAATTCTCGATAAATGCTAATTTTTCTTTTATTTTCTCAATTTGAAATTGACGCGTAGTGTCTTTGTAGGGATAAGTTTCCTCCAAAGAATGTTTATCATATTGTAAATCTTTGTCAAGTTTGATATCAGCAGCTGTTCTAGGTCTTTCTCTTTCCGCTTTTTCGGCAGCTTCTTTTTCTTTTTGGACACGTTCGATAGAATCTTGCTTTCTTTTCTCTGCGGCGCTAGTGGTTTTTGACGAGTTCTTACAAGACGCAATTATTAAAAAGGCAAAAAGTAAGGACCAGAAAAAATAATGTTTCATTCGCTAGTTTGGTGTTTTTTAGTGGATTATGACCTATTTTGATGCAAAAATAGAATTAAATCAGTATGTTACCTATAGAATACTAAAAATCATTCCATTATTTAGGAAATTAGTGAATTAATTTTCAAATTATTCAAATGAAGCTAAATAACTACATAACCATTGCTGTTGGTATAATTATCAATGAATCCGATGAATTACTAACGGTTCAAAAAGAAGGATCGAGCTATTACCAATTGCCAGGAGGGAAAATAGAAGGAGAGGAGAAGCCGGTCAGCAGTTTGATTCGCGAATTAAAAGAAGAGTTGGATGTGGAACTTGCGGAATCGGGATGTAGACTACTCGGGGTTCATGAGGCGCAAGCTGTTAATGAAACGGGAAAAACCGTTCGGGGTTATGTTTTCCAATGTGATTTCATGAAGGAGTTCAAAGCGATTCAACCACATGCAGAACTCAAAGAAATCCGTTGGGTAAAGAAATCTGAGGTAGAAACTGTAAAATTGGCGAATCTATTAAGACAATTCGCATTGCCAATCTGGTTAGGAGAGTAGGGCACTCCAATAAATCATATAAAATGAAAAGGGGTTGTTATTGAAACAACCCCTTTTCACTATAATCTGTAATTAACGATTAAAAGTGGAATGTAACACCAACAGTTGGCGCTAATGAATTCGCATTTAATCCGTAATTATTAGTAGTTGTTTTTACATTAGTAGCTTCCTCAGTTGAAGAACTATTATTGAAATACAAACCTCTTACTTTCAATTCGATTCCGATATTTGAAGTTGGGAAAAATGCGATACCTGGAGCCAATTCAACACCATAGCTTTCAGTTGTTGAAGTTTTGGTATTATCAGTTTCTTGAGTACCCCATGCCATTGGAACAGATAATTGTCCGAAGAATTTTACAGGACCATCGTTATGGCTGTACATTCTACCAAATGGAGCAAGAACAAAAGAAGAGTTATTTACTTTAGTACCGATTGCTGTTTCGTTTTCAGCCCAATTATAACCTACACCTGTACCTACTGCAATATTATCTGCAACAAAGTAACCTGCATTCGGGATAATACTGAATTGATTAGACTTAACATCTGAATCTTTTGTAGTTTGACCGTGGTATCCTACTTGACCACCAACCATAAATTTACCTTTTTCAGTTTGTGCATTTGCTGCGAATCCTAATACTGCTACTGCAGATAAAGTAAGTAAAATTTTTTTCATGATTTTATATTTTAATTATTGACTTTATTGTCATATTAGTCAAATAGTCAATATCCATACCAATGTATATTGTCCAATTTGGAATATAGATTATAAAAAAATGGATAATATCGTAAGTGTTTGAGATTCAGTTGGATAAAATTTTATCAAGATTGAATGGGTAATTTTTAATGACAATTAACAAACAATCTAGGGAGATTATGAAATTTCTTTTCTGGAAATAAGTTAAAATAATAGCCAACTTGTCAGCAATTCGGACGTTTATTTCCTGCCAAAACTGCAATTCTCATGTCAAGTCGAAGAATTAATGGGAGTAGGAACTTATAAAAATATAAATGGTTTAGCATTTCAAATCAGATTATTTAGATTTACAGGATTAATAAAATCAATGAACATCAGCGGAAATCCTAAGCTTTCAAAATCTTTACTTTGGTTAATGACCATTGTTTCAGGTGTAGTAGTTGCTAATAATTATTATAATCAGCCATTACTTGCGGAAATGGCGGTTGAATTTCATGTTTCGGAATCTGCGGTGAGTAAAATTACTGTATTAACGCAACTAGGTTATGCATTTGGCTTGTTAATGATCATTCCTTTAGGCGATAAATTGTACCGAAAGAAGTTGATTTTGGTCGATTTGATTTTAGTTAGTTTAGCCTTGATTTGGATGGCCATTTCCAAGGAACTTTGGATGCTTTCGATGGCGAGTTTTCTGATAGGTTGCACCTCTGTGGTTCCACAGTTATTTGTTCCTATGGTTGCTGATCTTTCCAATGCGGAGAATCGATCTCAAAATATTGGCATGGTCATGTCCGGTCTATTAATGGGAATCCTTTTATCTCGTTTTATCGGTGGAATTGTAGGTGATATTTGGGGTTGGCGGAGTATATATTATGGGGCAGCTCTATTGATGTTGGTTTCTTGGGTTTTGGTCTATAGGATGTTGCCAGAGATGAAGCCTAATTTTCATGGCAATTATGCATCGTTAATGAAGTCCGTTTGGAAATTGGCAAAATCGGAACCCATCTTGCAATTGGCATCATTTCGAGGTGCTGTAAGTTTTGCATCCCTCTGTGCTGTTTTCACGACTTTAGCTTTTCATTTGGAGGAGCCACCATTTGAGGTAGGTCCATCCATAGCTGGAACCTTTGGATTGATCGGGGCAGCAGGGGCATTAGGAGCAGCATTTGTGGGGAAATTGAATAAAGTCTGGACCCGAAATAAGATTATTAGTATTTCTCTGGTAATTATTTTATTGAGTTGGTTTTTTATCTACTTTATGGGAAACACCTATTTTGGATTGGTAGTGGGCATTATCCTGATAGATTTGGGTTTACAATCCTCACATATTATGAACCAATCGGATTATTTTGCGATAAAAACCCCAGCAACCAGTCGTTTGAATACCGTATATATGGTGATCTATTTTATAGGAGGGTCTTTTGGGTCATGGCTGGCTGCGCAAGCTTGGGGAATTGCGGGTTGGGCTGGAGTTTGCGCCGTAGGTGTGACCTTTGCCTTATTAGGGCTTTTGTCACACCTGTTATTGGCGAAACGGGTAAAATCTATCTCAAAGGAGCATTAATCCAACTTTACAGCATTTAGACGTAAGGAATTCACAATTACCGAAACGGAGCTTAAACTCATCGCAGCAGCAGCTATCATTGGTGACATCAGAATTCCAAAAAATGGATATAATAATCCTGCTGCAATGGGAATGCCGATTACATTATACAGAAAAGCAAATAGTAAGTTTTGCTTAATATTCCTCAACATGGATTTGCTAAGTTTAAATGCTTTATGAACACCTACTAAATCACCTTTAATCAAGGTGATTTCTGAACTTTGAATGGCGACATCCGTTCCGGTGCCCATCGCAATACCCACATCTGCCTGGGTTAAGGCAGGAGCATCATTAATTCCATCCCCCACCATAATAACTTTCTTGCCTTGCTGCTGGAGCTCCTTAATTCCTTTCAGTTTATCTTCTGGTAATAAACTACCTTTGGCATGTTGGATGCCGGCCTCCTTAGCAACGATATCAGCTGTATTTTGATTATCACCGGTAAACATATAAACCTCCACACCTTCAGAAATAAATCTCTGAATAACTTCAATGCTACTTTTTTTCAAGGCATCGAAGGCCGCTATGATTCCAGCCAGCTTTCCATCAATCGCTAATACAGAAACAGAATTTCCCTTTTTCTGTAGCTCTTCAATCTTTTTCTTTTGCTCCTCTGATAGGTCAATATGTTGCTCGGTCATTAATTTAGGGGTACCTAATAGAACTGTCATATGGAAAATATGGCCTTTAACACCTTTCCCTGAAATGTTTTCGAATTGAGTAACATCCAAGAATTGCAAACCATTTTCTTTAGCTTTTTCGGTCATGGCCTGAGCTAATGGATGGGTACTATTTTTATTGACAGAAGCTGCAATTTGAAGGATATCATTCTCTGAGAACTTATCGTTTTCCGTTGTTACTTCTGATACGGATGGTTTTCCTTCCGTAATAGTACCGGTTTTATCAACCACCAAGACATTTGCTTTTTCCAATTTTTCCAATGCTTCTGAGTTTTTGATCAGGATACCATTTTTAGCACCTTTTCCAATACCGACCATGACAGACATTGGCGTAGCCAAGCCTAATGCACAAGGACAGGCAACAATTAAAACCGCAAGCATATTTGAGAATGCCATTGCTGTACTATTAGGTACAGAAGATACATTCCATAGAATGAAGGTCAAAATCGCAATAACAATTACTGTTGGGACAAAAATTTTCGAGACCTTATCCGTTAACTTTTGAATTGGCGGTTGGCTTCTGCTAGCATCATTGACCAATTGAATTATTTGAGCCAATAAAGTTTCAGAACCAATTTTTTCGGCTTTGATCAGGATTTCATGATTACCATTGATCGTACCAGCAATGACCTGATCGTCTATTGATTTTTCTACAGGAATGGGTTCACCAGTAATCATGGCCTCGTCAATGGAGGTGTTTCCCTCAGTCACTAGACCATCTACAGGAACCTTATCACCTGCGCGAACTCTTAAAATGTTGCCAACTTGCACATCATGGATGGAAATTTTCCTTTCCTGTCCATTTTCTACCAAAATCGCTTCAGCAGGACTTAATTTGATTAATTCCTTAATCGCCGAATTGGTTTTGGAATGTGCTTTTGCTTCCATGACTTGGCCTAGTAAAACCAAGGTTAGAATAACCACTACAGATTCAAAGTACAGGTGAACTTCTCCATGATGCCCTTTTAATTCTTCCGGGAAAATTTGCGGAAAGAAGAACGCCAATATACTAAAAACAAATGCTGCTGCAGCTCCCAGGCCAATCAAGCTAAACATATTTAGATTCCAGGTCTTGAAAGAAGTCCATGCACGTTGGAAAAACATCCAACAAGTATAGAATACGACTGGTAAGGTTAATATCAATTGAATCCAAGCATTTACTTTATAAGGGATAATCTGGCTGATTGGTTGACCAGGTAACATATCGCCCATTGAAAGAATAAAAACTGGCACCGTACAGGCTACTGAAATCCAGAATTTCTTCAAGAGATCACGATAATGCTGGTCATCATCTTCGGTTACTTGATTAGGGACCAGTTCCATTCCACAGATCGGACAATCACCAGGATGGTCTTGTACGATTTCTGGATGCATAGGGCAGGAGTATTCCACTTTCAAAGTGGTATCTGGAATTTTTTCCAGGTTCATTCCACAAACCGGACAAGAACCGAACTTGTCATAAACTTTGTCACCTTCGCACATCATTGGACAATAATACTTCCCCGCATTGCTGGCATTTACTTTGGGTTGTGCTTGATGCTGATGAGACGGAGCATTGAAATCGACCTTTTCAATTGGTCGTAAGTGCATATTACAAACTGGACAACGTCCCGGTTCATGATATATCTTGTCTTTACCTTCACAGAACATGGGGCAGATATATTGTCCACTTTCTGATAGTTCTGGTTCATGATTATGTTGATGATGGGTATGCCCATGATGGTCTTCATCATGAATTTGGTAGTGACCGCCCAATTCATTGAGTTTATCTTGTAGGTTGAGAATATTGATGGGTTCATCCGTCTGTATTTGGGCCTCAGCTTTTTCGAGGTTTACTTTGGCGGTGACACCGGGAACTTCATTTAATTTCTTTTCGACGTTTGTCCTGCAGCCGTTACAGGTCATTCCCGAAACTTTATAGGTGTGATTTTTCATCGTTATATTTCCTAATTACTATTTAATACAAATTTCCGGACAATTGGGTTCATAATTGTTACATAATTTCAATAAATAGTTATAAAATTATGGCCAATTTGCATGAACATCGTACATTTATAGAAACCTAAAAAGCATGAGTATTTCAAGAAGAGAATTTATTTATAAGTCAGCTTTATTATTTCCGGCATTACATTTATCGTCATTATATGGGCGTTCAAGTGCTCAGTCTACATTAAGAGTAGGTGCTATTGGGATTAAGGGTATGGGATGGTCTGATTTAAGTTCCATCTTAAAAGTGTCGAATGTAAGTTGTACTGCGATTTGCGATGTAGATGATGCAGTGATTCAAGATCGATTGAAACAGTTGAATGATTTAGGTCAAAAGCCTAAGGTATATAAGGATTATCAAGATCTGTTAAAGGACTCTGAGGTTGATGCGGTGATTATTGGAACGCCGGACCACTGGCATTGTTTAATGTTGGTTGATGCTTGTAAAGCAGGGAAGGCTGTTTATATAGAGAAACCGATTGGTAATTCGATCGTAGAATGTAATACGATGTTGGAGGCCAAGGATAAATACAAGAGTATCGTTCAAGTTGGTCAATGGCAACGCTCTCAGAAGCATTTTAAGGATGCGATCGAGTTTGTTCATTCAGGACAATTAGGGAAAATTCGTTTGGTAAAGGCTTGGGCCTATTTAGGTTGGAAAAAGCGAGTTCCGGTTGAGCCTGATGGACCAGTTCCGGCAGGAGTGGATTACAAATCCTGGTTGGGACCTGCTAAGACCCGACCATTTAATCCAAACCGTTTCCACTATAATTTTAGATGGTACTGGGATTATGCAGGCGGGCTAATGACTGATTGGGGAGTGCATTTATTAGATTATGCTTTATTGGGGATGAAGGTATCGGATCCAAGATCCATAATGGCAGCAGGTGGTAAGTTTGCCTATCCTGATGATGCCGGTGACACCCCAGATACCTTGACCACTGTATATGAATTTGATGATTTTAATATCCAATGGGAACATGCTACGAGTATTTCCGGTGGACCATATAGCCGGGAACACGGTATTGCCTTTATTGGTAATAATGGAACCCTAGTTTTGGATAGAAATGGTTGGGAAGTAATCCCAGAAATGGATCGAATGAAAGCAGTACCGTATCAGAAAAAGGTTGATAATGGTTTGGATCTGCATATGCAAAATTTTGTGGAAGCTATACGAACCAAGAATAGCAATATCCTCAATGCTCCACTAGAGGTAGGGAGTCATATTGCGAAATTCTCCCAAATGGGAAATATAGCCTATAGAACAGGCAAGAAAATCTACTGGGAAAAAGATAAACAAAGGTTTAAGGAACCTGAAGCCAATAAACTTTTGGCTGCTGGATATCATAACGGATATAAAATTCCGAATGTTTAAATGATTGGGTATAAGGAAGATTTTGGATTGATTAGGAAGTTTTCCTTCAAGGTATTGAAAAAGCCTGTATTCCGCTGATTGTCTTCCAAGATAAAAGGAACAAAGACTTGGTTATTATGAACTAGGAGTTCATAATAACCAAATAATATCTGATTGTTTTTTTGTACTGATTTAACGGCTTTCACCTGTTGCACATCGCTCAGCAAGTTAAAAGAAACTTTATTCCCACTTAACCATTCGATCATGACATCTTTTGTGTTAGGATTGAACCAAATTCTTTGGTCTTTTGCATACTTAAGTTGATTATTCAATAAAAACAATTGGCTCATTAAATAAAGACTGATAGGAAGCAAAAAGAGAATGATTTTTATTTTCATGGCCAATAAGATGGTGATAATAAACAGAACCACACCAATTCCTACACTAAATAAAGTATTCTTAATGGTTTTTTGAATAATTGGAGCACCACTTTCAATCAAGAAATAACCTTGCTTATTGCTTTTTTGAATAGCTGTAGATTTTCCTTTCATCATCACTCTACGTGACAAGAAATAAATTAAAATACCAACAAGGATAGCAATAAGGAGGAATTTATTCATTTTTAGTATTGTTCAGATTCGTTAGGGTATTCTTGAGCTTTTACATCCGCAACATATTGCTTGACAGCTTTGTTGATTTCCTCATTGAGATTTAAATATTGTCTTAAGAATTTAGGTTTAAATTCTTGTGTAATTCCCAACATATCATTAACCACCAAAACCTGACCATCACATAGGTTTCCGGCCCCAATACCAATAGTTGGAATATCCAACATTTTAGAGACCTCGCCAGCCAAAGCTGCCGGGATTTTTTCCAAAACCACTGCGAAACATCCTGCTTCTTGTAATGCCAAGGCATCTTCTTTTAATTTTGTTGCTTCAGCATCTTCCTTGGCACGCACACCAAAATCTCCAAATTTATAGATTGATTGGGGGGTAAGTCCCAAGTGTCCACAGACAGGGATACCTGATTGTACAATCTTTTTAATATTATCGATAATTTCAGTTCCACCTTCTAATTTAATAGCATGGACACCGGATTCTTTCATCATCCGTACAGCAGCTTTGTAGGCATCTTCTGTGGCACCTTGGTATTCACCAAAAGGGAGGTCAGCAATTACCATCGAGCGTTTTGCGGCTCTAGCAACTGCTGAAGCATGATAAATCATGTTGTCAAGGGTAATAGGGAGGGTTGTTTCAAATCCTGCGAAGACATTGGCAGCAGAATCACCCACCAAAAGAATATCTACACCGGCATCATCTAAGATCCTTGCGGTAGAATAATCATAGGAAGTAAGCATACTGATTTTCTCACCTCTGTTTTTCATATCGCGAATAATAGATGTTGTAATTCGCTTGATTACTTTATTTACTGACATGTTAGATTGCTTTTATTGCAAAAGTAGGCATTTTTGTAGGAGTATCAACCTGAATGTTAACCTATTGGTTAAACTACGCTGAATTATAGAAAATTAGCAATAATTCTTATTTTTGCGCTATGGCTCAACAAGAGAAAAATCTATTTAAATTTCCGAAATTCAACGAACTGATCATACATGAGGATGATAACCTGATTGTCATCAATAAACCGCCCTTTGTGGCATCCTTGGATGCACGTGGTGGGGATGAGGTTAATATCCTGCGCTTAGCGAAAAATTACTTTCCTGATGCACAGGTATGCCATCGTTTGGATAAGGATACTTCTGGCGTATTATTAATCGCTAAGAACCCTGAAACCTATAGGTTAATGTCTATAGAATTTGAAAAACGTCGGGTAGACAAGACTTACCACGCTATTATCGGTGGTACGCATATTTTTGAAAACCTGGTTGTTGATTTACCTATTTTGAATCAAGGGAATAAAAATGTTACTATTGACCGCTATAATGGGAAACCAGCGGAGACGATATTCAATAGTATCAAGTATTTTAAGCAATATACTTTAGTAGAATGCAAACCAATCACAGGTAGGATGCATCAGATCCGGATTCACTTAGCGACACAGCACGCTGCCATTGTGGGGGATGCCATGTACCGTGGCAAGCCCGTGTACCTTTCTCAAATTAAGAAAAGAGGCTTTACCCTTTCAAAAGACCAAGAAGAACTACCCATTATGAAGCGTTTTGCACTGCATTCAAAAGCAGTTAAATTTACCTTGAATGGGAAAGAGTATGCCTTTGAAGCGGATTATCCGAAAGATTTTGCTACTTTGTTAAAACAACTAGAGAAATTTGATTCATAATCATGGCAGAAAAGAAGAACAAAACAAAGAATATATTATCCTGGGTACTAATTATTGTATTAGCCATTTTGGTATTGACCCCAACGACTAGAACAGCAATTCAACGTGGGTTGATGAAAATTGGTTTGTTTAATCCAGATGTTCCCAAACAAACAGCAGCAAATCCATCGGCAACTCCGTTGGTGATGACTGAAACCGTTACATTATCAGACGATGCTGGAAAAACCATTCAAACGCACGATTTAAAAGGGAAAGTTGTTTTTATCAACTTTTGGGCAACTTGGTGTGGTCCATGTCGTGCAGAAATGCCTTCCATTCAAAAGTTATATGATAAGTATAAAGATAATGAAAACGTGGTATTTATGCTTGTTGAAATAGAGCATAATAAGGATGGAGCGAAAGCTTTCATGGAGAAGGAGAAATTGAATATGCCTATCTATTATCCGGAGAGTGATATTCCTACGACCTGGTTAAGTAACTCTATTCCTTCAACAGTTGTTTTAAATAAACAAGGAGCCTTAGCCTTCGACCATAAAGGAATGGCCGACTATTCAACAAAAGAATTTGAGGATTTCATGATCTCATTAATTAATCAATAAAAATGACAAAACAAGAGCTAATTGATAACATAAAAAGTAAGAAAAGCTTTTTATGTGTGGGCTTGGACACTGATATTAGTAAAATTCCGGAACATCTATTAGATGATGAAGATCCGATATTTTCATTTAATAAGGCAATAATCGAGGCAACTTCGGATTTATGTGTTGCCTATAAACCGAATATTGCTTTCTATGAAAGTTATGGTGTTAAAGGATGGGAATCCTTGCGGAAAACCTGTGAAGTCCTTCCAAAGGATTGTTTTAGTATAGCTGATGCTAAGCGTGGTGATATCGGCAATACTTCCAAGATGTATGCACAGGCGTTTTTTAATCCTGCTTCTTCGGGATTGAATTTCGATTCCATTACGATTGCACCTTATATGGGTGAGGATTCAGTGACTCCATTTTTAGAATTTGAAGGGAAATGGGCCATTGTTCTGGCCTTAACTTCTAATCATGGAAGTTTGGATTTTCAAAACTTTCAGAATAAAGAAGGTAAGCAATTATTTGAGGAAGTCATTGATAAGCTGAATACTTGGGGGAGTTCGGAGAATATCATGTATGTGGTTGGAGCTACGCGTGGAGAGGCTTTTACAACGATTAGGAAGCATGCTCCGAATCACTTCTTATTGGTTCCCGGTGTTGGTGCACAAGGCGGTTCCTTAGCTGATGTTTGTCAATATGGGATGAATAAGGATTGTGGACTCTTGGTAAACAGCACCCGTGGTATTATTTATGCTTCCAAAGGGAAGGATTTTGCGGAGAAAGCACGTGAAGAGGCTGTGAAACTTCAAAAAGAAATGCAAGAGCAACTTGAGATCCACGGGGTTATTTAATCCTGAGGATTAATTGATACATTTTTAACAATATCTCTAATCGAGACCAATAAAAACTTTCATGTCCGTTGATTATCAACGAAAACATGAAAGTTTTTTTAGATTATGAATCTTTGGCATAATAATTTGAGGAGATGCAGGGTTAATACATTTTATGATTAAAATAAGGTCCTTTTTATATTTAGGTCTGCTAGCAGGGGTTACCAGCTTTAGCAGTTGTAGTTCAGTTTATTTGCCTAATGTTCCAGCGACCCCTATGTTTACAGGCAAAGGTGAAGGATATTTGGCGGCACATGTCAACCCGAAAGGAAATGCTAGTGCAAATCTAGGTGTTGCCTTTACGGATCACTTGGCAATTATTGGGAATGGTTCCTACATCAATTATAAATCTGATAATCATGATTTCAAACAATACTTGTATGAAGGTGGCTTAGGTTACTATACAGTGGTTGGCAAAGGAAAGCGGAGTGTCTTGGAATTTTATGGCGGATATGGAGTAGGAGCGACGATGGATGTCGATAAAAGAGCAAGTACAACAGGGACTAATGCCGTGGAAACCCGGGATGTGGATTTTAATAAAATCTTTGTTCAAGCAAATTTTTCATCAACCCGAAAAAACAAGATTAATCTTTTTGGTAAGAAAAGGACTCTAAACTACGGAACGGCCATCCGGTTAAGTCGAATCAAGATGGATAGGTTTGATTTAAATGGGGTTCCAAGTCGATTGGAAGAGAACGTTTATGTAGAACCAATTTTCTTTACAAGACTGGAATTGAATAAAGGTTTTCAGATTCAATATACGAATGGCTGGAACATTGGTTTAATGAATAATGAGTATTTGAAACCTGGTAATGCTGTATTTACCTTAGGTTTGATTTATAATTTTGGAAGAAAGTAAAACAGGATATGAAAAAGATAATAGGAATAGTATCAATATTGGCAATCCTGATGTTATCAGGATGTCAGGTTAATAAAAAAGCTCAAATCAAGGCTTTGGCAGATTGTGAATATGATGTTGAGTCGGTTGATCAGGTCAAGTTTAATGGAAAGTCTTTGGAATCCTTCAAAGGATCGGATGGTAGCTATAGCTTATCTTCTATGGCTGGTCTTGCCGTAGCACTCTTTAGTAAGGAGTTGCCTTTGGAAGGAAAAGTAAATCTTAAAATCACGAATCCTGAAATGCAAAAGGCAGCTTTCAACTCATTTAAATATGTGATTGAAATTCAGAATTCACCTCTTTTTGAAGGAACAGTGGATCAAAATGTCAACTTGAAACAAGGTGAAAGTACGATTGTACCGATGACTTTCAAGGCAAATATTTTTAACAAAGCTAAAGAGAATGGATTTGATAAATTCTTTGATGAATTATTGAACAAAAAGTCTGAAGGTTTTATGGTCTTGAAAATCAAACCTTCCATTCGAATAGCCGGTCAAAATATCTATTATCCATCTTATATTACCGTGGATAAGAATTTTGGAAGTAAGATATTTAAGTTGTTTAAATAAAGAAATGGGGCTGAAAGAGGCCCCATTTCTTTTGGATATGAGATTTGAGATATGAGATGTGAGATAGTAAGGCTGTTCATCCCTAAATAGAGTTGACCGTTTTAATACTTTTATCATTTGCATCAAATAGAACATGTCTGAAGACATGTTCTATTTGATGGTTACTTCGTCAACCAGTTTTCCGTCTTGGGAATAGATCTTAAAGGAGCCTTGTTTTTCGTCAAGGTTTGCTTTGATGATATTGACGTTAGAGTTAATGATGACCGGGAAATTTACGGTTTGATCAGCCTTTAGGATTTCATGTCGATGCATATGACCACTCAGCATGATTTGAGCTCCTGCTTTATTTAATATAGGAACAAATTTATTACGAATATCTTCCATTCCATGCCAGCCTAATACGGGCGGGATATGGCAGATAATGATTTTGTACTTTGCGTTTTTGTAAGCTGGATTTTGGACAGCTTTTTCCAGCCATTTGGCCTGCAAGGTACGGTATGCGTCCATATCTACAATTCCACTATATTCAATGTCTGAATCCGGTTTATCTTCTCCACAATCCAAGACAATAAAACAAGCATCTCCTTGATTGAACATATAATATAGCTCACCTGAACTGGTAGGGAAATATTTTGGGTATTGTACAGCGAAAGGACCTCTAGTTTCATGGTTCCCTCTTGAATAATACATTGGTTTTTCACTAGCAAATAGTTGTATTGCCGTATCCATAAAACCTTGGTACATCTGTTCTTCACTCAATAGGTTGTCTACCATATCCCCATTGAAAACAATGAAATCCGTGTTTTTTAGATCGACCTGCTTGATCAGGTTGGTCATGACATCATTTTTTCCATGAATATCATTGATGACAGCGAATGAAACAGATGATTTAGGTCCTGGAGTAGAAAATGTTAAGGGTTGTTGTTTATATACATTTGTTGCAGCATATTCACCGTATTGCACCTTTGTACCTTCATGTTTCAGGACTTCTTGATTATATACCCTGTAGCGATATTTTGTTCCGGGCTTTAGACCAGAAAGGTCAACCTGGTGTACCGTTCCTACATTCTTGAAGCCATATTTTCCGGAGAATATTTTGGGTCTTTCTGATTGGTAGAAATGGGTTTGGTCGTCAGGGGCGAGTTCAACCCAGCCTATAGCATTCTTATTGCTGGTCCATATAATGGAAACCGTTGAATCTGTTAAGGCTTGAATAAAGGGTAAATGACTGATAGTTATTTTTTCTTGCGCCAGTACCGGTTTGCAAAAATAAATGCAAAGAGCAAATAAAACGAGAAGAGACCTTTTCATGGGTATAATAAATTGTTTAGGTGTTTGATTTATTGAAGCAATTTAAGAAACTCCCTATACCTAACCAATTTGTCAATGAAAATATTACGAATCCCTATGCGATTGAATTTCTCATTTTTTCCTTATACATATCATAGGTATACACATTATAAGGCAATAATTTATTGGCGAAGTATTTTGATACCAGGCAACATACAATTAAAGGGATAATCAAGCTGTATCCATTAGGGACGATATTACAAATCAGAAAAATAGAAGTAAAAGGGGCATAGATAGCAGCAGAAAGCATAGAGCCGGCACCAATCAGAGCGAAGTTAATGGGACTTACCTCCATATGTAATACAGTCTGACAGAATATAGCCATTAACAACCCTAAGAAAGCACCTACAATGATACTTGGCGCAAATACACCACCATCTCCACCAGCACCTAAGGTTAATGAAGAGGCCAATGGTTTTAGGAGAACCAAAAGGAACAGATAGCCGATGGAATTGGATTCTGCGTGCAGAACCTCATTTAGACCATGATAACTATCGCCAAATAAGACTGGGAAAAAAAAGATTATTAATCCAACGGTAATGGCACCTAAGTTTACTCGAATAAAATTGTTATTAATATTTCCAAAGAAGGTTTTAATTCGGATCATCATCAGCGTAAAACCAACGGCGAATAGACCTGCAAGTAAGCTGAGGACAAAAAAGAAAGGTGTGGATTGCCATTTCCAATCGATGATGTGGGTTGGGATAACTCTCTCATTTCCTAATCCGTAAATAAATAATGCTGCGATTAAGGTTGATGCCAAACAGCTAATCAATATGGTAGGTTTAAATTTCCGACTAATAGCTTCGATTCCAAAAAGTAATCCTGCTAAGGGGCTAGAAAAAAGAATGGCAACTCCGGCAGCGGAAGCGGCACAAATCAACTCCCTTTTATAAAGTTTGGCGGAGAAGTTTTTCTTGTAGACTTCGTTTCCAATGGTTGCGGTTGATACCACAGTAGATACTTCGATGCCGGTTGATCCGCCAAAAATAACGGTTAAAAAACCATTGATAAAGTGGGATGGAATTTTAAATAATGGTAAATGGTCTTTTCGGAGATCTAAGGTTTTATAGATTTCGGTCATTCCTTTATTTTTTTTACCATGGAAGACATACTTTCTCAAAAAGTAAATCATGGTAATACCGATCGAGGGTAAGATGATAAAGAGGTAAGGATTAGTTTCAGAGACAAAAGAAAGCATATGATGTTCAGTTTTCTCTGTGATAAAGCGTAAAGAAATAGCTAGCAAGGAACTCAATAGACCAACGATCATGGAGATGGCGAAGAGTTTAAAATAATTGTGATGAATAACTTTCTTTCTATTCATTTTGGATAAGGGAATGAAACTTAATAATCAGAAAATTGAAATTGATTCTAATGTGATTATTAATTAGCGATTGCGGCAAATTTAAGTGTTTTGGATTTTCTCAGGGAATTGTAAAGCAGAATGTTACATTTTTTTTGACTATTTAATCAAAGTGAGTGCTTTTTCTTTATGCGCGGCAATATGATCGGTTTTACTACTTTTTATTTCATACTGGGGGTCATTGGGGCTAGCGCGATGCGTGTAGCCTTTGTAATCAAAATCAGCGATATGGATTTTGATAATAGTTCCTGAAACGCGACCTGCTTCGGAATTCCAGCTAACAAGATCGCCAATCTTAAATTTTGTTTTCATGATTTATTAATTTTCTGAATAGGTCAAACCTGAATCCGTGATTTTTGCAACAGAAGTATAGGGATGTTCCTGAGCTTTTCCAATGCCCATAATATGCCATACCTTCCAACCTTTAAATTTTAGATAATCGGAGACCAGGGATCGATGACATCGCCACCAAACAGCTTCTGAACACATAAAAGCGGTATTTTTTCCTGTTGCCAGATTCTCCAGTTCATGGATTCCTTGAGCAAAGCCATCTGTTTCCATATAATCGGCATAACCCCTAAAGGATTCATTTTTCCATGCGCTGTTATGGCTATTCTTATGTGTCGGTCTTCGTCCGCCCAATGCTTCCAGGTATTGGTAAGCAATTCCGTTGTTTTCTAAATAAGACCGGAGTTCATCTTGATTAAATTGTGGGTATTTTCTAGATCCGGGATGTCTTCTGATGTCGACAAGAAGTTTGATGTCAAAGGAATTTAGCATGTCAAGGAATTCCTGAATGGGATGAGTCGAATGACCTATGCTGTAAATAATTCTATTTTGTTCCATCTTGGTTAAATGCCAATAAATACTTGTTTATGTATTGATCTTTCTCCTTGGATTTATATTGTTGTATAAAGCGAGGGTGTTCCAGAACTGTCAATTTTTTGAACAATTGAGCTTCTGTATTTAGTTTTTGGATAAATAGCGCATTCTTCTTCCCTAAAATAAATGCTTCATCTTGGTCAAGACCCATGGAAATATGGTTTTTTAGGGAATCGATCATAAAGTCTTTGACAGCAAGGAATAATTTTGGGTCGTCGTAATAATTCGCATTCAAAAATTGACCAGGTTTTACTTCACGAATTATGGCCAGGGGAAAAGGGGAGTTGATATAAAAGTTTTTGTAGAATGCTTCTGCACCACCAAATTCCTGAATCATGTCATAGATAAAAACGGAGGAGATTTCATGAGTTCTGGCAGAGGTCATTTTGATTCCACATACAGAATCGAGTCTTTTGGTATCCGTAAAAGGCACACCAGTGACACCAGCACCATGTCTACTTGGATTTATTCCGATCAAGAATTTTCGAGTATCGTTGTCGGAATAGAACTGTTCATAGAATTGCCGCATGACCTTCATTGTTTCGGGATTATCCATGAAGGGGTTCAATACAAAATAACCGTCTGGTAATTTGCCAGTGTATTGAAGATTTCGATTGAAGTCAATTACTCTATCTGCAAAATTCATTTTTACAAATGGATTTGGTTTCCTATTGCTTCAATAAAGGTACGAAAAAGGCAGCTTTAATTCGATTGATCTCTGTTGAAAGTATAGCCTACTGTCCATTCGATAAAATCAGCTTTCCCCATGTGGGCTTTGATGGATACTCCTGCGTTGATATTTTTATAGACGTAATATCTTGCTCCGGCCCTAAGGAATACTCTTCTGATTTCACCATTGAAGCGTTGATTATGGAGATAATATCCAACATTTCCGTTCAGGACGAGTCTTTCATTGAGGATATGTGCAATATAGAATGCCGGGCCTCCAGAAAGTTTGGATCCCAGTTCTCCAGATTTGTCGCCAGCGATTTCAGCATCATTGCCGGAGGAAGAATAGAATAAGTCAAATCCAGCTCCTAATCTCCATTTATAGGACACATGTTTGCTGGCATAGGCGCTTAGGGTAGATTTAAAGAATCTTTCATCCGAATCATCTTTCAGCTGCTTGAAGCCAACGCCATAATTAAGGTGGTAAAGGATTTTCTTAGAATAAGGCTTTAGTACGGAATCTTTGTTGATTTTTATTTCAGGATTGATTTGATAATTGACTGAGACGGTGACAGGTACGAGGTTTACTCCTTTGTTAGGGAGTCTAAGGGCTCCATTAGAAAAGTGATGGAATGCAAGTCCTACACCAGCTTTCCAATGTGGGTTAATCTTGTATTGGGTCCTTATTCCCAAATCAATAAACACATTGTTTTTAGAGCCAATCACCAGGTTCAATGGGTTTTCATTTTCATTGTAGGGCTTAAAGTTACCAGACAGACCAAGTCCAATCCGATAATCATAACTCCAACGACTATCCTCCTTTGGAGCAATTGGTGTTTGTACAAATCCATAGATAGCGAAAGGACTACCTAAGATATCGGTATTGAAAGTGCTGGAATATAGGCCGATACCGTAAATAGGATAATTGTATATTTGATAATATTGATCTTTTTTAGCACGTTGTTTCCAACCGATTTTAAAGTTTAATCCATTGTAATAAGCGCCTTCATAGGTGCTTGATTTTAAACCTTTTTGAGCAAGAATACCACCGTTTTCAGTTTCAAGTTCAAAGATTAGTGGGCTTTTTTTAATTTCCTTTGTAATTTGAGATATCTGACTAACAGCTAGAAAAGGGGACAGAATAAATAAAAATAGAATAGTGCTCTTGCTCACAGAATAATAATTATGGATTTTACTTAATCGACAAAAATAGTAATAACTTTAGGGCTTAAAACGTGTTCAGTGTCATTTTTGTTTCAATTCTGACTGCTGAAAAAAATAAATGCCGTGTCAAACTTTATCCTTATTATTTTTTGTCTGTCCGCTGGAGTAATTAGTAGGAAATTGAATTGGGTTGCAAAAGATGGATATAAAGCCTTAAATGCGTGGGTTTTATATTTCGGATTGCCAGCTATCTCCTTTAATTATTTACCCAAGTTAAATTGGGATAATAGATTACTATTTACCATGTTGGGGCCAATATTGGTATTAACAGGTTCTATCATTCTTTTCTATATTATTGAGCGGTTTACGAATATTTCCAAGAGGACCTCACATACTTTGATGTTGATTGCTGGACTGAGCAATACATCCTTCGTAGGATTTCCATTAATCACGGCCTATTTTGGGGTTGAGGCACTTCCAATTGGAATTGTAAGTGATCAGATGACCTTTTTCTTATTATCTACGGTTGGAGTGGTTGTCGCGATGAAGGGGAGTTTAAAGAAAAAGAATACGGTGGATATCAAATTTATTTTAAAACGGGTATTTACCTTTCCACCATTAATCGGTTGTTTACTTGCTATTACTTTGGCAAGGTTTATTGACTTGAGTAGTTTAGATGATTTTTTTAAGATTTTAGGCTCTACAGTTTCACCCTTAGCGCTATTTTCTATAGGGCTTCAATTGAATTTCGGAATCGTAAAAAGTGAAATCCCCAATATTACTTATGCTTTGATTTATAAATTACTATTAGCACCGGCCGTTATTTTTCTGATAGCATGGAGTATGGGTTTAAGCGGGGAGATTGTTCAGGTTTCGATATTTGAGATGGCAATGCCAAGTTTGGTCGCTACCAGTATCATATTGAGCCAATTCAAGTTGAACTCCAAAGTAGGGAATAGTGTCATCGGATTAAGTATTCCCTTGGGCTTATTGAGCACATATTTTTGGTATTTTATACTTAGTACATTTTTAATGTAACCTAAATGTTATTAAATTATTTACAGAATTGCTTATCTTTATTGCAATATATTCAAGAAAATACTAATTGTTTTTAGGTTTTAATATACTATAGTTATTTATGAAGAGAGTTTTATTCTTTGCCTTATTGGCAGGGATACAAGTGTCTAATGCTCAAGAAAAGCATGAGCGTTATACACAAAAAATTGAAGGGACAAGTTTAGAATTCACAATGGAAGCCATTCCAGGCGGTGAATTTGAAATGGGGAGTTCAAAATCTTCCAATGCAGATGAGAAGCCAGTTCATAAGGTAAAGCTAGATCCGTTTTGGATGGGAACCTATGAAGTTACCTGGAATCTTTTTGAGCCATTTTTATATAAAGATTACGAAATTACCAAATCTACCGATGGCAAAGTTTCTGCTGAAGTAGATGCCGTAACTCGACCTACAAAACCATATTTGGATATGACTTTTGGTTATGGCAAGGATGGTCAACCAGCTTTAGCCATGACACATTATAATGCGATTCAGTTTTGTAAGTGGTTATATGTGAGGACTGGGGTTTTCTACCGTTTACCGACGGAGGCCGAGTGGGAATATGCAGCTAGAGCAGGATCCAATACAGAGTATTTCTTTGGAGATGATGCTGGTCAATTAGCTGATTACGCGGTTTTCAAGGATAATTCCTCCAATAAAACGGCGAAAGTAGGGAGTAAAAAAGCGAACCCTTGGGGATTATATGATATCTTAGGGAATGTTTCGGAGTGGACTTATGATCAATATGATGCTGAATTCTACAAGACTTTGGCGGGTAAGGTAACGGAAAATCCGGTTAATGTACCGACGAAGTTATATCCACATGTTGTTCGTGGGGGATCATTTGAGAGTACAGCCGTGGATATGCGTTCTGCAGCGAGAGGAGCCTCCGATCCAATCTGGAAACAATTGGACCCTCAGATTCCAAAATCAAATTGGTGGTTTCCAGAGGCGCCATTTGTAGGGATGCGCTTAGTTCGTCCGGTCAAACAACCGAGCCACGAGGAAATTATGGCGTATTATGATAAGGCGCCAATCAAGGATTTTTAATTAACATAAACCGATAATACTCAATTTAAATCTAACTTCATGGAAAGTTTAAAACGTAGAGATTTTATTAAATCATCATCAGCCTTAGTGGGTGCTGCAGCCTTAACCGGGAGTTCAGTAAGCAGTGTATTCGCAGCGGGATCTGATGTTATAAAAATTGCCTTAATAGGCTGTGGTGGTCGTGGTACAGGAGCTACCTTTGATGCCTTTGCATCAGGTCAAAACATCAAGTTGGTAGCGATGGCAGATGCCTTCAAAGATAATCTAGATTCAACTTATAATACCTTAAAAGAGAAATTTGGAGATAAGATTGATGTTCCAGATAGTCGCAAATATGTAGGTTTTGATGCTTATAAGGCGGCAATCAAGGATGCTGATGTGGTTTTATTGACCACTCCTCCAGGATTTAGACCACTTCATTTCGAAGAAGCAATCAATCAAGGGAAGCACGTCTTTATGGAAAAAGCAGTTGCTGCGGATATCCCTGGAGTACGTAAGGTGCTAGAAGTAGCGAAGATTGCAAAGCAAAAGAAATTAAACGTTGTGGTAGGTCTGCAAAGACGTTATCAGACAAATTATAGAGAAGCTATCAAACGTATTCACGATGGAGCTATCGGAGATGTTGTTTCCGGTCAGGTTTATTGGAATAGCGGTGGTGTTTGGGTAAGACCTCGTAAACCAAATCAAACAGAGATGGAATACCAAATGAGAAACTGGTATTATTTCAACTGGTTATGTGGGGATCATATCGTAGAGCAACACGTCCATAATATTGATATTGCAAACTGGGTAAAACAAAAATATCCAGTGTCGATTCAAGGAACAGGAAGTAGAGCACATAGAACCGGAAAAGAGTACGGTGAGATCTATGATAACTTTGCTTTGGAATTAACTTACGATGATGGATCGGTAGTATATAGCCAATGTCGTCACTTCGAAGGGATCTCAAACAGAGTAGATGAGACCTTCCAAGCTACTAAAGGTAGAGTATATTTATCAGCTAGTAATCAAGCTGTTTTGTATGGTCCAGATGGTAAAGAAATTTATCGTCATGATCCAAAAGGGAATCCAAATCCATATCAGCAAGAGCATAAAGAATTATTTGAAGCGATTGCAAAAGGAGAATATAAATTTGATAATGCGGAGTACGGTGCTTACAGTTCCTTGACTGGTATTATCGGAAGGATTGCATGTTATACTGGAAAGGTAATCAAATGGGATGAGGCGATTCAATCGAACATCAGCTTGATGCCAGATCAATTTGCATGGGATGCAAAACCTAAGGTATTGCCAAATGAAGATGGATTCTATCCAGTTGCAGTACCAGGGCATGATGTTGAGAAATACATTTAATAGTGATAAAATTCTGTAATTTTATCATCCTTATATTAATTGGTTGCTGTGCATACGGACAGCAACCA
Organism: Sphingobacterium cellulitidis; assembly: GCF_043187465.1. Taxonomy (GTDB): domain Bacteria; phylum Bacteroidota; class Bacteroidia; order Sphingobacteriales; family Sphingobacteriaceae; genus Sphingobacterium; species Sphingobacterium cellulitidis. Next base: position 3,085,498 of record NZ_CP171136.1, on the reverse strand, counting down.
ATTTCTGCTTTACAGAAACACGAATTATACGGAAGAGCACAAGGAACAACCTATACGCTTACCTATTATTCAGAGCGTGCTTCCATTTCTCAATCTTCCATAGACAGTATTTTTGCAGTTATCGATCAATCGATGTCCCTTTATAAAAAAGGGTCCAATATTTTGAAGTTCAATGATCCTGAATTGATGAAGATGAAGTTGGATGATCATATGTGGACTGTTATGAAGGAATCATTTCGCGTCTACAAAGATTCCAAAGGTTTATTTGACGTCACAGTAATGCCGTTGGTAAGCTTATGGGGTTTTGGTCCCGAGAAGGTAGTTGATATACCAGATTCAAGTAAAGTTGCGGAGACTTTGAAATTTGTTGGGATGGATAAATTGAAATTATCCGGAAAGCGACTTAAAAAAAGAGTTCGCGGAGTTCAAGTCGATTTAAATGGAATAGCGCAGGGCTATACGGTGGATGTCTTACATGATTATTTGATAGATCAAAAGATTGATAATTTCATTGTAGAAGTCGGTGGGGAGATACGAGCTCATGGGTCAAAACCAGATCAAAGTAATTTCAAGGTTTTGGTTCAGCGACCAGAGCAAGCTTCAGGAGGTTCCGATCATATATTAGAGTTAAGAAACAAATCTGTCACTACTTCAGGTAGTTATGAGAAGTTTCGTGAAGTAAAAGATTACAAGTTTTCACATCATATTGATCCTAAAACGGGTCGCCCGATTAAGTCACAGACAATATCAGTAACGGTTGTAGCGAATAGCGCTATGGAGGCAGATGCATATGATAATGTGTTTATAGCGATGAAGCCAGATGAAGCAATTTCATTTGCGAATTCAAAAAATATAGTTGATATTTATTTACTGTATTTGGAGGATGGGCAGGTGAAAGAGGCTCAGTCTTCTGGATTTCAGAAGTATTTGCTAACCGATAAAATACTTAAAAATTAAAACTTATACCTAAATGAAACGTTCAGATTTTTTAAAAAACAGTTCCCTATTAGTAGGTGCGTCTTTATTTTCAAATGGCCTTTCTGCTAAAGATCAATCAACAAACCCTATGGATTCAAAATCTGCCAATCAACCTTTTAAGTTAAACTATGGTCCACACCAAGGGATGTTTAGTGCTACAGCTGGGAAGAATTTCTTGGATGAAATAAAATACATGCATGAACTAGGTTTCCGCGGAATTGAAGATAATGGGATGCCAGGTCGTTCAGCAGATGAGCAAAAGAAAGTTGGAGAGCTATTGGCAAAATTAGGGATGACCATGGGCGTTTTTGTGGTTCCAAAAGGAGGGAATGGAGCGAATTCCTTAGCTGCAGGAAAACAAGAATTTATAGACATATTCGTTAAGGGCTGTAAAGAATCTGTAGAAATTGCAAAACGTTGTAATGCAAAGCATGTCACTGTAGTTCCTGGAGATTACGTTCGTAATCTACCGATCGGAGTACAAACAGGTAATGTTGTTGAAGGTTTAAGAAGAGGGGCGGAAATATTTGAACCTCATGGTATTACAATGGTGTTAGAGCCATTGAGTGATACACCGGATTTATTCTTACGATTTTCGGATCAAACCTATGAAATCTGTAAGGCAGTAAATAGTCCATCATGCAAGATTTTATATGATGTCTATCATATGCAGAAAAATGAGGGTAACCTAATCCAGATGATGGAAAATTGTTGGAGTGAGATTGCGTATATCCAGGTTGGAGATAATCCAGGTAGGAGAGAGCCAACAACTGGAGAGATTAATTATAAGAACTTATTTAAGTGGTTGTACGAGAAGGGTTATAAGGGAGTTGTAGGGATGGAGCACGGGATGTCAAAATCTGGAAAAGAAGGGGAAGAAGCCTTGGTTAAGGCCTATAGGGAAGTGGATTCCTTCTAATGCTAAAGGGATTTAGTATTGAAACAAATTCGTTATTAAATTTTGTAATTAGCATATTATCTCTATCTTTAAATTCAAGATTTTAGTAAACCTTAAAGAATGTCTTCATCAATTAAATTTAAACTCTCTTTCATGATGTTCCTCGAATTTTTTATTTGGGGAGCTTGGTTCGTTACGCTCGGAACATTTTTAGGAAACAACTTAAAAGCCTCAGGCTTAGAGATTTCAAACGTTTTCTCGACACAATCGTGGGGAGCAATTATTGCTCCATTTATTATCGGTATGATTGCAGACCGATATTTTAATGCCGAAAGAATACTCGGTGTTTTACATATTGCTGGTGCATTTTTGATGTATCAACTTTATCAGAGTGATTCCATTGGATCATTCTTTCCGTATGTATTAGGTTATATGATCTTGTATATGCCAACCCTGTCATTGGTCAATTCCGTATCATTCAGACAGATGAAAAATCCGGAGAAGGAATTTTCATTTATTCGAATTTGGGGAACCATTGGTTGGATCGTAGCTGGTTTATCCATCAGTTACTTATTTAAGTGGGATAGTCCTGAAGGGCTTCAAGAAGGTTTCTTAAAGAATACATTCTTGATGTCTGCTATTGCTTCCGTTGTTTTGGCGGCATTTTCTTTTTTTCTACCTAAAACCCCTCCCATTAAGGATAGGAATTCAGGCGAGAAGGAAAGTATTTCAAAGATTTTAGGATTAGATGCGATCAAATTATTGAAGGACCGTAATTTCTTGGTTTTCTTTATTTGCTCGATATTAATTTGTATTCCTTTAGCGTTTTATTATCAATATGCGAATCCATTTTTAACAGAAATAGGCTTGGCAAATGCGACTGGTAAGATGACTATTGGACAGATTTCAGAGGCTTTATGTCTGTTATTATTACCAGTATTCTTCACTCGTTTTGGTTTTAAGAATACCATTTTATTGGGGATGCTAGCATGGGTATTACGTTATGTACTATTTGCTTATGGTAATGCGGGAGAATTGACCTTTATGTTATTGTTAGGGATTGCTTTGCACGGTATCTGTTATGATTTCTTTTTTGTTTCGGGACAAATATATACGGATTCGAAGGCAGGAAAGGATAACAAGAGTGCTGCACAAGGATTGATTACCTTAGCGACTTATGGAGTAGGTCAATTGATTGGATTCTGGGTAGCAGGTTATGTAAGTGATATGTATGTTTCGATCAAGGACACTGATTTAGCCTTGTTCTGGAATAATTTATGGATAGTTCCTGCGGTTATTGCCTTTGTGGTGATGATCATCTTCTTAGTTTTTTTCAAGAAGGAGACTATTCAAACACAAGTAGAAAACTAATTAAAATTTAAAAGATAATGGTGGAAAATAATGTATATGATGCAATTGTTATTGGATCCGGAATCAGTGGAGGTTGGGCAGCCAAAGAACTTACTGAGAAGGGTTTAAAAACAATTATGTTGGAGCGTGGTCGCAATGTAGAGCACGTAAAAGATTATCATGCCAACAAAGACACCTGGGAATATCCGCATAGAGGTGGTAGAACCGTGGAGATGGAGAAGGATTATCCGGTATTAAAACGTGATTACCCATTAAATGAGAAAAACTTAGATTTTTGGGTTAATGAGAAAGAGAGTCCTTATACGGAAGTCAAGCGATTTGACTGGTTTAGAGGGTATCATGTTGGCGGTCGTTCGTTAATGTGGGGTCGTCAAAGCTACCGTTTAGGGGATTTGGATTTTGAAGCAAACCTAAAAGACGGTCATGGTGTAGATTGGCCGATTCGTTATAAAGATATCGCTCCTTGGTATAGTTATGCTGAGAAATGGGCTGGTATTTCTGGTAACCGTGATGGTTTAGATGTACTTCCAGATGGAGACTTCATGCCGGCAATGGATTTCAATATTGTTGAGAAAGATTTAGCTGAGCGTTTGAAGAAAGAATATGGCGGTTCACGTCACTTTATCATGGGGCGTACTGCTAATATTACCAAGCCGCATACTGGCCGTATTAACTGTCAATATCAGAATCAATGTTGGTTAGGATGTAATTTTGGGGGGTATTTTAGTACCCAATCCTCCACCTTGCCACCAGCGATGAAGACTGGAAATTTAACCTTGAGACCTTTTTCAATCGTAACGAAAATTATCTATGATAAGGATACGAAGAAAGCGAAAGGGGTTGAGATTGTTGATGCGGAAACAAACAAGACTTACGAATTCTTTGCGAAGGTAATCTTTGTTTGTGCTTCAGCATTTAACTCAACTTGGGTTTTAATGAATTCAGCGACAGATGTTTGGGAAGGTGGATTAGGAAGTAGCAGTGGTGAGTTGGGTCACAATGCGATGGATCACCATTTCCGTTTAGGAGCAGGAGGTCGTGTAGAGGGTTATGAGGATAAGTACTTCTTTGGAAGACGTCCGACGGGCTTATATGTTCCTCGTTTTGTAAATATTCCGAGTGATACCAAGAAGCGTGATTATGTACGTGGATTTGGATATCAGGGATCAGGAAGTCGTGGTCGATGGTCTGGCGAGATTGCAGAGATGCAAGTAGGTGGAGCATGGAAAGATGCGATGTGTGAGCCAGGAAACTGGGGAGTTGGCTTTACAGCCTTTGGTGAGATCCTACCATACCATGAGAATAAGATTTCACTAGATAAGAATGTGAAAGACAAATGGGGATTACCAGTATTGTCAATGGACATGGAGATCAAGGATAACGAGCAGAAGATGCGTAAGGATATGACAGAGGAGATGAAAGAGATGCTTGAGAAGATTGGTGTTAAAGATGTGAATACATATGATAGTGGTTATAATTTCGGTATGGGTATCCACGAAATGGGAACTGCGAGAATGGGTAGAGATCCTAAGACTTCGGTATTGAACGGCAATAACCAGGTTTGGGATGCTACGAATGTATTTGTTACAGATGGTGCGATGATGACCTCTGCAGGTTGTGTAAATCCATCGTTGACTTATATGGCTATGACAGCTCGTGCGGTAGATTTCGCGGTTAGTGAGCTTAAGAAAGGAAATTTATAACAAACTAAACCCAAGATAGTATTATGAGTAATAATTCAAGAAGAGAATTTATTAAGAATTCCGCGATAGCAGCTGCAGGTATCAGCATTGTCCCTAGACATGTATTAGGTGGTACAGGTTTTACTGCTCCAAGTGATAAATTAGTTGTAGCCGGTATCGGTGTTGGTGGAAAAGGGGAGAGTGACATCAATTCATTCCATCAGTCAGGAAAAGCAGATATCGGATTTTTATGTGATGTCGATGACCGTCGTGCTGCAACATCTAGAAAGCGTTTTCCAAAAGCAAAATATTATAAAGATTATCGTGAGATGTTGGACAAAGAGCACAAGAATATTGATGCTGTTTCTGTGTCCACGCCTGACCATAACCATGCTATTCAGGCATTAGCTGCGATGCAGTTAGGCAAGCACGTTTATGTTCAGAAGCCATTGGCACATGATGTTTGGGAAGCTAGGGTATTAACTGAGGCTGCGAAGAAATATAAAGTTGTGACGCAAATGGGTAACCAAGGAGCGTCGAATGATGGTCCAAGACTAGCTCGTGAGTGGTACGAGGCTGGATTAATTGGGAATGTTCATACGGTTTACTGTTGGACTGACCGTCCAGTATGGCCACAAGGGATTTCATGGCCAACGCAAAAGGCTAATGTTCCTTCGGAGTTAAACTGGGATCTATGGTTAGGTACTGCTCCACAGAAGGATTTTGTGGATAAATTAGTTCCATTCAACTGGAGAGGTTGGTGGGATTATGGTACTGGAGCCTTAGGAGACATGGGATGTCACTTATTAGAAGTTCCTTTCAGTGTTTTAGGGTTGTCCTATGTTCAAGATGTACAAGCATCAGTAGGATCTGTTTATGTAGATGAGTTCAAGCGTGGATATTTCCCTGAGAGCTGTCCTCCATCGAGCCATGCTACGATGACTTTCCCGAAAGCAAAAAGAACAACAGGCCCAGTAACCTTACACTGGATGGATGGTGGTATTCAACCAGCACGTCCAGAGGAATTAGGTCCAAATGAAGTATTTGGAGATGGAGGAAACGGGATCTTATTAATTGGAGATAAAGGAAAGATTCTTGCAGATACCTATGGTGACAATGCTCGTTTATTACCTACTTCGAGAAAAGAGAATGTAGCGTTGAAATATGAGCGTGTACCGGGTGGTGCAGGTGGTCACTATGCACAATGGGTTGAGGCTTGTATCGCAGGCTATGGCAAGAAGGAAGTAAGTGCTCCATTTGAGATTTCAGGACCATTAACAGAAGCGTTATTAATGGCTAATTTAGCAATTCGTGGTGCAGACTTACGAGTTGATGGCGGTTATCCAGGACGTAACTTGAAGTTATTATGGGATAATGATCAGATGAAAGTAACTAACTTTGACATTGTAAACCAATTCGTAAAACGTAACTACCGTCAAGGTTGGGATGTTAAATACACACTTTAATTAAAGAACAATGAATAGAAGAGAGGCATTAAAAAACGTAGCATTCATCGTTGGTGGTACAGTAATCGGTGCGAACTTGTTTTTACAAGGATGTACCAGACCGGCTTCGAAAGAAGTTGCATCTTTATTCGAAGGTGATACACCTGATTTTTTAGGTGAATTATCCGAAGCTATTCTTCCAAAAACTTCGACTCCAGGTGCTAAGGAAGCAGGAGTTGGACAATTTATTCCAGTTATGATCCGTGACTGCTATGAGGAGAAGGATCAAAAAGCCTTTTTGGAAGGGTTGAATGGAGTAGATGATCGTTCGCAGAAAGAATTCAAAAAAGGATTTGCGGAACTTTCAGCAGAGGAGAAATTACAATTCGTAAATAACTACGATAAAGAAGCGAAAGAATATCAAAGTAATAAAAAAGAGGAGGATGCAAATCACTTCTTCACGATGTTAAAGCAATTGACTTTAACCGGATTCTTTACTTCTGAGGTAGGTATGAAACAGGCACTTCGCTATGTGAAGATTCCTGGGAAATTCGATGGTAACTATCCTTACAAAAAAGGAGATAAAGCTTGGGCTCTTTAGTTCCAAACGATGTATAAAAAATCCCCCGAAAATTTTCGGGGGATTTTTTTATGTTGTTTATTACGAATTAAAATATTTTTAAGTCTATTCAGATATTCGCATTAGAAAATGCGTTCTGCCATCTTTTTGAATAGAAAATACGGAGTTATCACTTTTCATTATGGTGACTTCATCAGCATAATTCAATTCTTTTAGAAAGTTCATTTCCAAATTATGGATGGTTCCATTTAAGATTCTTTCAGGTTCCATTGCATCGAAGCACCATTCCATGTATTTAACATTATTAGCATGGTAAACGATATCCAGGTCCGAAAGTTTGACCTTGTAATTGTTTAGGAGTTGGAAATCGACATTCCCATCAATTTTTTCGACGAGGTTTTTGGTAGAAGTTTTATCTCTAAAGAACTCCATATGGTCGGTGCTCAGGGCAAAAATATCTGCACGGCGGGTTTTGATATTAAATACAACCCAAAGGCTACTAGCGCGAACCAAAACCTGGTCATCGAGCCATACTTCGAAGTTCCGGATGGAGCGGCTACCAGTAAAGTCTTGGATCCAAGTCCTGACAGTAATATTTTGTGTATATCGAGGTAACTTATCGATTTCGATCAACATCCGGCTAAGCACCCAAGATTGGCTGGCATTAACCATAGCTTTATATCCGAAGCCGAGATTTTCTGCATGTTCACTTGCTGTAATTTGTAGGATATTATTTAATTCACTGTATTTCAACTGCCCGTTCGGATAACATTGGGTAAAATTCAATGTCCATTCCTTTTCAAATATGCCCATTAATATATTTTCTGAATCTATTGCAAATGTAACTAATTTAATATTCTGTGCTAAAATCTTGCTGAAATATATATTATTGTCTAAATTAACGTTAACCTTTTAAACCTCTTAATTGATTGACGAATGACAGGAACACTAATTGAAAAAGAAGACGTAGATAAATTTAGAATTATCCCCGCCGAAACGGATAAAACAACACAATTTACGAACAAACTACAGGGAGCAGTTCGTTTGGGCAACGAATTCAAATCCAAGACGACTATAGTTTTCAATACAGAGGACGGTCCGAAACGAATTGAAACTACCGTATGGTCCCTTACTGATAAATACATTCAAATAAAACACGGGATTCTTATTCCTTTAAAAGCACTTATAGAAATCGAATATTAACATCAATAACTGGATTTAGAATTCAGGTTATTTTCTATTTAAAATTGAAACAAAAAAGCTTCTTATCAACGATGATAGGAAGCTTTTTTTTGATAGGAAAGGAGGGGGCTGTATATTTTCGGGATACAGTCATTCCCTCCAATTCTATACTATTACTTAATAAGGATCTTGTTTTAAGGGATAAAAATTAGGATTACGAATACGGCAAATAGTACCAAGTGCATGATTCCAACAAATGGAACTGTTTTTTTTCCGGAGAATGAAAGCATACTCAGGATTAAAGTAATCACGAACAGGATAGTTTCGGTAGCAGTTAACCCGAATAAGACGGTTTTATTGGCAATCAGACCAATAAATAATACGGCTGGAACAGTTAATCCAACGGTTGAAACAAATGCACCATGACAAAGATTGATTGCCCTTTGGAATTCATTATTTATCGCTGCTTTCACCGCAGTCATTGATTCAGGAGTAAAGACAATAATAGCGATCAATACACCACCTAATAATGGAGGTAGATTCATTTCTTTGATTCCATAATCGACCAAGGTTGCCAGATTGTGTGATAATAATACAATCGGTAGAATCATTGCCAACAAAAGCAGGGTTCTTAAGAGGATCTCTTTTTTGCTGATGCTAGCATGTTGCTCTTCAGCGGTATTTTGTGATTGATTTCTTTGGCTAAATGGGATTTCCATAGATCCTGCTGCAGGTTGGACATATAAGTGTTTATAGCCTTTCATTTGGAATGCCAAAAAGAATCCATAGAGCAGAATGACAAGTCCAGAAATACTTCCGGCTTGAATGCTTGTAAATTCACCATTTCCTTTGCCCTCAATAAAGTTAGGTAACATCATTGAAATTCCACCCAGCATGATAATCATGGAGAGGTAGGTAATAGTTCCTTGTGAATTGTATTCCTGTTCACCGTATTTTAACCCTCCTAAAAGGATACATAAACCCAGAACCAGGTTCATAATAATCATCATGACCGAAAAGATGGAATCCTTTCCGATTGTAGGATTATCTTCCGGGCCAAACATCATGGCTACAATCAATATAACTTCAATGGAAACGATGGATAGGGTTAGAATTAATGTACCATAGGGTTCACCAAGTTTATGAGCTAATTCATCGGCTTCTTTTACGACTCCGAATGCAGCTCCAATAATGGTGAATAATACTAGAATGAAAATTCCGATGGCTAGAATGTTATTGCCATACAGGCCTTCAATACTTTTTCCAAAAAACATGAACAAGAAAACCATTAACCAGATTAGGATTAAACGTATTATGCTGTTTTTTGTTAAAATATTGTTCATAAAATCATCTCCTTTTTAAGTATTTGTTATGACTTGTATTAATTTTTTTGCCCCTGCAAATCTCCACAATTTAAACCCCATAGTTTTTTACATAAGTTAAAAAAGTTAGAAGAATCTACTGACAAACTACTGTCATTGATTGTTATTCTTTTGTTAATATCAATTTTTAAATCATGGAACATACAAGTATTATTAAGATTCTAATTTCCCAATATCGAGCTGTTCTAGGAATGTTACGTGAAGTCACGGAGAAGGTTCCAGAATCTGAATGGGATACCAAAGAGTATAACAATCCAAATTGGCAAATGATTTATCATACGATTTGGAGTGCTAAATTGTATCTATCAGCAAGTTACGAAACCTATGTGGCATTTTCTGGGGCGATTGAAGGTGCTGAAAGTTTGGGGGGTGCTAAGGAATGGGAAAATGCAGAAGTTGAGGTGCTAGGGATTAATTCTAAGCAAGAAGTATTGGAGTTTATCCAAGAAGTTGAACAAAACTTAGAAAATTCAATTAAGCAATTGCCTTTGGAAGCAGACTCTGGTTTTGAATGGTATCCTTATAGCCGATTAGAACTTCATCTTAATACGATCAGACATATTCAACACCATACAGCTCAGGTGATTGAACGATTGAAATTAAAGGGAATTACTGGATTTCCATGGTGGATTGATGAGAATAAGCCAGGTGAATGGGTTTGATAAAGAGATAAAAAATTAGAAATATGTTTGCAGTAAAAGTAGAATATTCGGTCATTCCAGAATACGAGGAAGAAAACAAGGTTCGGATTAAGGAGTTTTTAAAAGCTTTTAAGGGATTGGATCAAAGGAGATTTAGATATTCGGTTTTTCAGGATAAGGAGAGTAAGAGGTTTGTTCATTTGTCGGAGTATCAAGATGAGCAAATACAGCAGGAATTACTAGGGAATCTGGTTTTTCTGGACTTTCAGGAAAGTCGGGATAAAAACTTAATGGAGCAACCTTCAATAGTTTGGTTAGATTGTTTATTTTAGTGAACACAAAGATCACACTTCACTATGGTAAAAAAGTTGGCAGCTGTTATTGCTTTGGGTTTGTTCACAAATCAGATGACCCATGCTCAAGATTTGGATGGGCTATTTAACAAGGTAAAAAAAGGGGCTAAGAGTTTAAGTAAGTCATTATCATGGGAGCCAGGCAAGGCTGTCAGTACATCGTTGAAAGATACACTAACAGGGGTTTATTGGATGGATGATTTTTTAGCGCATCGTACAGCAGATACCATTTCCTCATTTTCATTAAAACCTGGCTATTATAAAACCACGTTGCGGTCGTATTGCCTACATGCCGGAACCTATGGTCCTTCTAAAGGATCTGGGTATCAGGTTGCGAACTTTGAAGGTTCACAGAAAAAGTTGATTACTTCCATTTTGGAAAAGTCGGTAGAACATCCAGATATCAGTCAATCTGATGTTCAAACCTTAATTTGGGGTATTGAAGCCGGAACGAAGTTTTCGGCTTATCCAACTGATTTTCAGGTTCGAGTAAAGCCTTTGATTTCAGTAAAAGATATGGCATTGATGGAAATTAATGTAAAGAATATCGTCGAACAGAATCTTCCGTCAGATGTGAAGAGTTTATTGAATACCTATGCTTCCTTACGGAATGAAATGCAATCTGCGCAGATGAACTTTGCGAAGTTGGAAGATCTCGCTGTAAAAACAGGTGTTCCTGCCATAGGTGTTGGTAGCGTGACGATTGATCCCGGGAAATGGTCTTATTTGGAGAGTGGTTACTTTATGAAAGTAAATCCGCAGAGCTATTCCACAACGGATGTAACCTTATACCGCCCATTGGAGGCTACTGTTGCCTACGATAGCCAGAATAGGATTTCGAGTTATTCGCATGAAGGATATAAAGTGACGGTTAATTATAAAGATGCAGGTAAACCTATTGAAATAGGGGAATATAAAGGTCATGTTCAACAAATAGAGAGCTATACCTTGGAATCGCCAGGAATGGAGACCCAAACCGTTGAATCGAACCAAAAATATTTTGATTTTACACTAGATGCGATAAATCAATACATCGAAAGCGGCAAGGTTTATGATTTTGATGGTTCAGTGCTTAATTCCAATGAGATTTCATTCAAGGAAGCGAAAGATTCTTTTCAAAAACTGAAAAATGTTTATGATAGAACCAAGGACCTGATGGATATCTATGATGATTTTAATATTGATGAGAATCCACCTGAGAATTTAGATAAGTATCTGAGTGAAGCTTATCAAAATGAAAGGATCAATGAGGCTATCCAAGTTGCAACCAATCCGATTGATAAGAAAGGGCAGAGCAAATGGTTGAAGGAGCATTTCCAAATGCTCAACGATTTCTTTTTCTATTCCATCTGTAAATTAAGGGGAGATGATTGTAAGCCGGATAATGATCCAAAGAATCCAAAATTACCGGATTATATAGGTCAGCCTGGAAATACAAATGCTCAGCGAATAGGCTTGAGTGAGTATAAGAAATAGGGGGATTTATCTGATTCGAATACAGTCAATAATAATCAATTGGTTGTTACTATCTGTTGTAAAAAACAGATAAGTTTTTCCGCCATCTTTGATTTTATATTTTTTTCGGATCAGATCTACCTTATCTGGGAAATTGCGGGTTGCTATATTGGCTTGAACAAAGGGATTATTCTTTTTCAAAGCGGAATAGGGTAGCACCTGTTGGATTTGAAAAACTCTACCTGGAAATTCAGGGAAGAAGTTTTCGGAAGTATATAAATGCGAATGTTGGTGAATCTTGCTGAGTCCAAAAGCTTTTCCTATGCTTTTGAAGGCACCAGCTTTTGTGATGGCTACATCGGCATCGTAGAGATAATCCTGAGGTTCGGAGAAACGACTCATGGCCGATCGTTCGGCATCATAGGTGAATTCGAAAGTTTGAATTTGGTCTGCAAATAATCGAATTGCGTGAATTTTAGTTTCACCTTCAAATCCTCGCTCTTGAATAAATAGCAATTCCTTACAATCATTATCCAAGCTGATGACATAGACATAGCGAACATGTTTAAGGCTTGACAATGCAGTGCTAATATCCAATAAAGGGGAAAGTTTGCTTATTATGTACCTGCTTTTAGAGAAGAAGAGCTCCTGATTGGCTACAATATTGGGCTCACAATCTTCCAATAAGAAAACCTTTCCTTGGTTTACCCTTCTGGAGGGGTCAACATAAATATAATCAAAGGCATCATCTTCTGACTGTTTTAGAAGTTCAATGCCGTCGGTTGCTTTGCAGATTAGATTAGGAACTCTTAGGATGGTAGCATTATACGCAACGATTTCGGATAATTTTTCATTGAGTTCACAATGAATAACCTCATCGGCTTCTTGTGCAAGGTAGCAGCTATCCACACTAAAGCCACCTGTTAAATCAATTACTCGACTACCTTTAGCGATTAAAGTTTGTTTGATCAGGGCCGTATGTTCGGAGGAACATTGTTCGAGATTGATTTTGTCGGGATAATAAATACCTTCACTGTATGCCCAGGTGGGCAATTTTTTGACGCTACGTTGCCAACCATCGATTTGCGATGCTAATTCTGCGGAGCTTACATTAGGGAAAGGGCTTTTCTTCAAGGCTATTTCCGTGGGTGATTTTTCACGATTAGCCTTAATGAATTGTTGTACATCCTTTTCTAAAATGTGCTTATTCATCTTTGTTTTTCACAAGCATTTGGCAAGTATAACTATCCTTAAGTTCGCGAATAATTTCTTTATTTACCAATACTCGATCGATAGTTTGTTGATTATAGTATCGAATAGTAATTAATTCAAGGCCAGCCGCCACAGAAACTTTATATCTTTTTTTGAGTTGTTCCAGAAGGTTCAAGACATTTTCACCTGTATCATCGACACTTACCGAAAAGCTGATTGCGGAATTATGCATCATATTGATTTTGATTCTATTCTGATGGAAAGCATCAAAAATATGGCTAAGATTATCTTCTACAATAAATGAAAAGTCTCGAGGTTGGATATTGATAAATACCTGATTGACTTTAAAGATAAAAGATGGTACAGGGAGTGTTTGGTTGGTTGTTTTGATTTGTGTACCCGGTTCTTCAGGATTAATAAATGAACGAACATTTAAAGTAATCTTTTTATTTTGAAGAGGTTTTATTGTTTTTGGGTGGATAACAGTTGCACCGTAATAAGTTAATTCAATGGCATCGGTATAGGAAAGTTCAGGGATAAGTTCGGTTTTGTCGAACCATTTAGGGTCAGCATTTAATACGCCCGGAACGTCTTTCCAGATGGTAATATTTTCCGCATTTAAGCTAGCGGCAAAAATAGCAGCCGAGTAGTCAGAACCTTCTCTGCCTAGGGTTGTTGTAAAGTTTTCAGAGGTTGAGCCGATGAAGCCTTGTGTAACAACGATATATTCATCCAGGATGGATGGTAAGTCTTTTCTAATTTTTTCTTCAGTTTTTTCCCAGTCTACTTTTCCTTCGCGGTAGGTATTGTCAGTAAGGATATAATCGCGTGCATCAACCCATTGAGTTGGCAATCCTTGGAAGGAAGAATAAGCGGCTACAATTTTTGTAGCGAGTAATTCACCAACGGAAACGATTTGATCATAAAGGTAATCGTATTCATCTTGTGGGTCTTCTTCCAGGATCCATTCAATTTCTACGAAAGTATTGGCAATATCGTTGTATACTGGATGGTTATGATCTGGGAAAAGTTCATTCAGGATATTAAAATGTTCTTGTTTTAAGCTTTCAAGAAGGTCAAAACAGGCTCCATCGCGTTTAATATAGCTTTCGGTGATTTTCACTAGTTTATCAGTTGTTTTTCCGATTGCGGAAACAACGATTAACAAGGATGAATCTTTATATTTTTCAACGATTGAAACTACATTTTTAATGTTTTCTGCACTTTTAACGGAGGCACCGCCAAATTTATATACCTGCATTTATACTACTGAATTGAATTGTAATACTCTTTGATTTTACTAATATAGTTCTTTCCGGTTTGGGTCATACATTCCTGAATATCATCAAAAGGGATGCTTAGAAGCGTTGGACCTTCAGAATATGGTTTGATCTCGTAGGGATTATAATAGAATAACAGTCCTTCATTATCAATTCCATAATTTGCAGCTAGTGTAAATTGGTCGTTTTCAAAGAAATAACCGTTTTGATAGCTACTGCTGTCAGCCAAACCTTCTTCTTTACGAAAGAATCTTTCTGCAATTTTAGTAAATTCTTTCATTTTATTTTCAGAAATAAATGTATTCAGGGGTAATTTTTGTTTAGTTTGAGCATCATATACATTCCAGACTGTATAATTATTGCCATGAGCACCTCCAGAGAATTCATAGGTTATATTTCCGAGCATAATCAAATAGGGGTTATTCATCTTAACCTGGATATCGGTTTCCTTTTGCCAAGCGATGCTGTATTTTACTTCATTTTCTTCAATAAAATTTCCATAGCCTTCTAGAAAATTGTGGACATACTGGTCTAGGGTAAGCTCATTATCAAGAAGGATATTTTCCTTGACGATTTTATTCATGCTGCTGTCCTGAAAAATAGGATAGCTTAATTTTACATAGGTTGTATCAATATGATCTTCATCACCTGCGAAATAAGGGCTAATTTCTTTGATCAGGGTGTCTCGAAAAACTAAGGAGTCCTTTCCATAAGTGACGGGGTGATTATGAACATTAGTTCCGCCAGTTTTATTGCTTTGACAAGAAAATAACGATGCCGCAAATAGGGTAGAAGCAAGAAAAGGAATATAAGAAGGTTTAAAAATCGATATTAACATTTATCCACTCTCCGTCAAATTTTGTGTTATATTTTTTATAAAAATCTATTGCTGGGGTATTCCAATCAAGGACTTGCCACATCATGCCAGAATATCCTTGTTCTTTGGCGTATTCTATAGTGTGGTCCAGTAAGAGTTTTCCAAAACCTTTTCCACGCATACTTTCCGTGACAATGATATCTTCTAAATATAAACGTCTTCCTTTCCAGGTAGAGTATCGGATGTAATATAAAGACATTCCAATTATTTCGCCTTGATATTCTCCTACGAAAGCCCACCACACTGGATTAGCACCGAATCCAGATTCTTCAAATTCCTGCATACTTACCGTCACCTGTTCAGGTGCTTTTTCGAAAAGGGCTAATTCCTTTATCAATTCCAATAATTTTGGGCAATCTGCTTTTACTGCATTTCGGATTGTTAAACTCATTATTTTGCTTTAAAATGTTTGATTACTCTTTTTCCAAAAATGGTACTTCCTAATCGTACCATATTGCTACCTTGTTCAATAGCGATTTTATAATCGGAAGACATTCCCATGGACAAGATATCAAAACTATCTACTTTTCGGAAATAGGTGGTTTTGATTCCATCAAAAAGCATTTTTAGTTCGTAGAATTCTTCTTTAACAATTTTTTCGTTTTCGGTATTGCTGGCGATTCCCATCAATCCACGGATTCGGATATTTTTCAGGGCTTGAAATTCTTCATCACGGAGGAGTTCGATGGCTTCAGCATGGTCAAGTCCGAATTTGGTGTCTTCATCAGCAATGAAGATTTGCAATAAGCAATCGATTGTACGATTGTTTTTCAGGGCATGTTTATTGATTTCTGCTAATACTTTCATTGAATCTACAGAATGAATCAAGCTCACGAAGGGGGCGATATATTTGACCTTATTTGTTTGCAGGTGTCCTACAAGGTGCCATTCGATATCTTTAGGTAGACTTTCGTATTTAGCAACCAGGTCTTGAACTTGGTTTTCGCCGAAAATTCTTTGTCCAGCATCATAGGCTTCCATGATGTCTTCATTAGGTTTAGTTTTCGAGATTGCTACTAATGATACACCAATAGGGTTCAATTCTTTTTGTAATTCTGTAATATTCTTTGCTATACTCATGATGAAAAAGGGTTCGCATTGATGAATTTAAGAAAGCTTTATGCAAGCTTTTCTGTATTTTTGTACAAATTTACAAAATGCAACGATTAATACTTGGTTTACTTCCTTTGTTTTTTATAAGCATTTCCTGCAAAAAGCAGGTTCCTGAAGGTATATTACCTCAAGCGGACATGGTTGAGCTGATGTCAGAGGTCCATATTCTCGATGGTTATATATCGAATATCCCCGTTGACAGTGCTAAAAAGGTGATGGACCCTTTATATGAGCAGGTTTTCAGCAAGTATGGATTAGATTCCGTTTCATTCACCAAGAATGTAGATTATTATTTTGGAAATCCAGATTTAACGTCAAAAACCTATGATCAAGTTTTGAAAAACTTAGAAAAAAAGGAACGGAGTTATATTTCGCAGGATTCATTAATGAATGTACGGACTCAAGATAGCATAAATAGAGTGACACGTTCGCAGATGAAGTTGCAGACGTTGAACGATATGATTTTGAATGCACAACGAGATACAGGTGAAGTTTCAATTGCCGAGCGTACTAGAAGATTTTATGAGCCAGTAGGTTTAATGCCGATCTTAGGAAAGAACCTGTATGAGAAGAAGCAAAGCGTAGAATCAGTCACACCAGATATTTCTACTTTACCGATTCCAAGTGAGACAAAGCCGGACAGCAGTATTCAACTACCGGAACCGACAGAATTAAAGGAGCAAAAAGTAGATACTATACCTTTTAAAAGAAGAAACGAAAGGCTAAAACCGGTTACCAGACCGCGTGAGAGGCCAATTGTACAATAGAAAATGATTTATCCACAGAACGCAGTAGAAAAGTTAGGATTTTCAGAGATTAAAGATCTCATCAAGGCGAAATGTCTGAGTGAGGCTGGGAAGGAATTGGTTGAAAAGATCCAACCACAAGTGAAATTGGATTTAATTGATCGTTTCTTGCGTCAGGCGAATGAATTTAAGGATTTATTGGTTCATGATGCCCCGCTTCCTGTGGATCATTTTTATCCTATTAAGGGGATCATTGAAAAAGCAAAGGTAGAAGGCTCATTCCTATTAGAGGAGGAGTTTCATCGGATTTTGCTTTCCTTGAGAACCGTCTATGCCATAATCCGATATTTTAATGATCGTGCGCAGCAATATCCAAATCTTGAATTGTTGTTCGAGCATCTTCCAATTGAGAAGAATATCTTGCGACAAATCGAACAGATTATTGATGATCGAGGCAAGATAAAGGATAATGCGTCAAGATTATTATTGGAGATAACTTCACAAATCAGTAAAGCGGAGCAGGAAGCCCGTAAGCGGCTTGATTCAGTATATAAGCAAGCACAAAAGAACGGTTGGACGGCAGATGGCAGTCTGACGATTCGTGATGGGCGATTATGTATTCCGATTTTAGCGGAGAACAAGCGTAAATTAAAAGGGTTGATTCATGATGAATCGGCTACTGGTCAAACCGCGTATATTGAACCCGAGGAAGTGTTTCATCTGAATAATAAAGTTCGAGATCTTGAGTTTGAACGACGGAGGGAAATTGTTAGGATTTTGACCAGCTTGACCAGTGAGTTAAGGCCGCATGTTCCTTTGTTGTTTGCTTATCATGGTTTATTGACCAAATTAGATTTCGTAAGAGCCAAGGCCTTATTTGCATTGGATATCGATGGTCAGATGCCGGAGCTTTCCAAAGAAGCGGAGGTGATATTGGTGAATGCCAAGCATCCTTTGTTGTATTTGGCTTCCAAACAGGATGGTCATCATTCTGTGGTTCCTCTGAATTTAAAGATTGATGAGATAGATCGAGTTTTATTGGTTTCAGGACCGAATGCAGGTGGTAAATCAGTCTGTATGAAAACGGTTGGTCTTTTGCAACTCATGTTTCAATCTGGCTTATTAATTCCTTGTGAAACCACCTCAAAATTAGGTGTATTCAAGCAGTTTTTTGCAGATATTGGGGATGACCAATCGATCGATAGTGATTTAAGTACCTATAGTGCGCATCTTTCCAAGATGAAACATTTTACGCAATTTTCAAATGCGCGTACCATGGTTTTGATTGATGAGTTTGGAACAGGGACTGATCCACAATTCGGGGGTCCAATTGCGGAAGCAGTGCTAGAGGTTTTGAATAAGAAGAAAATTCGCGGGGTAATTACCACCCACTATTCGAATCTTAAAGTATTTGCAAGTAATGCAGAAGGTATTGAGAATGCGTCGATGTTATTTGATAATGAGGCGATGAAACCTTTGTATATTCTACAAACAGGAAAGCCAGGGAGTTCTTATGCTTTTGAGATAGCTCAAAATATTGGATTACCTAAGGAAGTTCTTCATTTAGCCAAGCAAAAAATAGGTGTGCAGCAGAAGAAAGTGGACACCTTATTGGTTGATCTAGAAAGAGAGAAAAAAGAGGTTTATGATACTAAGGTTGCCATCAATTTAAGAGAGAAAGAAATGCTTGGCCAACAAGCCGAATTGAATGAGTTGAAAAGCTACTTAGAAGAGAATAAGCGGCAATTGATGAAAGATGCGAAGGAAGAGGCAAGGCAAATTATTAAAGATGCGAATAAATTAGTCGAGAATACCATTGCTGAGATCAAAACCAAGCAAGCTGAAAAGGAGGAGACCAAGAAATTAAGGGCGGGATTGCAGCATGCTTCAGATAAGTTGAAGGAAAAGCAAATAAAAGAGATTAAAAAGGCAGTGCCTACACCTGATACGATTGCGGAAGTAGAAGTTGGGGATTGGGTGAAGATCATCGATACAGGAAATGAGGCGCAGGTGATTGAGATAGCAAAGAATAACCTTATTCTGGCTTTAGGAGATTTACGTACCGTTGTCAAGAAGAACAAGGTCGAGAAGTTGCGTGGTAAGGAGAAATCGAAGGCTGCGAAGCGATTCAGATCAGTTTCATCAGATAGTGTTGCGGACTTCAGTCCGGAGGTTGATGTTCGAGGAATGCGAACTGAGGATGCTTTAGGAAAAATCGAGCAGATCTTGGATCGTGCGGTTATGATTGGTTATCCTTCATTGAAGATAGTGCATGGAAAAGGCGATGGGATATTACGAAAATTTATTCGGGATTATTTAAGAAAATACAATCATGTAAGTCGGTTTGAGGATGAGCATGCCGATCGGGGTGGGGATGGGATTACCTATGCCTATTTGGATTAGGAAATAAAATATTTAAAAAAGGGAATCAAATAATTTGGTTCCCTTTTTTTATGGAGTTTTAGCTTGAGATTTTCATTCATTAAGATTTCCAAATATTGTAAAATAAAATACTGATGATTAGTGGGTTTAGAATTCCTGTTTTTAGGGGATTTTTGGAGGGTGTTGGGTGATGTTAAGCGGGAGGAATTGGGCAGAATTCAAAAATAGTTGTCGGGTAAACTGTCAAATACTGAGAAATAGGAAAAAACTTTTCCACATTTTGAAAAATGTTAAAATTTGTTAAAATATCAAATTGCAATCGGTTTCATTGCGAATATTTCAATGAAATAGGGTAGTTGTTTATAAAACTATTCAGTATTTAAAATTTTGCTTACTCGAATAAGACAGATAAGTGCAAAAAGGTGGCTATGAGTATATTAAGTTTATGTTAACTAACTCTGAAAATCAATATGTCTTTTTATTTTTGTCCTGAAATAATAACAAACCGTATGAAGAAATCTTTACTTTTCTTTGCTTTGGTACTTGCAAGTTATGGAACCATCCAAGCTCAGGTTACCACAAGTAGTATGTCTGGAGTTGTCACCCAAACCAATGGTGATAAGACGACAGGTGCTACTATTAAAGCTATTCACACGCCATCAGGAACTGTTTATACTAGTTCATCGAATGAGGCTGGACGTTTCAGTCTTGCGGGGATGCGTGTTGGAGGACCTTACAAAATTGAGGTTACTTTTGTTGGCCAGGAGCCAATCGTTTATGAAAATGTATTCTTACAATTGGGTCGTTCATTTGAATTGAATCCAGTATTCGGTGAAAGCACAACTACTATTGATGAGATCACAATCACAGGAGTGAAGAAGGGTCAAAACTTAAAGACAGGTGCTTCTACGAGTATTTCAAACAGAACTATTCAGGCATTACCTACGATTTCAAGGGGCTTGAATGATTTTACACGTTTGACACCACAAGCAGACGTAAAAGGGGATGCACTTTCTATTGGTGGTATGAACAACCGTTTCAACCAGTTGACCATTGATGGTGCGGTTAGTAATGACGTATTTGGATTGAGCAGTGCTGGTACAAACGGATCAAGTACTGGTGTTTCTCCGATTTCATTGGATGCGATTGAAGAGATGACTGTTCAGATTGCGCCATTTGATGTTAGAGCAGGTGGTTTTGCAGGTGGTGGTATTTCGGCTGTAACACGTTCAGGAACGAATGATGTTAAAGGGTCGGTTTATTATTTCCTAAGAAATCAAAACTTGACTGGGAAAACTCCATTTGCATTATTAGATGAAGGACAAGAGAGAACGAAACTTCAGGACTTCAAAGAGCACCAATGGGGGGTTAGAGTAGGTGGTCCGATCATTCAGAATAAATTATTCTTTTTCTTGAACTATGAGAACACAGGCAACGCAACACCATTAAGTTTCGCTCCAGGAACTGACGGTTCTAAATTTACTGTTGCAGATGTTCAACGTGTTGCTGATAAAGCAAGTCAATTAGGATATGATCCAGGAAGTTTCTTGGCTCAAGAATCCAACAATAAATCAGATAAGATCTTCACGAGATTTGATTTCAACATCAATGACAAGCATAAATTAACAGCTAGATATAGCTACGTTAATGGTTCTGCTACAGATTTAAATCGTTCTCAAAACTCACTTACCTTCTCAAATGGTGCGGTTTTAAGAAAAAGTACTACGCAATCAGCGGTGTTAGAATTAAACAGTAGATTTAACAATAGATTATCAAACAATTTAGTTGTTGGTTATACCAATGTTACTGAGCCAAGAACAACTCCAGGAAATCCTTTCCCAAGAGTAGCTATTGACTTAGGTTCAGGTATGAACATTAACTTAGGTGCTGAGCCATTCTCAACTGTTAACCAGTTAGACCAGGATATCTTCACTTTAACAGATAACTTGACTTTATACAAAGGAAACCATACATTGACATTTGGTACTCACAACGAGTTTTACAAAATGTACAATGGTTTCATTGGTAGTGCATTCGGTAACTATACTTTCCGTAACTCTCCAAGTTCTGATATCAACCCTTCAACAGGAAATCCATATACTGCGATTGAAAACTTCGAGAGAGGTTTAGCAACCAGTTTCCAATACAACTATAGCAATACAAGTGATCCGAAACAAGGAGCAGACTTCTCAGCTATGCAGTTAGGATTCTATGTTCAGGATGAGTACCAAATGGCTGATAATTTGAAATTGACTGGTGGTATCCGTGTAGATATTCCTATTTATCTTACAGATCCATTGGAAAACACAGATTTCAACAACTCTATCTTAGCACAAAGATATGATGTAATGACTAACAGAATGCCAAAAGCGACATTCATGTGGTCTCCAAGATTAGGATTCAACTGGGATGTTAAGGGTGACCGTACAGCTATCGTTCGTGGTGGTGTTGGTATCTTTACTTCACGTTTCCCATTTGTATGGTCTGCAGGTGCATACACTCAAAGTGGTGCATTATTGGGTGGTAACCAACTTAATGCTGGTTCAAATGCTCCTAATATTGGTTTCATTGCTGATCCTAACAACCAACCGAAAAACCCAGGAGAAGTTAAGCCTTCCGGAAATATTTCAGTGTTAGACAAAAACTTGAGATTACCTCAAATTGCTAGAACTTCATTAGGTGTTGATTACCAATTACCTGGAGGAGTTATGGCAACAGCGGAATTCATGTACTCTAAGAACTTAAGTTCATTCAGATTTACTGACTTGAACATGAAAGATCCTATTGGACAATTAGAAGGTGCTGATAACCGTTTATTGTATGGTGCTACTAAAGATGCAAAATTAGTATTGCCTAACTATACTCAGGTTATTTACATTGATAATGTAAACAAAGGTTACTCTTGGTCAGCAACTGCTCAATTGTCGAAATCATTCAACAGCGGTTTCTTCGGTTCATTGGCTTATACGTATACAGAATCTAAAGATTTATTCTCTGGATCATCTTCACAAAACCAATCGAACTTCTTCAGAACAGCAACTGTTAATGGTTCAAACAACATTACTTTAGGACACAATCCATTCAGTACAGGAAGCAGAATCATTGGTTATGTTTCTTACTCTAAAGAATACTTAAACCACTTAGGTACTACACTTTCATTAGTATATACAGGTCAATCAGGAGCTAGATTCTCATACTTAATTGCTGGTGACCCAGGAAGATATACTGCTGGTAGTTCAAGTGACCAATATTCATTGATGTACATTCCTAAAGATGCTTCTGAGATCAAATTCGTACAAAACGGAGATGTTACTCCAGAACAACAATGGAATGCATTCAACGAGTTTATTGAAGCTAATCCATACTTGAAAAGCAGAAGAGGTCAATATGCTGAAAGAAATGGTGATAAAGCACCTTTCTCACACAGATTTGACTTTAGAATCTTACAAGATGTATTCACCAATGTTGGTGGTAAGAAAAATACTATCCAAATCTCATTTGATATCATGAATGTGGGAGCATTGATCAATAAAAAATGGGGTGAGCAATACAGTGGTGGCGGAAGTTTTTGGGATAACTCATTTAGACCAATTTCATTCGATAGTTTCCAACAAAACACAAACATTCCTCAATACAAATTGGGTAACTTAAATGAAAACAAACCTTATTTCACGTCTGATATTCCATCTAGATGGTCAGCGCAATTAGGTGTTCGTTATATCTTCAACTAAGATTAAACAAATTTTCATCATACAAATCCCTCGGTTTATGCCGGGGGATTTTTTTATGGAAATGAATTGGATCGGAATCTTTTCAAAGATATATTTCATAAAAAAATCGCCCTTGTAATAGGGCGATTGATATGTTTTATTAGAGGCTGGAAATCTCCAGGCGTTTTGATTATTAAAAGTTCGGCTTCAATAGATACTTATCATAGAACCTAAAGATATGTTCCGTAGCTTCCTCAGCAGTATCCACCATCCTGTATAGGTTCAAATCCTCTTCACTGATATATTTATTGCCTAACATGGTATTCTTGATCCAGTCGAACAAACCATTCCAATACTCCGTTCCTACAAGTACAATTGGGAATCGAGCAATCTTGCCTGTTTGAATTAGAGTTACAGCTTCGAATAGCTCATCCATGGTTCCGAATCCACCAGGTAATACAATATAACCTTGGGAATACTTCATAAACATAACCTTTCTTACGAAGAAGTAATTAAATTCCAGGAGTTTATCGCGGTCGATGTATCTGTTATGGAATTGTTCATGCGGGAGTTCGATATTTAATCCAACGGACTTTCCACCGGCATTATAAGCGCCTTTATTTGCGGCTTCCATGATTCCGGGTCCTCCGCCTGAAATAACACCGTACCCGCGATCGGCAAGTAGTCTAGCGATTTCAACGGTCATTTGATAATATTTATGTTCGTCTGGGGTTCTAGCAGAGCCGAAGATTGAAACACAGGGACCGATTTTAGCTAGTTTTTCGAATCCATCTACAAATTCTGACATGATCTTAAAGATTTGCCAGGAGTCTTTTACTTTTATTTCTTGCCAAGTTTTATTGGCAAATGAATTTCTAATTTTATCGTCTTTAACCATTTGGTTTATTTTAATATTTATTGCAGAAAAATGCTTTTGTAGCGTTTTTCGATGTAATATAAGATTTTATATTAACTTCTGCTAGGCAAGTGTTATTGTTATTATTTTTATAAAAAAACATAAAAAATTAAGCGAAATTTTGAATTAATAAACCGATTTACTACATTTAGCCTAATTAAACCTATTCGCTAATAAAAATATCTTAAACCTAACATGAACAGAAGGGATTTTATCGGCAAAACTGCTTTGGCTGCAGCGGGAATTAGCATCTTGCCTCGACATGTTTTGGGTGGGAATGGATTTCTAGCGCCAAGTGATCGATTAAATCTGGGGTTCATCGGAGTAGGCAAGCAGGTAGGAGGCTTATTAAGTCGCTTTATGGAATTGCCTGAGACGATGGTCATTGCCGCTGCTGATGTTGATAGTTCGAAATTAAATCATTTTATAGGTTCAGCGAATAAATTAAATGCATCCAAATCGGGTCATCCGGTAGAAGGCTATGGTCAATACCGGGATTTATTGGCGCGGAAAGATATTGATGCGGTCATAATTGCTTCACCTGATCATTGGCATGCGATGCATGTCGTGGATAGTGCGAAAGCTGGAAAGGATATTTATTGTGAGAAGCCTTTGGCCTTAACGATTGATGAAGGAAGGGCCATGGTGGATGCTGTCCGAAAATATAAGCGTGTATTGCAAACAGGAAGTATGCAGCGTTCTCAATATAATTTTCGGCAGGCAGCAGACCTCATTCGCAATGGTTATATAGGAGAAATCACAGAGGTCAATGTTTCAATAGGAGAACCTGTCAAGGAATGCGATTTACCTTCATTAGAATCCCCAGCGCATTTGGATTGGGATTCTTGGGTTGGTCCCTCCTTATACAGAGGTTACAATCCGATATTGAGTCCATTATTAGGGGCACCAGAATGGGCGATGTGGCGTTTGTATCATGGTTTTGGCGGTGGCTATGTGACCGATTGGGGAGCACATATGTTTGATATTGTTCAGTGGGCATTAGATATGGATCATTCCGGACCAGTGTCCTTTACACCACCGGAAATTCCAATGGCCAAAGAAGGTTTATATTTTACCTATAAAAATGGGGTAAAAGTTCATCATAAATCCTGGGGGAGTTTCAATGCTATTCAGTTTCTAGGTACGGAAGGAAAGATAGAAGTGGCTAGGGAGTTTTTGAGGTCCGACAAGGCTGATTTGCCAAAGCTGGAAATTCCAGAGAAGAATCGTAAGGTTTACTATTCAGAAAACCATTATAAGGATTTTGTGGATGCGATAAAGAAGCGTTCTAAGCCAATTTGTGATGTAGAAATCGGACATCGTACAGCGACGGTCTGTAATGCGGTAAATATTGCTTATCAATTGCAAAAACCGATAAAATGGGATCCTAAGAAGGAGCAGTTTGATAGCCCATTTGCGAATAATCTGAAAGGTAGGGCTTACCGAGGGAAATGGGATTATTTAGATTTTTAAAATAGAGCACACATAGATTTGTTTCATAAACCGATGCGCCAGATATTCGAAAGAATTCTGGCGTATTATTTTGCTTAATATTTTCGTAATTTTGAAGAATGAACTTTTCATCAAAACTCCTTGAGCAAGCCGTAGAAGAATTTGGGAAATTACCCGGTGTAGGGAAGAAGACTGCTTTGCGTTTGGTATTACATTTATTGAAACAATCAGATGCTGAAGTTAGTCGGTTTACGGAGTCATTGGACCGATTGAAAAAGGATATAAAATATTGTCGTACCTGTTATAATATTTCAGATACGGATCAATGTGAGATCTGTGCATCCATTAAGAGAGAAAAGGGTTTGATCTGTGTGGTTGAAGATACGCGGGATGTGATGGCGATTGAAAATACGAACCAGTATTCAGGGGTTTATCATGTGTTGGGTGGTTTGATTTCGCCGATGGAAGGGATAGGACCTGCGGATTTAAAGATTGAGGGATTGATAGACCGTGTACGCGATGGAAGTGTTCAGGAAGTTATTTTAGCATTAAGTGCGACTATGGAAGGGGATACAACGATTTTCTATTTATACAGGAAATTGAAGGAATTCAATGTACAGATAAGCACGATCGCTCGAGGAATTGCTTTTGGTGGTGAGTTAGAGTATGTTGATGAAATAACCTTGGGTCGCTCGATTGCAACCCGAGTTCCATATGAAAGAAATGTAGGTTAATTTTCAGCATTCATCTTGCTGATGATCCAATAGAAGCCTATTCCACAAAATATTAAAGTTAATCCTGCTGCTGTCCATAAGGTAGAATAGCCATAATGATCAGCGGTATAAGTTCCTAGGAAAGGGGAGAATATATTTGCTGCCGCAAATGCAAGAGAGTTGAACCCCATATATGCCCCTTGATTGTTTTTATTTGCTCTATTGATAGCCACGGTGGCTGTAAAAGGCAAGGTCAGCATTTCACCTGTTGATAAAAAGAACATGGCAAGATAAAGCCAAGCAATTCCCATGTCAGTTGTGAGCATCAGGTAGGACATACCTGATATGGCTGTACCCCAAAGCATGATTTGCCGAACGGAAAACCGATGTTCGACCACATGAACCAAGACCATTTCGAACAATACAATTACGAATCCACTGAAACCTAGTAATA
Organism: Sphingobacterium cellulitidis; assembly: GCF_043187465.1. Taxonomy (GTDB): domain Bacteria; phylum Bacteroidota; class Bacteroidia; order Sphingobacteriales; family Sphingobacteriaceae; genus Sphingobacterium; species Sphingobacterium cellulitidis. The sequence goes on along the minus strand of NZ_CP171136.1, from coordinate 3,058,676 downwards.
ATCCAATTTCATCAGAATGCAAGTTATGCGCTTCTTTGTAGAATAAAGGTAAGGTACTGAGGAGTTGGAAAAATGCCATTGAAAATAAGCAACAGAGAATATTAAAGATGATAAATAATCCATCTTTATAAGCGTTTCTGACTGGTTTGTCATCAGGAAGTTCCGTTGCGGATTTAGTTTGACCGATTTCAGTTCTTGCTTTTCGGTTTCTGAAGAAATAGATAAATACTATGGCAGCACAAGCTGCTGCAATGGCATTTCCGTAGAAGATCCAATTGTATGAGAACTTAGCTAGGAAACCTCCAAGGGCAGGGCCTATGGAGAATCCTAGGTTTACTGCCATTCGGTTTAATGAATAGGCACGTGTAATGTTTTCTGGTTTTGCATACCGAGCTACAGATACGGAGTTGGCAGGTCTAAATACATCGGCCACTAAGGTCAAGAAGAAGATCATCATGGCGAGACCTTCGAAAGTTCGGAATAATGGCAGAACCAAGAATAATGGGATCACCAAGATCAAACTCCAGGCTTGTACCTTAAAGTTTCCGAATTTATCCGTTAACCATCCACCGAGCCAGGAACCACAAACTGAGCCCAACCCAAAACATCCCAATACCAATCCAATTTGTGTTTTGCTAAACCCAAGTTCTGATGACATATAAATACCAAGGAAAGGGATGACCATTGATCCCGCACGGTTAATCAACATCACAAGGGCCAATAGCCATGCAGCAGGCGATAGGCCTTTATAAGAATTAATATAAAGTCGAATTAATGCTCTCAATATCTGTTAGGTTACTTAAGCAATTCTGCTTGATTCTTTATCTAAACTTTTGTCAATGGTATATGTTGTTGCGATACTTCTTTTTGTTCCCTTTTTCTTGTCCAAGATAAAATCGATTCTTCCTAGATTAACCCCAGAAAAGCCAGTTTGGTTTACCAAAGTGATCTGGTTGTCTAAATTTTTGACTTCTGTTGGTTTTGTCAAGAAAGTATGGGTATGTCCGCCGATAATTAAGTCGATATCTCTGGAGTTTTTTGCCAAGAGTAAATCCGAAACTTTGTCCGTGTCATAGTTGTATCCGATATGGGATAAACAAATAATCAAATCACATTTAAGTTCCTTCTTTAATTTATGGGTATATTTTTGAGCAACCTCAATTGGGTCAGAAATTTTTACACCCTGATAACTTTTAGGATCTACAAGCCCTTTTAAATCCACACCGACAGCAAATACACCAATTTTTACGCCGTCACGATTGAAGACCAGGTAATCTTTGGTTTTACCTTCCATAATTGTGCCTGTAAAATCGTAGTTCGAGGTCACAAAAGGGAAGTTGGCCTTATCAAAATGCTTTAACAATCCAGCAAGACCATTGTCAAATTCATGATTACCGAAAGTTCCGGCGTCATATCCTAATTTCGACATCAATTCCAATTCTATTTTACCATCAAAGACATTGAAATATGGGGTTCCTTGGAACATATCGCCAGCATCAAATAGCAACACATTTTTCTCTTCGGAGCGGATTTTTTGGATTAAGGTACTGCGTCTAGCAACACCGCCTAAGCCCTGAAGTCTGGAACCATCCATTGGGTAAGGTTCAATTCTACTATGAACATCATTAGTATGCAGGAAAGTAATTTTTACTTCTTTGGATTTGCTATAGCCAGCAAATGGAATGGCGCTAAGTGAGGCTGTTGCTCCCAAAGCTACCACGCTTTTTAAAAAGCTTCTTCTATTCAATGATTTTAACTCTTCCATCTAATTTTGATTCTACTTTTTTACCTTCTTTTGTTAATTCCTGAACATAGGTTATCAATGCTTCTCTAACGCGTTCTGAGGTTGTATTTCTGCTAATTGGAGAATTGAGCCCTCTTACTAAATCACCACCATTGGCGATGAAATCGTAAGTGACAAGTTTATATGTTTTATTGGGGTCGATGTCCTGATCTGCAATTTTGAAGCTTTCGATTTTTTTGTCCTTGATAACCACCTTAGCATTGCCTAGGGGTTGGCCATTTGTCTCTGCGATAAAGTCAGCGAGTACTTTGACATCGGAACCTTTAAGCTCTAAAATAGTGATGTAATTTTCAAAAGGCATCACTTCAAAGATAGATCCCACAGTCACATTTCCTTGTTTGATTCCGGCTCTGATTCCATCTTTGGTTGCCATGGAGAAAGTAACTTGAGGGTCAACTTTTTGACCAATAGCAAGTAAAGCATCTGCGAAGAAATTACTTAACTGTGTCTCAGGAAGGTTTCTGTTTTTGATTAAAGCCTCAGGGGCATAGCCCAGGACTTGATTCATCTTATCTTCAAGTTGATTCTTATAGGGTAAAATATACCTGGATATTGCTGTGTCTTCTGGAATTTGATTATTGATTTCCAGCATTTGTTTGTTCGAAACAGCAGTTTGGTAAAATGAAGTCTTACAAGAGCTGAAGACTAAAAGGACGGACATCCAGAATAGGACGCTGTACTTGGATAGCTGTGTACTCATATAATTTGAATTATTCGCAAAGGTATTAAGAATGCCCTGAATCCAAAAGAATTTGAGAACAAAAGAAAAGGATAATGTAAATATTAATCTTAAAGTAACTTTATTTTAATTCTTTTCAATTCTATCCTCAAAATAAGTGTTAATAAAATGTCTTGCTAGGGCGAATGCTTGTCCGTTTTCACAAAGATTTGATACTTGTAAACTGCATCCAGTTGCGATTTTGCTCATGGAATAGGTTTGGATTTGTTGTTGAATAGGGGTTATCATTAGCATAGAAGACCTTGCGAAGCTTCCTGAGAGAACAATTGTTTCGGGGTTAAATAGTTGCATCAACAGGGAGATGGCTCGACCTAATTTACCACCTAATTCAGAAATCAATTGGATAGCATATTGGTCACCATCCATTGCGGCCTGGATAATATGTTCAGGGGTAAGTTCCGTATTGTTGTATCTGGATACGATCAAGGTTGGGGTTCCGTTTTCGATATCTTGTTTAGCTTTGTTGACCAATGCGGTACCAGAGACCAAAGTTTCCAAACAGCCACGTTTTCCGCAATAACATAACTCCCCTTCATTAATAAAGCTTATGTGTCCCATTTCACCAGAAAAACCATCCTTACCCAGGTAAATCTCACCATTAGCCACGATTCCAAGGGAGATTCCCCAATCTAAACGAATCACCAAAGCGTTATTTTTCTTTTTCAGCTTGCCATAGAATTGTTCAGCGAGGGTAGCGACTTTAGCGTCGTTAATAATTTTGGTAGGCTTATTAAATTCATGTTCAATGTGTTTTTCCAGAATAAATCCGGGTTCATAGAAATAGGTGAAGTTTTCACCAGTAGATCGATCTACCAATCCAGGCATTGAAATACTGATTCCGGAAATTTGATCCAAATTTATTTTTTGTTCTTTAATATATTTTTTGGTCAACTGGAGGAAAGATGGTAGTTCTTTAATGTCTGTTGATAATTCGAACGGAAATTCCTGTGCTGGGAATAGGATGATACTATTATTGTCGACTACACTAAAACGGATAGATTTGCGATTAATTTCGATGGTTAACACTTTAAATAAGCCATCAGTTAATTGGTAGAGGTTTGGTTTTCTTCCACCTAAGGATTCGCCACGATCATGCTGTGTCAAGTAATTATTTGACACCAGTTCAACCATTAAGTTGTTTAATGTTGGGAAACTTAAGGTCAAACTTTTCATAAGATCATTGACTGAAGCGTTATCAAGCTCATACACAGCTTTTAGAAGTTTCAGTTTTTTCTTTGCAGATTTGGCAGATTTTTTTCCTAATCCGGAAGGGTTGACCAGAAGATTTTCGATAAATTTCATAATCGCATGAGTTAATTAAATCTCATTGTTAATTTTTGAGGGTTGAATAAATCTTAATTATTGGAATTAACTCAATTAAATTAAACTAATGAATAAATATTTAAATTTTTATCTAAAATAAATAAAATAATTAATATTCAAATTAAAAATTGGTTCTATTTTATTTGCGAATATGATATTATTTGTAATATTTATGATTTGTTGTAAATATTTACAAATTGTATGTTAATAATTTTAACGAATATAAATATATTTTGGGAGTTTTAGGGATTGACTATTAGATGATTATAGTGCCTAAAAAAGCCCTAACATTCGTTAGGGCTTCTTCTTTTAAAATTGAATCGTCGATAGACTATTTTTTATCAACTTTATATAATTTTCCGCCATCTGTCACACTGTATAGTGCTCCATTTTTTGCTTGTATAACATCTCTGAATCTTTCACCCTTATCACCCAATAATCTTTCTTCACCCACGACTTTATTGTCTTTAATAACAAGGCGAGCAATATGAGTGCTGCTTAAGCCGCCAATAAATAGGTTGTTTTCCCATTCAGGAACATTCGATCCCTTATAGAAGGTCATACCACTTGGAGATAAAACTGGATCCCAGTAGTAAACAGGTTGTTCCATTCCTTCTTTTTGTTGGATAGGAGGGTTTCCGATTGCATCGCCTTTATACTCGATGCCGTAGGTAATTTCTGCCCAACCGTAGTTATTTCCTGGTTTCACCAAGTTGATTTCATCACCACCACGCGGACCGAATTCAGAATCCCATAGATCTCCGGTAGCTGGGTTAATTGCTAGACCTTGAACATTACGGTGTCCGTAGCTATAGATTTCAGGTTTAGCATCACCTTTTCCAATGAAAGGATTACCTTCTGCAGGTTTACCATCTTTGGTGATTTTCAAAATTTTTCCAAGGGCTGAGTTTAATTGTTGCGCTTGAGGTCGAGTTTCCAAGTCTGAGCGCTCACCTGTTGAAACGAATAAATTACCATCTTTATCGAACAAAATACGTCCACCATAGTGTAATTTGCCATTATAGGTAGGTAAAGCTTGATAGATTACTTTTGCGCCTTCGATAGACTTTTCATCATCTGCTAATTTACCTTTTGCCACTGCGGTGTGATTGCCTCCAGAAACAGGTTCTGCGAACACCCAATATACCATTCTATTGCTTGCGAAATCAGGGTCTAGGGTAATTCCTAATAAACCACCTTGACCTTGCGCATCTACTTTAGGGATGCCAGTGATTGCGTCACTCGTTGTTTTTTTAGCTGGATCCACGATACGCATGGTACCTTCTTTTTCGGTTATCAGCAGTCTTCCGTCAGGAAGTTCAGCGATTCCCCAAGGTTGTTTCAATCCTTCAACTACTACTGCGCCTTCATAAGGAGAGGTAGTTTTTACGCCTGCGATTCTAGTTTGACCTTCAAAAGCTGGTTTATAATTTGCATTTGCCGGAAGTGTTTCTACAGGCGGGTATTTTGTTGTATCCTGACTGGTTGTTGTTGTATCTTTTGGTTCAGTACCATTAGAATTCGCTCCAGAACAGGAAATAAATGCTGTTGCTGCTGCGAAAAACAAAACGTTAGAAAAATGTTTCTTCATGTTGGTTGATTTATGTTTGTTTATTTTTTATTAGTTGAATTCTGGTCTTTTCGGGAAGTTTGCGACATGGGCATACTTAGGTCCCATACTAATCAATGCTTCTTTCCATAGGTTTTCGCCATCGGTAATAAATGCTAAATCAATATTAAAGGAGTTGTGTACAGCCCATGAATTTTGTTTGATTTCACCGTCCAATTGTCCGGGGCTCCATCCAGAATAGCCGAGAAAGATTTTCACTTCCTCGTTTGAGATAAGGTTTTCATTGATCAGATATTTTAAACGTTCAAAATCGCCACCCCAATAGAGGTCATCTACGATATGGGTTCCGCCGGGAATTTTTTCTTGGGCTTTATGAACGAAAAATAATGCATTACCTTCCACCGGTCCTCCAAAATAGAGTGGGACTTCGGGGTTTTCGATTTCCTCTAAGACATCGGAAAGCATGAGCATAGAACGATGATTAAGGATTAAGCCTACAGTACCATCCTGATCATCATGTTCGCATAATAAGATGACGGAGCGTTCAAAATTTTGGTCGAGCATGAAAGGTTCGGATAAAATTAGACTGCCTCGTTTTGGAATATATTCGTTGAACATAACAGAAATAGATGTGTTTATATCAAATTTATAGAATAACATTATTAATCCACTGTAAAATAGCAATAATTTTTCATTTCATTTTCTATAAAAAATGGAGATTATGTTAAGTTTGTAGGAAATATCCTTTGCCATGTCCATTGAACATAAAGAAATTGCCGCGATTCGGGAAGACTATGTTAAAAGCAGTTTGAGCGAATCGGACGTCCTAAAAAATCCTATTGAACAGTTTCAGAAATGGTTTGATGAAGCTATGTCTTCGCAAATTATGGAACCAACCGCTATGGTTGTTTCTACGGTATCCGAGCTTGGTTATCCATCCTCGCGTGTTGTATTGTTGAAGGATATCAAGGCGGATGGTTTGAGTTTCTTTACGAATTATAACAGTAGAAAAGGGCAGGAGATTCTTCAAAATCCACATGTTTCAGCATTGTTTTTTTGGCCAGAACTTCAACGGCAGATACGTTTTGAAGCGGAAGTTGAGAAACTTCCTAAATCAGATTCTGACGAATATTTCTCCATTAGACCTCGTGGTAGCCAAATAGGTGCCATTGCATCTCCACAGAGTGCCATTATTCCAGATCGTGAATCCTTGGAAAATCGGGTGATGGAAGTTGAAAAAGAAATGGAAAACGTAGAAGAAGTGCCGAGACCGGAGTTTTGGGGTGGATTCTTAATGAAACCCTTTCGGGTTGAATTTTGGCAAGGTCGCAGCAGTAGACTACATGACCGTATAGTTTATCTGAAAGAGAATGATAACTGGGTTATAAATCGTTTAGCACCATAATTATGATTCAGGAAATCAAAGAAAATATACTACAAGCAGTTCATCCAGATGCGGTTGTTGAGGTCCAGGAAATTGGTCTTCAATCTGCATTATATATAGCACCTAATTATTTAAAGTCAGTCTGTAAGTTTCTTAGAGATGATTCAAGATATTATTTTGACTTTTTAGCAAATGTTACTGCGGTTGATTACTTTCCGCAGGAATATTTTGAGGTCGTATATAATTTAACCTCCATTCCATTTCAAACGCAATTGTGTTTAAAGGTTCGGGTTTCAGCCGAGCGGAATTTGAATGAATTGCCAGAGGTACCATCGGTATCTGAGGTTTGGCGAACAGCAGATTGGCATGAGCGGGAGGCATATGACTTAATGGGCATATTTTTCACAGATCATCCAGATTTAAGAAGAATATTGATGCCTGAGGACTGGGTTGGGTATCCGCTGAGGAAAGATTATCAAGATCCTGAAACTTATCATAATATCCCGATTAAATAAGCAATGAACGAACGTTATTTACAAGCTCATAAAAATTATCAGGAAAAGATTAATACCGTTTCTTCGCAGGAGATGGTTATTAATTTAGGGCCACAGCATCCTTCAACGCATGGGGTATTGCGGTTGGAACTGATTACTGATGGTGAAATTGTAAAGGAAATTATTCCGCATATGGGTTATCTGCATCGTTGTTTTGATAAACATGCGGAATCCATGAATTATGGAAAAACAATTCCTTTTACTGATCGCTTGGATTATCTGGCTTCTATGAACAATGCACATGCCTTTGTAATGGGGGTGGAGCGTATGCTCGGGATTCAGGATAAGCTTCCAAAAAGGATAGAATATATTCGGGTCTTAGTTACTGAATTAAATAGAATTGCATCCCATCTGATTGCGATTGGAACTTATGGCATTGATATCGGTGCTTTTACGCCATTTATGTGGTGTTTTAGAGACCGAGAACATATTATGAATATGTTGGAATGGGCATCAGGTTCCAGGATGCTCTATAATTATATATGGGTAGGTGGGTTGTTTTATGATATTCCAGTCAATTTTGAGGAACGTTGTCAAGAGTTTATCCAATATTTTAAGCCCAAATTGGTAGAGTTGGATGATCTTTTGTCCAATAATCAAATCTTTATTCAGCGTACGGCTAATATTGGTGTATTGCCTGCAGATGTGGCGATAAATTATGGTTGTTCAGGGCCAATGTTGAGAGGTTCTGGTATAAAATGGGATTTAAGAAGGGTGGATGGATATTCTGTTTATCCGGAATTGGAATTTGAAATCCCTGTTGGAAAAGGTGAGATGGGCGCAGTTGGGGATTGTTGGGATCGTTATAAGGTACGGGTAGATGAGGTCAAAGAATCTGTAAGGATTATTGAGCAATGTTTGCCAAGGTTGATGCATGATTTTAAACGTACGCCTGATTTTGATCCTCGTGGATTAGTTCCTAAGAAGGTGAACTTAAAAGCTCAAGAATATTATGTTCGGGCTGAAAATCCAAAAGGAGAACTAGGTTTTTATTTTGTCACGCAGGAAAAAACTGATATCCCTAAGCGTGTGAAGGCGAGAGGACCGAGTTTCAACAATCTCTCAGTTTTACCAGAATTAGGAAAAGGGGTATTGATTGCAGATTTGATTGCAATCCTCGGTTCGATTGATATTGTGCTTGGTGAGGTCGACCGATAAAATAAACGTGCATAAAAACGCAAAAATAATTAGGAATAATCCATTAAATAGTTATATTTGCTATCTCATAATTTAAGTTTATAATTGGTTAATAGTTAGGGGAGCAATTGCCAGATTGCTTCCCTTTCTTTTTTTGTAAAAAATAGCAAGAACCTGCAAAATTTGTTTTCCTCTATTTTTAATTCTTCTCAGTCTTGGTTTCTAATCACATAATAGGTTTTAAGTAATAATTTTAGTAAAATATTTAATAAAATTTTTGATAACTAAAAATATTAGTATATTTACAACAATGAAATAAGCGAGTTTCTTTAAGTTTTTGAAGACATATATACAATCATAGGGGCTGTTGTGAAACATCCCCATTTTTTTGATGTTTCTTATGCAGTTTAGGAAGGTTGATAAAACAGCAATATTATGACTAAAACAAGTAAAAACCCGGAAATAGTACTCAAGAATACGGAGATTTCTGATTTGGAAACTTTGTTTCAGATTCAACTTGATGAAGAAGGCGGATACCTAGCGGCCTTTACATCTAAAGACCATGATAATAAAGCCGCTTATATCAATAAATACACAAGTTTTTTAAAGAATCCTACCATAAATAATCAGACAATCTGGTTTGAAAATACCATTGTTGGAAGTGTTGCCAAATTTATCATGGATGATAAAACGGAAGTCACTTACTGGATAGATCGAAAATATTGGGGTAAGGGAATTGCAACAAAGGCACTTAAAGAAATGATGAAGATGATAGCAGTGAGACCAATTTATGGAAGGGTAGCATTCGATAATTTAGGTTCGCAAAAAGTATTAGAAAATTGTGGTTTTGTAAAAATTGGAACTGACCGAGGATTTGCAAACTCCCGGCAAGAAGAGATTGAAGAATTTATTTATAAATTTGATTTATAGATTGTTAGTTATGAAATAATTCTTGTTGTTAATGTTAGTTTCAATGCTTTTCATTTCTTGTAGTAAGGAGAATGATGAAAATATTATTGGAAACTGGATTGGAGTTAACGGGGATGAATGGCTTTATTTAAACCTGAATTCCAACGGTGAATTTGAATTTTCGGTATGTTCATCCCGGGAACCAGGAAATGACTGCCTGGAACAAGGAAAGTACAGCTTTAAAAATAACCTACTTACCTTGAATGATGGATTTACAGATGTTATTTATAGCGTAAGTTTTGAGTTTGAAAATAGAATTCAAATCATCAAGCATGGTGGGTATGGGGATATAATTGACTTCAAGCGTAAATAATATCAAAATCGAGTATTGACCAAACCTTTCCCTTCAGATTGATGATTTATCTTTCTACTTTTCTAAAATAATCTGCTAATGGATGCTTAAATCTTGGGCATATATCTAATGGGCAATTTCGATTAATATCCTAAAAATTGTTGGCCAATTAATTTGCTTCGAAATAATGTTCGAGGTTGGTTGAGGACTGGAATTAATATTAGTCGCAAAAATTTCTTAATAACTAAAAGCAAAACAAAATTATTTAAATTATATAATCGTACATTTGAAAAAAACCGTTTCTGTAGAATCGAAAGACAACTTATTAGCTAATTAGATATAACATAATTTTTATAATTAAATCTTCTATTGAATAATTATAGAATATGATGCCATAACCTAAAAAAGAAATTGTTATCAAAATGAATGAAGATCATAGCTTGGCATATTCTCAGCTCTTGATTGCTATCGAACAGGGCAATGAGCGAGCTTTTGTATTGTTATATGATATGTTTTCGAAAGATCTTTCACATTACATCCTTTCAAAAGTCTCTGATGCAGATCTAGCACAAGACATACTACATGATTTGTTCTTATCGGTTTGGAAAAATAAGGATCGGTTGGCTGAAATAAAGAGCTTGCCAGCATATCTGTATAGTTCCTGCAGATATCTCATCATGGCCAATTATCGGAAGAAAATCCTAAAAAAAGTTCCAGCATACAATCTAGATCAGTTGGATGTATTGGATGAATCCGTACCATTAGAAGATAGGCTCCACTATCGTTATATTATTGATTTGGTTGAAGAAGAAATTGAGCGACTTCCTGAAAAATGTCAAGCCGTATTTAAATTAAGTCGCTATGAATATTTGAGCAATAAGGAAATTGCTGAACGAATGAATATTGCAGAATCAACCGTTGAAAAACATATCAATAAGGCCATTTCTCGTCTTAAAGTCTTGACAAAGAACTATACCATCTTATTTTAATGTTAAAATTATTTTACTGTTAATCAGTTACTTGTGTTGAAATTTATTTTTTTTTCAATTTATAGTAGAAGCTAGCGGCATGAATCTACACTTATGTTTAAGATAGCTCAATAAACCGTCTATTATGATAGATAAAACTAAATTATTACAAATACTTACGAAGTATCTTGCTGCAAAGGAAACGAAAGCGGAGCGGAAAGAGCTATTGGAATGGTATGAACAACTAGAAAGCAATCATCTTGATTCTTCAATGGAAGATGATATTCGGATAAAAACAAGAGCAAGACTTATTACTTCAATCAAAAGTTCCGAAAGAAATAAATATCGAATACCTCTTATCTGGTTACCAATTGCTGCGGCATTGCTTGTAGTAGGAATTTTTGGTTATCAATATTTTCTTTCTGGATCTGAGAAGAAAGCTACCATGGAAATGTTAAGTCAAATCAAACCGGCAAAAGATCATGCTATCATGACTTTGGAGAATGGGAGAGAGATTAATTTGGATCAGTTGGCTGCCAATGAGGAAATCCAGGTTGATGGTATGATTATCAAGAAGGATAAAGATGGAAAAGTTAGCTATCATTTAGCATCATCGAATTTGCCAGTCATTCCTAAGAATAGTATTCAAGTTCCTATTGGATCCACCTTTAGTTTGACTCTAACGGATGGAAGCCGAGTAGTTTTGAATTCGGATTCTAAACTTACCTTTCCAAGTAATTTTAGCACAGGAGATAGGGTTGTGGAGTTAGAGGGAGAGGGATATTTTGAGGTTAATCATTTGAATGACAACAGTCGTTTTATTGTAAAAACAGATGACCAGAATATTGAGGTATTGGGGACAAAATTCAATGTTAAAGCATATAAAACTGAGGAAAATACCCTTACTAGCTTGGAAGAAGGCTCTGTAAAAGTAACTATCCCTACGGGGAAAAATACAGTGCTTAAACCGAATCAACAAGTCCGAACAAATGGTTCCACAGAATTACAAGTGGCCAATGTAAATATTGACAACATAATAGGTTGGACAAGGGGACAGTTTTGTTTTGATGGTAGCAACACTGATGAGGTTCTACGAGAAATAGCGCGGTGGTATGATATCGACATCAATTACAAGAAGGCTGCAAACTCACCCAATCAATATGTGGGTAAAATACCAAGAAACTTGACCTTGAACAAATTGGTCGAATTACTCAATTATGCGGATTTAAAATCTACCGCCACAATTACGAATAACCAACGTATCAAATTACAAATTTATTAACCTAAAAAATCAGCAGATGAAAAGAAGAAATTACTCACCCTGAGAGGCGAAAAATTAAGGCTATAAAAAACGGACTCTGTTGGCGCAGAATCCGTTATTGTAAGGCTGTTTTACCAATGTAAATCCATATTAATAATCACAACCCAATTCTAAATTAATGAAATTTAATTTAATTCCATTCTCTATACGCGAGAATTTATACGAATGTGCCTATGTTAAAGTAGGCTTCGATAAGAATCGTTTTATAGACAATAAGGTTAAAGAACCAAATCATTTTGGACCAATAACGAGTCTTTTGATGAAAATACATCTCATTGCTTTAATCATTGTATTGGCTATGACTCAAGTCAATGCACGATCAATAGCACAACAAATTACTTTGAAGCGAGAAAACGCAAAGCTTTCTTCGATTCTCAAGGATCTGGAAAAACAAAGTGGATACAGTTTTTTTTATAAGAAAACAGATGTTGATCCAGTCAAGGAAATTGATGTGAACTTCAATTCCATTCCCTTAAATGTGGCATTGAATAAGCTTTTGAGTCCTCGCGATTTAACCTTCGAATTTTTCGAGAAAACGATTGTAATAAAGAAAGAAAGTACCACTTCTTTGGCAAGCTCTTCAGATCAACTTTTATCCAAACCTAACTTTTCAGAACAACAACAGGTTCACGGAGTAGTATTGGACGAAAAAGGAAATCCAATCTCTGGAGCAACTATTCGAATAAAATCCATGCCGAATAGAGCAGTGGTTACTGATAAGAATGGTCGCTTTATTCTTCCAATTACTGCTATTAATGAGATCGTAGTGGTGTCCTATATCGGGTATGCAAACCACGAGTTAAAGGCTGTTCTGACAGCTGAAGGATTAACTATTCGGATGAAGTTAGTTAGTAATGAAGTGGATGAAGTGGTCATTACAGGGATGATGGAATTCAAGAAAGATGCCTTTTCCGGAGCTTCTTCCACTTTCAAACGTGAAGAGTTGAAGCAAGTAGCAAATACCAACGTAATTCAAGCGCTTAAATCGTTAGATCCTTCGTTTTTGGTCATGGAAAACAACCTAAGCGGTGCAAATCCTAATATTTTACCAAACATAGAACTTCGTGGTCAGACCAGTATTACCAGTGAAAATCTCCGTGATGAGTTTACAGATGATCCAAATCAACCTCTGTTTATTTTAGATGGTTTTCAAAGTAATCTGAGGACAATTTTGGATTTAGACATGAACCGTATTGAATCCATAACCATTTTAAAGGATGCTAGTTCTACTGCGATCTATGGTTCTAGAGCATCCAATGGGGTAGTGGTGGTAGAGACTATTCGTCCAAAACCAGGCGAACTGCGTTTGAACTATACCACAGATATGAATGTTGAGATTGCTGATCTAGGTTCATATAATATGATGAATGCGGCAGAGAAGTTAGAATTTGAGCGATTAACTGGAATTTATACAGCACAACCCTATCTACAAGAATATCAGCATACCTATTACGACCCTCTGTACAATAGAAAACTTGAAAATGTTTTGAGAGGTGTCGATACTTATTGGTTAAAAACCCCTATACAAACAGGTTTTGCCCATAGACATTCCTTATATGTCGAAGGTGGTAATGAAAATTTTGTTTACAATATCGGGGGTAATTACAAAAAGAATAATGCGGTAATGAAAGGTTCTGGCCGTCAGGAATGGGGGGCTCGTTCAAATTTGATTTACCGCCAGGGAAAACTGAGTGCCATTAACAACTTGGCAATTAACGGAAATACGGCAGATGAATCCAATTATGGTTCCTTTGCTACCTGGGTAAATATGAACCCTTATTATGCCAATTTGGATTCTCAAAATCCAATTATTGAGGAGTATATCGATCAACAATACGGTATGAAGTACAAGGTATATAACCCCATTTACAATACCCAACTGAATAGCTTCGACAATAGTAAAGGTTTTGCTGTGACCAATAACTTCCAATTGATTTATGATCTGACCAGCGATTGGCGCATTACAGGTTCCTTCCAAATTTCTAAGAATATTATTAAAGCAAATACTTTCATTTCTCCTTTAAATACCATGTTTGAGAACACTCCATTATTGCAAATGGGTTCTTATACTTCGAGGGAGCAAAATCAATTAGCTTATACAGGAAATGCGATGCTATCCTACGGGAAATCAATTAATAAACATACCATAAACGGTAATGCCAGGATTGAGTTTGCCGAGAACAATAACAGTAGTTTAGGTTTTGTTGCTGTCGGTTTTCCGCGCAGTAGCAATGGTAATCCAGCATTTGCGTATGGATATCAGCGAAACAGTTCACCTTCTGCAAATCATGTAATCAGCAGAAGGAATTCCATTCTTGCAACCTTGAATTATAGCTACGACAACCGTTATAACACAGATATATCATTCAATTATGATGGTTCAACGGCCTTTGGTCGCCAGAATAGTTACTCTCCATTTTTTGCTACGGGATTAAGTTGGAACCTTCATAATGAATCTTTTTTAAAGGATAATCCAATGTTTAACCAATTGCGCTTGCGAGCAAATTATGGTGTTACAGGAAATCAAAACTTCAGTTCTACAACTTCTATCTCTACTTACAACTATTTATCTGCATATAACTATTATGGGCAGGGGGTAACCTTGGCGACTTTTGCCAATGAAAATCTTCGTTGGCAAAAAACCAACCAATTTAGTGCTGGTCTTGATGCGACCTTGCTAAATAATAGATTTAACCTGACTTTCAATATCTATAATAAAATTACCAATGATCTTGCTGTTGCTGTAAATCTGCCTGCATCCACTGGTTTAATTGCTTACCCATTCAATGCTGGAGATTTAACCGTAAAAGGCGTGGAATTGATGACCAAATATAACATCATACATAAGCCAGCAGACCGAATATTTTGGAATGTTGGATTAACTGGTGCTAGAAGTACTCAAACTTTTAACCACTTTAACAACCTGTTGACAGGTTTAAATCAATCCCTACAAAATTCAAAATCCTTACTGCGTTATAAAGATGGCCATAGTCCAAATGATTTATGGGCAGTTCAATCTTTGGGCATCGACCCGGCAACAGGTCGTGAAATGTTCCTTAAGAAAGATGGTACTAAGACTTTCGACTACGATGAGCAAGATATTATTGCATTAGGAAATGGAAATCCTTTGATTCAAGGCGTATTGAGTACTAATGTTACTTATAAAGGTTTCATGCTTGGAGCTTATATGCGTTATATCTACGATCAAGACGTGCTAAATTATGCTTTATTCAACAAGGTTGAAAATATCAGTTTAACCGATGTGGTTAATTATAATCAAGATAAAAGAGCATTATATGATCGTTGGGTAAATGTCGGCGATGTATCGAAATTCCGTGGTATTAGCATAACAGATAATACAAACCCTTCCTCCCGGTTTATTCAACAGGAAAATTCCTTCTCATTAGAATCAATTTCTTTATCCTATGATTTCCGAGATTCCAAATGGATCCAAAAGGCGGGATTATCTAATTTAAGAATATCTGGAATTACCAATGAGGTATTCAGATGGTCTACAGTTCGTCGCGAACGCGGAATTGACTATCCATATGCCAAAATGTATTCATTAACCATCAACGCCAATTTCTAAGTCATGAAAATTAAATCAAAAAGCTATACATATCTATTCCTCGGCTTGCTTGGTCTGATGACCTTGGGTTCTTGCCAAAAATGGCTGGATGTCCAACCAGAGGATAGATTTACAAAGGATCAAGTCTATAATTCTGCTTCAAGTGTGGAAGAAGTGGTTAATGGCCTGTACCTGAAAATGGGAGAGAACCAATTATATGGTAATAAGTTGACCCTGACAGACCTTGAGGTGATGTCTCACCGATTTAGAATTGGAACAACTTCAGGTTATTATTATGATCTAAAAGAGCATAATTATGAGCAAAAAGATGTCAAAAATTCTTTTTCCGGAATCTGGACGAACATGTATGCCATTATTGCGAACATCAATGATATGATCAATGTTTTGCCGACTGTAAATAATGGGTTGACCGAACAAGATAAAGCGCAATATATTGGACAGGCAACAGGTCTTCGCGCCTTTATTCATTTTGATTTATTGCGTTTATATGGTCCAGCTTATACTGATGAAACCAAAGGTATGTCTGCTATCCCATATGTCAATAAATTGAGTACAGATATTCAGCCTTTCTTAAGCTCTGAGATGGTGATAGCAAATATTTTAGCAGATATCAAAAAAGCTAAAGAGCTATTAAAGAACGATCCTATATTGACCGGAGACGTGCCATTTAAGAATAATTATTTTAATTATTATGCCGTCGTAGCCTTAGAAGCAAGGGTACAGCAATGGGCTGGAAATAAGGAAGCTGCTTTGGTTGCGGCCAAACAGGTTATAGCTGCGCAAGATAAATTCCCTTGGGTAACACATCAAAAAATAGCCGGAAATGGTTCTAACCCAGATCGTAAGTTCTTTACTGAGGTAATTTTCAGCGTCTTTAATGATAAATTATATGATATCCAGAGAGATTACTTTGGCTCAAATTTGTCTGAAGAACAAATATTAGCTACCGGTTCAGGAAATTTGATCAGCAATATTTATGAAAATAATGAATCAGATTATCGATATAATTTTTCATGGCCTTTTGCTTCTACTGGTATGGGCTATAGGACCTTCGTAAAGTTTGATGATATCCCAGATGTAGAAATTTTAAGCCGATTTATGGTGCCCTTGATTCGAATTTCTGAGATGTATTACATCGCTGCTGAATCTACCACCGACCAAACCGAAGCTCTGAATTACTTGAACACAGTGAGACAGCATAGGAATATTAATGGTGATATCAGCAATTACGAAACCTTGGAGAATGAATTAACCAAAGAATACATGAAAGAATTCTACGGTGAAGGTCAAGTATGGTTCTATTATAAAAGAAAACAGAAGGCTAATATTTTTTCAGTAAACACTTCCAATTTAAGCTTTTTCATGACACCTGAGGATTATATCATCCCTATTCCATTGGCAGAAACTGAAGGCAGATAATATTTAATCTTATGAAAAAATTACATAATTACATTTTGATTTTATTTTCCTTTCTGGCGATTCAAGGCTGTAAGGAAGATACGCTAACCACCTATTTGGATAATGAAGGTGGAGAGAATATTTACTTTCTAGAAAAATATAACAACTACAGATATGAAAGCTTCATGAAGGAGATTTCTCTGGGTTTAACACCTTCTACAGTTACAGATTCTTTAATATTGATCCCAATTCGAACTACTGGGCAACCATCGCAGACTGACCGACCGGTTTTGGTGGTTCCAGCAGATACCTCTTCTATGAAGAAAGGTGTGCACTATGATTTTGTCTCGGAACCAAAAATACGTGCTGGTCGTGTTACTGATACGATCTCCATCATTTTACATCGTACTGAGGATATTAAAATAAATCGAGTGTTCTTAAAATTGGATTTAAAACCAAATGACCATTTCAAAACTGATTTGGCTATTAAAAAGAACTTAACCAAGCAAGATCTACTTTCCTATCAATTCTATTTGGACGACAAGTTCCCAGTCCCACATATTTGGACCACATTTTTTGGAAAACAGTTAGTCGAGTTTTATTTGGGAACCTATTCCAGACGAAAGGTCGAGCTGATGTTGGAAGTCTTGAAAATTGAGCCAAGACTTATTTATGATACCAAATATACCTTGCCTGTTACCTCCATTTTAAACTGGTCAAGCTATTTAAAATATTGGTTGAATAAAGAGAAAAATGAAGGTAGAACGCAATACGACGAAAATGGTGTCGAAATTTTTATGGGACCTTTTGCAAATTAAGAACAACATGAAAAAAATTATATTCTTTGCAATTTCCTTCGCATTAATTTTTGCGAGTAGTTGCAATAAAGATCTTGGGAATTATTCTTATAGCACCTTAGATACATTGGGGGTAA
Source organism: Sphingobacterium cellulitidis (assembly GCF_043187465.1). Taxonomy (GTDB): domain Bacteria; phylum Bacteroidota; class Bacteroidia; order Sphingobacteriales; family Sphingobacteriaceae; genus Sphingobacterium; species Sphingobacterium cellulitidis. Next base: position 3,040,694 of record NZ_CP171136.1, on the reverse strand, counting down.
CAAATTTCCCTGATACACTAGAAATTGAATTAGGATCAGAAATCAATATTACACCAAAAATAATTTCTGACAATCCTGGATTTAATACTCAGGAGTTAGTATACGAATGGTATGCGTTTAACAAAAACGTGGCAAATCAAACCAATGCTAAAATATTTTTAGGAGAAGGTCCAAAATTAAAAATGGTACCTAAAATGCAAGTAGGGAATTATCCTTGTTATTTAAGAATTACTCAGCCCTCGACAGGCAGAACCTGGACAAATTCCTTTTACCTTAAGATTAATGGCAAAATTGGAAAGATCGGCTTCTTTATTTTATCCGATAAAAACAAAAAAGCTCATTTAGATTATTTTCAAGATGATCCTAACCATTGGAATAGTTTCGGAAAGGTTTATCGAGATGTAAATAAATATTGGAATAGTGTGATTGATGGGGGGCCTTTTAATATTGATGGAGAACCTAAAAATATGGAAGTCTATGTGATGCGGAAAGACTTTCAATCAGCTCAAAAATCTACTTTATTTATCAATTCTGGTGATCACAGTTATATGGTAAATCAAACTGATGGTTTTACCTATAATCCAGTAGACTTTACGTTTAGGAGTTTAACATCTGGTGGTACTCCAGAATATGCTGATCAGATTATTGCGGCAGACGATTTCTTAAGCACAGCAATTAAGGATAATAACATTTATGTTTATGGATTTTTGTTTGGCAAGCTGTACAATATTCCTCTAAACAGCAGGGCTAATGGCAGCACATATCCTATTTCACCATTCGTAGCTATGCCTATGGCAAATTACCAGATGAATACAATGATCTTTGATACGGAAGGAAAGGCTTTCATGCGTTTAAACGCTTTTTCTTCTAGAGCATTTCCAGTATCAGCCACGATCCCTGATTTCAATCCAGCAAATACTGGAATGGATTTAATCTATCTCGGACATAGTATGGCTTCAAATGGACAAGCTGTTGCTATTATGAAAAAGGATAGCAAACGCTTTTTAGTTCGTTTCACATTTACCAGTGATGGAACCATTATGCCAACTTCTATTTTAGATGTCACCTCTTCATTAACAGATATTGCTGGAGCAAGCAATTTTGCATTGGATAATAAGTTTGGATATTTATTCTATACGGCCAATGATAAATTGTACCAATATGATATCGATGCAAAAAGACTAAAAGTGGCTAAAACCCTGAATGGTCGAAAAGTTTCCATGTTAAAGTCCGAGCGCTATGTTTTTCTGCATACCAGCTCTCAGCAAGCATTCACCAATCCGGGAAGGATGGAGCCATTGTTATATAGTGTCATTTTAGGGACTTATGATGAAAAAGATCCAATCAGTTCGGGTAAAGTAGAATTCTTACATGTACAAGGATTAATGGGTGACCTAAAAGAAACTATCAAACCAATGAGTGGATTCGGGATTGTAAAAGATATACAATATACAGATCTGAATCCATAGGTAAAACTCAAATATTGCATAATAATTTGGATGACCACGTCAAATAAAGAATTAATTAACAGTTAGTAATTTTATTTTACATGTAACCAAGTCTAGTTGGAAGGAGCAATTCCCGAATGGGGATTGTTCCGCCAACCTTAGAAAGAACCATAAATACAAAACATTAGTCTTTCAATACGCTTATGTCTAAGTATCAAAAAATACTTTTCTCTTTTCTGATTTTCTTTGCTGTGACAACTCCTAGTTTTGGACAGGATGTTAGAGCATTACTTGAGCAAGCATTCCTATCAAAAAATAAAACCGGTCTGGAGAAAATTCTAGCAGAGAATTTCTCTATAGCTGGAAATACCAATGAGTCAGCGCAATCCCGTTTAGAACAGATCCTGACTAAATATTCAGTTAAATCTATTCAGCAATTACCAACGACTTCAAAAGCAGAATCCAAACAATTAAACTTTATCTTCCATAAGAATGATGGTAAATCAGACAGCAGCATTTTACATCTGAATCCTGAAGGGAAAATAAAGCACATTGATCTTTTCGATCGCTTATATGGTATGACTCGATTGCCAAAGGCAAATTTGAGAGCTAGCATACCTTTTGAAAACCATGCCGGTGCGATTATCCTGAAGGTATATATCAATAATCATCCGAATCCCCTCAAATTATTATTTGATACTGGTGCGGATGGTATGGCAATTAATGAAGGGTTAGCAAAAACCTTGCGCTTAAACATTACTCGAACCAACAATGCTTCAGTAGTAGGTGGAAACCAAGAAATCCAAGTTTCTGATCAAAATAAAGTTCGTATAGCTGATTTGGAAATGGATGATATGAGCATCGCCATTTTTCCTTCCCATGATGAAAAAAATACTGATGGAATTATCGGGAACAGCTTGTTGAAAAGGTTTATTACAGAAATAAATTATGATGAGAATAAGATTAACCTTTATGATTTTGGGGCAATAGAGTACCCGAAAAATGGAAAGCTAGTACCAATTTCTTTACCATCCAGTTTAATTGAAATTCCTGCAACCTTAGAACTGTTAGAAGGAAAAAAGGCTGAAGGACAATTTATTTTTGATACCGGAGCTTCCTATAGCTTAATATGTTTCCGGCCATTTGTTTTGAAAAATCGCTTATTAGTTAGTGGCTTTAAGCCAGATGGACAAACCAATACCTTAAGCTTTGGAATCAATACACCAACTTTTTACGGAAAAGCGGCCGCATTTCATTTGAATGGGTTAGCTCCTTCAGAAAACATGCCCGTTTCCTTGATGGCTGGTTCGTCCAGTAACCAAAATTGGAGTCCACCTGAATCGGGTTCTATCGGAAACAGATTTATCTCCAGGTATAATTTATGGATCAATATCGCTGATAGTGAAATACATTTCAGCCCAAACAAACTTCATGACCTACCTTTCGATTTTCTTATTCGATCAACCGTTTTGGGCTGGAATCAAAAAGCTGAACTCCAAGTCTTGACCGATCCGGCAAGACCAGATATCCACGAAAAAATTGGTCTACCTATCAAAGAAATTATGGGAATCCCAACAGGACAATTGATCCAGAAAAAAGAGTCCTTACAAAGTCTTCTAGATAAGGCGAAAAATGAAACGATTACCATTCTATTTCAGGATGGATCGACCATAAAAATTTAACAATTCAAGCACAAGTAATAATTCTATGAAAAAATTAATAACAACAATATTTCTTATTTTCTTGGCCTTAAGTTCTTGGGCACAAGTAAGTAACATCACCGGGACGGTAGAGCCTGGGAAATTTAAAAAGATGTTTTTATACAAAGTAATAAATGGAAGGATGCTCGAAGTAGCTTCATCCGTTCCGGATTCCCAAGGTAGATTTGCCTTCAGGTTTACTCCAGAATATGAAGGCTTCTATTGCTTTGGTTATGGTTCCTCCATAATGACACAAGGAATCAATAAATTATACTTCCGTGGAAATGAAGATTTGGAAGTAAGTGCAGATGCCGATGGATATAAATTAATAAAAAGTAACAGTAAGGAAAACGATGCCCTTTATCAATGGGAAACTGCGGTTAAAAACATCCAAACCAAAGCACTCACTTTAGGAAATAGTACTTATGTGGACTTCTTTCCTGAATTGGAGGAGATTGCTTCAAATATTAAGGATTTGAGTAAGGATCCGAAGACGGGAAACATAGAATTCGATAAACAATTTGAACAGATTGTAAAAACTGATCTTGCTTTTTATGCTATTAATTTTTTATATATACCCCATTCGGCACATCCTAGCAAAGAAGAATACAGTGATTACTACATGGATTTCAAACCGGATGAATATATGACGGATTGGTTATTAAAATATCCATTTGGCGATCGTTTCTTGAATAGCCTGGTGATGTTCAAAAATCAAGGGTTAAAGGAATATAATTTAGAAAACCTATTAAGTAGTATCCCAAATCAAGTTTTGAAAGGTCAGTATTTCTTAAATTATGCTGAGCGATTAAATTCAATGGAAGCCTATCTTAATTTGTTGGAAAAAAACAAGCAAAATTTAGTTTTGGAAGATCAGAAAGCCAGGGCTCAAGCTATTGAGATGAGGTTGGCTGAAACCAAAGAAGGAGTTCCTGGATTTAACTTTAGCTTCAAGGATTTGAATGATAAAGTAGTTAGTTTAAAAGATCTGAAAGGCAAAGTTGTGTTATTGGATTTATGGGCAACATGGTGCGGACCTTGTCGCGCTGAGGAGCCTCATTGGGAAAAACTAAATGAAGATTATAAGGATAAAACTGTTGCCTTCGTGGGAATTTCAACGGATCAGGATAAAGCAAAATGGCTGGAATATATGGAGGAAAAAAAGCCGAAAGGTATTCAATTACATGCAGGACCTAATAATCCTCTTTCAACTGCTTATAAAGTCAATGCCATCCCTCGTTATATATTGATGGATAAAAATGGAAATCTTATCTCCGCTGATAGTCCAAGACCCTCGGATCCAAAGCTTAGAACGCTTCTGGATACTTGGATCAAAAAATAGTTTGTTGTTAATAATGATTGCTTGGTGCAGCTGAAAAGCTGCACCTTCTTTTTGAATTCAAATAACAATAAAAAGGTCGCCAATCTTGGATAGGCGACCTTTTTATTGTTATAAAATTATACTTAAAAATATTGTTTACAGTTCGTTATAGTTAGGAAATCTTGGAGATACCAATTCTTTCCATTCTGGATTTTTCTTAATAAATGCAAATACATACGGACAGTAAGGTGATACTGTTTTGCCTGAATCTTTGATATAATGCAGCGTTTTTTCTACCAATGCTGCTGCAGCTCCGCTACCTGCTAATTCAGGAGGAGCTTCAGTATGGATTAATGCGATAGTACTACTAGTCTCCTTATAATCTATAAAGGCAATATGACCATCAACATCTAGTTCAAATCGGCTTAATTCTTCGTTTCTCTTTAGAGGTAGGTTGATAAATTTATCTTTCATATCCAATCAACAAAATTGTAAAATTATAGTTTTTATTATTCTGTAAAAGTAGAACTCTAAGGTTAACTAAATGTTGACCTAGGATAAGAAAGATAAAATTTTTATGAATATTACTCAGCTACATTATAAAGGTGGTCGAATTCCTTTTTGTACTTCTCAAGAATTACTTTCCTTTTCATTTTCAGGGTAGGGGTAAGCTCTCCATTTTCAATGGTAAATTCATCAGGAAGGATAATTGGTTTTTTAATTTGTTCCCAATTTCCAAAATGTTGATTTGCATTTTGAACCTCTTTATTGATTTTACGAATCACTTTGGCTTCCGTCAGGAATTGGTCTTTTGGCATTCCTTTTAATTCTGGAGCTTCACTTTTCGACCAATCTTGTAAATGAGCATAGTTGGGAACAATAAATGCAGAGGCAAATTTTTGTCCATCACCAATGACCATTGCTTGTTCAATATAATTCGATTCCAATAGTTTCTTCTCAATAGGTTGTGGTACTACGTATTTTCCCCCAGAGATTTTAAACATTTCTTTCTTTCGGTCGATAATTTTCAGAAAGACTTCGTCTTCCCAAGTTCCTATATCGCCGGTATGCAACCAACCATCAATAATGGTTTTATTGGTTTCTTCTGGGTTTTTATAATATCCTTGCATCACATTGGGACCTTTTACCAAGATTTCCCCATCGTCAGCCAGTTTTATTTCAACGTATTTTACTGCTAAGCCAACAGTTCCTATACGAATTCCTTTCAGATAATGGTTTACCGAAATCAACGGCGAGGCTTCTGTCATTCCATAGCCTTCATAAAGGGGGATTCCTGCAGCAAGAAATACACGAGCCAATTTGGCTTGTAAGGATGCACTTCCTGAAGCTACAGTTAGCAGATGGCCTCCCAAGGCTTGGTACCATTTGTCTAATACCAATTTCTGAGCAAGCTTTAATTTTAGATTATATCCAAAACTGCGTTTTTCAGGGTTTGGATCATATTGTTCTGCGATTTCAACCGCCCAATCAAAGATCTTGCGTTTAAAGCCCGTCAGTTCCATTCCCGTCTTCATGATTTTCTCATACACTTTCTCCAAAATCCGAGGAACTGCAGTCATAATATGAGGTTTTACCTCGGTAATATTTGGCCCAATTTTATCCAAGGATTCAGCAATATGAACGGTGATCCCAATATACAAGTAAGTATAAATAACCATTCTTTCATAAGCATGGCAGGGTGGAAGAAAGGTAAATGCCCGATCATAGGCTTTACATGGAGTTATCTCACGCGCAGCTTCAACATTCGAAATAATATTATGATGCGTTAGCATTACACCCTTTGGTTTTCCAGTCGTTCCGGAGGTATAGATTAAAGTTGCCAAGTCGGTATGTTTAACCTGTGCTCTTAATTCCTCAATTTTCGAATCTGCAATATGCTCTCCTACCTTATTCAATTCTTCCCAATTTCGTACATCCTCATGCTTTTCAATACAGAAGATATACTTCAAGGTATAAATAGAGTCTGTTAATTCGGTAAGACGTTTGTAGAGACTTTTTGTGCTCACGATGCAAAGCTTTATTTCTGCATCATTGAAAATAAACTGATAATCAGTATCACTGATGTTAGGATAGATTGCCACTACTACGGCACCGATTTGTTGGATGGCAAAATCAACAATATGCCATTCGATACTGCTATCTGCAATCAATCCAACCTTGTCATTGGGTTTTACTCCCAATTCGATTAAGCCTTTCGAAAGGGCATTTACTTTTTCTAAAAACTCCTCAGAAGTCAGAGTTTTCCATTCTCCTTCCTTTTTATGCGAGAACATATTCAGGCCCGGGAATAGCGTTACTTGCCTTAATGCAAGGTCAAATAGTCTAAGATTTTCCTCCATAACATATAAAAACCTGTCTTTCAAGTTTATCGACAGGTTTCTTAACCACATAACAGTATAATTGGCTAAGAAGTTTTGCAAAAATATGAAATAGTTAGGTTTAGAATTAATTAATTTAGTTTTAGTGTTTATTTACATCTGTTTGGAAGGGGCTACCAGCTTGAAATAGTATACCTTATATCCCATTATTCAAATTCTGAAAGTGCATCAAGATTTCATTTTAAAAATAGGTAGTATTTTGTTTGTCTAGTTAAAAGTTTTAAGTTTGTATAAACATTATTCCCATGAATACGTACGATAATCCAGTTTTACAGCAGTTACCAAAACATTTGCAAAGATATGTGGTTGAACAGGCCTATGAGCGTTATAGTGCGTTGGATCAGGCAATATGGCGCTATGTAATGCGTCAGAATTATGCCTATTTAAAAGACATCGCTTACTACCCTTATATTCCTGGCTTGACAAAAGCTGGATTAACCATCGAACGCATTCCAAATCTGCAATCCATGAACGATAGTTTGAAGAAGATTGGTTGGGGAGCTGTCACCGTTGATGGCTTTATCCCTCCAGCTGCTTTCATGGAATTTCAAGCCCATTGTGTATTGGTCATTGCAGCAGATATTCGACAAATTGAACATATCACCTACACCCCAGCACCTGATATTATTCATGAATCTTCTGGTCATGCTCCGATTATTGGAGAACCCGAATATGCAGCTTATTTGCAACATTTCGGAGAAATAGGATCCAAGGCAATGAGTTCAGGCAAGGATTTCGAACTTTATGAAGCTATTCGGGCTTTATCCATCATTAAAGAAAAAGAAGATGCCTCTGAGGAGGAAATTAAAGAAGCTACCGATAAATTCAACTCCATTTCCAGCAATATGGGTGAACCATCTGAAATGGCTTTATTGAGCCGTTTGCACTGGTGGACAGTTGAATACGGATTAATTGGTTCTGTTGAAGATCATAAAATCTATGGTGCAGGATTATTATCATCAATCGGTGAAAGTGCAACCTGTATGCAACCTGAAGTTGCAAAATTGCCTTATAACTTAGATACACTCCAGTTTTCCTACGATATCACAAAGCCTCAACCGCAATTGTTTGTTACACCAGACTTTCAGCATGCTTATGATGTTCTTGAAGAATTTTCGAAAACCATGGCGTTTCGCGTTGGGGGCAAGGAAGCAATGGAAAAAGCAATTGACAGTAATAATGTTTGTACAGTTGAATTAAGTTCTGGACTTCAAATTTCGGGAGTCTTTATTTCAACATTTCTTGGCGAAGAACTAATTGCAATTAAGACAAATGGTCCGACAGCCTTAGCTTATAAAAATAAAGAGTTAGAAGGCCAGGGAAAACAATATCACAAGGATGGATTTAGCTCACCTGTAGGTTTACTGCTTGGAAGACGATTACCATTGGAACAATGTAAGCTAGCTGATCTGGAAGAAATGGGTTTAGTCCAGGATAAGCCTGGAACAATCTATTTCAAATCTGGAATTCTTGTTTCCGGAACGGTAAAATCTTTTGTATTTGATGAAGAAGGATTTTTATTGTTGATCAGTTTTAACGATTGTACTGTAGTCCATGAACCCACGAATCAAATTCTTTTCCAACCAGAATGGGGTACCTATGATATGGCTGTAGGAAGTTATGTAAACTCTGTTTATGCAGGAGCAGCCGATAAATATGCTTATGAACCTGAAATCAGTATTTCTGAAATGAAAACTGAAAAGCAAGTCTGGTCAACGGAGCAAATGGAGTTGCATAAGTTTTATAAAGAAATCAGAAAAGCGAGAGAAGAAAATCTGGAATTAGACTTTAATCATTATTTGGAAAGTCTGGAGAACCGTTTTTCCCAAGACTGGCTAGCATTAGTAGAGTTATACGAATTGGCAATTAATAGACAAGAAGTCGAGTTTGAACATACCATCTTACAACGATTAAAAGAAAAGGCCAAGAATAATCTTGACCTTGATAAGTTAATTTCTGATGGTATAAGACTAGCAGAAACCCAGCCGATAAACTTAGAATTAGTTTATTAATAATACCTGCCAGGCTTTTTCAACTTCGTTTTCATCTAAAAGCTTGGCAGCATAACGTTGTAGCTCATTATTCAATTGAGTTTCGTCATTCTGCCACATGCTGAGCAAGGAATTAACATGCTCATCTTCTTTAATTTCGGTCCCTAACTCTGGAATAGCTTCAATATTCGCTAAGAGGCCTAATTGATTTCCGGTTAGAATGGAAGAATTCCGAACAGCCTCCGGCAACTGATCAACACCAATCCCTAATTTTCTTAATGGTTTTGGAACCTCGAAGAGGTTATCCTTCGTCACCCGACAATACCAATCCCCACCCAATCTTGCAACCAGATCCAAAGCAGCCTGATCCATTTGATCATGCTCATTCAATAAGTTCCCTTGAATATGCATGCATATAACTTCAGCAAGTACAAGGTTCCCTGTTCCTCCGCCTTCCTGGATGGTAATAATCTCTTTAACCCTACACTCCAATTGAACTGGAGACTCAGCAACACGCGGTGGTTTGATATGTTGTGAAGGAATAGCTGTAAATCCTGATTTGTCAAATTCATCGACTTCTTTGGCATATTCAGTACTCGCGAGCGATTGCTGTTGCACCATATTGTAGTTTACAATATTGATCACCACTTCAGGTACTTCCCGAATATTTTCCAGCGTATGTTTATCCTTTCCATCCCGCATCCTTGTTAATGGTGAAAAAACGCAGATAGGTGGATTATGTGACATAAAGTTAAAATAGCTGAAAGGGCTAAGGTTAACTTTTCCGTTCTTATCAATTGTTGAAGCAAAGCAAATCGGTCTGGGAGCTATGGCATATTTTATTAAATTATCAAATAGGGACCCGTGAGTTTTTTGGTCGAAAGTCTTGATTTCATTAAACTGCATATCTATCTAATTATTGTTTTTTATTCTGATTCTTCCTCTTTATAAATATAATTTTCTAGTTTCCCTAAGCCTGTAACTTCCATGCTAATCTTGTCCTTAGGTTGAATCCAGAATTCTTGATAATTCGGATCTTTACGTTTTCCAGTCCCATTTATTTCAAGCAAACAACCAGTACCTACAGTTCCCGAGCCAATGATATCACCTGGATAAAGGGTGACTCCATAAGAAACCCTTTCGATAATTTCAGCAAATGTCCAATTCATGCTGGCTAAGGTTCCTTCTGAACACAATTTATCATTCACCCAACATCTCATTTGCAGATCATAGGCATTTCCTGAATGACCTTCCAAAGGATTGGTTTTATAAGACTCCAATTCATCCAGTGTCAGCAGGTACGGACCAAACATACTGGCAAAATCTTTCCCTTTAGCGGGTCCAAGGTTCAGTTTCATCTCTTGCATCTGTAAATGCCGCGCGCTAAGATCATTGAGGATCATTAACCCTGCGATATATTGATCTGCCTCAGCGACCTTGATGTTCCTTCCTTCTTTCAAAATAACAATGGCCACCTCTAATTCAAAATCCAATTTGTCAAAATGCTTGGGCATACAATATACTGGACCAGGACCATGAATAGCTTGATGATTTGAAAAGTAAAAAACTGGAAATTCATCAAACTCTGGGATCATTTCTAAACCTCGATTCAATCGGGAAGTTTCCACATGTTGTCTGAATGCATAGGCATCGCGAAAGGATGGGGGATTAGGAATGGGAGCACATAAGGTAATTTCCGAAAAGGAAAGACCTTCATTTTGAAAATCTTCAATTTTTATGAAATTCTGAATGGCATTTTCTGCTAACGATAAGCCTTCTTGTCCCAGCTTTATTAATTCCAGACTGGAATTCGGAAGCTGATCGGATAGCATATGGCTCGGAAATACTTGATTTTCAATAATAAATCCAAGCTGTTCATTGCCATTTTCTAAGTATGTTACAATTTTCATAATGAATTTTTGAAAGCTTCGCTCATTAATTTATAAAGGTTATAATAATTCAGGTAGAAGAAATTAAATTTCATAATACCATATTTATTTTCTATTTGTTTATGTAAATATAAAATTATAAAGGGTATATTTGAAATAATTGATACCATTATGAACGTGAGCAACATAAAGCCAAAGAACCTACCAAAAGGTTTGATGCCTTATATTAAGGCGCTGATTGCTGATGTTGTTTTTGCCCAATACTAATACCAAAAATAATTCTTTTCTAAGTGATATCTAGCCATAGGCTATGTAAATCAATCATATTACAATCATTTTTTTTAAACTTAATATTATGCCACTTTATCATCAATTAGGTAAGATTCCTCCAAAACGTCATACCGTTTTTAGAAAAGACAATGGCGAATTATTTTCCGAAGAACTAGTGTCTACACATGGATTTTCCAGTGTCTATTCTCTAGTGTACCATTGTTATCCACCAACCATCGTAAAAGAAATTAAAGAGCCTTATGATGTCAATCCTAAGATTGCTCGTGAAAAACATCTGAAACATACCAGCCTTCGTGGCTTTCAAGTTAAACCTCAGAAAGACTTCCTTGAAAGCAGAGTACCTGTTCTGGTAAATTCAGATCTCCATATCTCATTGGCCGCTCCTCAACAGTCCATGGACACTTATTTTTATAAGAATAGCCAAGCAGATGAGGTTATTTTTGTTCATGAAGGTTCTGGAACCTTAAAAACAGGCTATGGTGAAATTCCTTTTGGATACGGTGATTATCTGGTTATTCCGAGAGGAGTAATCTATCAGATATCCTTTGATACCGACAAGAATCGTTTATTTATTGTAGAATCTTTTGAGCCTATCAAGACTCCGAAACGGTATAGAAATGAATTCGGTCAATTAATGGAACATGCTCCTTTCTGCGAAAGAGATATCCGAAGACCACAGAACCTGAAAACTTACGATGAAGCCGGAGATTTTGAAATAAAGATTAAAAAACAAGGCTTAATTTATCCATATATCTATGGTACCCATCCTTTTGACTTCGTCGGATGGGACGGTTATCACTATCCATGGGCATTCTCAATCCACGATTTTATGCCTATTACCGGAATGTTGCACCAACCTCCTCCTGTACATCAAACCTTCGAGACCAATTCTTTTGTCTTATGCAGTTTCTGCCCTCGAATGTATGATTATCACCCCGATTCTATTCCAGCTCCTTATAACCATAGTAATGTTGACTCTGATGAGGTTCTATATTATGTAGATGGCGATTTTATGAGCAGAAAGTCGGTTGAAAGAGGACAAATCACTTTACACCCTGGAGGTATCCCACATGGACCTCATCCAGGTACGGTGGAAAAAAGTATTGGACAAACCAGAACGGAAGAATTAGCCGTAATGATCGATCCTTTCCGTCCATTGATGCTAACTGAACAAGCATTGGAAATTGAGGATCAGGATTATTATAAATCATGGATTAACTAAGTATCAATAAATAAATTATGACACAAACATTTGCTGAAAAGATTGCCAAGGCGCAGGATTTTTTGCCAATCAATGGAACAGACTATATAGAATTTTATGTGGGTAATGCCAAGCAAGCTGCCCATTTTTATAAAACAGCTTTTGGGTTTCAATCTGAAGCTTATGCAGGACCTGAAACCGGAGTTAGAGATAGAGCTTCCTATGTCTTGAAGCAAAATAAAATCAGGATCGTATTGACGACTGCTTTGAAATCGGATAGCCCAATTTCAGAACATGTGAAAAAACATGGTGATGGGGTAAAGATCTTGGCGCTATGGGTAGATGATGCAGAAAAATCACTCCATGAAACCGTTAAACGCGGCGCAAAAGTATATCAGGAGCTAGAAGTTCGTCAGGATGAATTTGGTGAGGTGAGAACAGCCGGGATTTATACTTATGGCGAAACAGTACACATGTTCGTGGAACGTAAAAACTATTCAGGACAATTTATGCCTGGCTATGTTAAATGGGAAAGTGATTACCAGCCTGAAGAAACCGGACTACTTTATGTGGATCACTGTGTAGGTAATGTGGGCTGGGATCGAATGAATGAAACCGTGGAATGGTACCAAAATGTAATGGGTTTTGTGAATATCCTTTCTTTCGATGACAAACAAATAAATACCGAGTATTCCGCATTGATGAGTAAGGTGATGAGCAATGGAAATGGATATGTCAAATTTCCTATCAATGAACCTGCCGAAGGCAAGAAGAAATCTCAAATTGAAGAATATTTAGAATTTTATGAAGGTGAAGGTGTTCAGCATGCTGCATTAGCAACTCATGATATTTTAAAAACCGTAAAGGCATTAAAAGCAAGAGGGGTAGAGTTCCTAGGGGCTCCGCCTGAAGCTTATTACGATATGTTACCTGAACGCGTTGGTGAGATTGACGAAGAAATTAAAGCCATCCAAGAATTGGGAATCTTGGTGGATCGCGATGAAGAAGGTTACTTGTTACAGATTTTCACCAAACCAATTGAAGATCGTCCAACCCTATTTTTTGAAATTATTCAACGTAAGGGAGCTCAAAGTTTTGGAGCAGGAAATTTCAAGGCGCTATTTGAAGCAATTGAAAGAGAACAAGAGAAACGCGGTAATTTATAGGGATTTACAGATGAACTTATTAATAATGAAGGACCTTTTAAAGGAGTTTGAAGAGAAGAAACCAGAGATTGTCTTTGAATGGAAAGATACAGAAACAGAAGCTGAAGGTTGGGTTGTTATCAACTCATTACGTGGAGGGGCTGCAGGTGGTGGAACCAGAATGCGCTTAGGCTTGGACCGTAATGAAGTTGAATCCCTGGCAAAAACCATGGAGGTAAAATTTACCGTTTCTGGACCATCAATCGGTGGTGCCAAATCAGGGATTAATTTTGACCCTGCCGATCCAAGGAAGCACGATGTATTAGAACGTTGGTTTAAAGTTGTGACTCCATTATTGAAGAATTATTATGGTACGGGAGGTGATTTGAATGTGGATGAAATCCATGATGTTATTCCATTAACCGAGCAATTTGGTCTGTGGCACCCTCAAGAAGGTGTTCTGAATGGACACTTTGATATTCGGGAAAATGGCCGCATTCACCAGATTGGTCAGCTTCGCTATGGTGTTTCCAAGGTTTTGGAAGATTCTCAATATAGCCCTGATTTAAAAAGAAAATTCAAAGTTGCCGATATGATCACCGGATTTGGAGTTGCTGAATCTGTAAGGCATTTTTATGATTTATACGCTAGCAATTTAGTCGGAAAGAGAGCAATCATTCAAGGATGGGGTAATGTTGCAGCCTCTGCAGCGTTCTATTTGAGCAAGCACGGAGTAAAGGTTGTAGGAATTATCGATCGCGTCGGCGGATTAATTAATGAAGATGGCTTCACTGAAGAAGAGATCAAATCTTTGTTTTTAAATAGAAATGGTAATTCATTGAATTCAGAGTCTATGATTCCATTCGATGAGATTAACGAAAAAGTATGGAGTTTAGGTGCTGAAATTTTTATTCCAGCTGCGGCTTCAAGGTTGGTTTCCAAAGAGCAGATTCAAGAAATGGTTGGCAATGGGCTGGAAGTAATTGCTTCTGGAGCAAATGTGCCATTCGCTGACCGTGAGATTTTTTACGGACCGGTAATGGAATATGCAGATCAACATGTTGCGGTAATTCCAGACTTTGTAGCCAATTGTGGCATGGCAAGGGTGTTCGCTTATTTAATGCAACCTAATATCGAAATCAGTGATGATTCCCTGTTCAAGGATGTTTCAGACGTTATCCGAAAAGCACTAGAACAAATTCATAGTTATAGTCCAGAAACCAAGATCAATATATCATCTCGAGCTTATGAATTGGCATTGAGACAATTACTCTAATGGAAATAATAGGAAAGGGATGGGTAAAACCATTCCTTTTCTATTTCCATAAAAAATTAAAATTCGAATTATTAAACCTCTTCTCGGCGAGTACGAATGTACTCCTCTACGATAGGAAGATCAGCATTAGCCCAGTCAAATCGGAATAATTCGGTCCGATCAACCCAAAGTACTTGCGCATGCTCATTGGCTTTTACATCACCACTTTTTATCGAACATACAAATGGGTATAAGGTTAATGAAAAATCAGGATAGTGGTACTCTACTTTAGTAAGCTGTTCCCCAATTTGAATATTTAAATCAATTTCCTCCAATACTTCCCTTACTAAACATTCCTCCAAGGTTTCCCCTTCTTCCAATTTCCCTCCAGGAAACTCCCATTTTAATGGTAGTTTCATCTCAGCAGATCTTTGACAAATTAATAATTGTTGATCTTTTTCTATTAAGGCACAGGCAACATGTATCATCAAAGTAAATATACTAAATTAGGACGGAAAGCATACAATATATAAAGAAAGTGTAACACTTAGTGTTACACTTTAATAATGAGTGATTTATGGTAATTTACTGAAGTCTATCTCAGGATTCTTTTGAACATTATCAAAAATAAATCGTGAATTTGGAGGAACTAATTCACTAAAGAAACCACCGTTCTTCAAAAAATATCCATCCTTGTTTTTACCACCAATAGCATCAATCCTCTGTTTCGCATGGTATGTATTGTCAACAGTAAATTTTGCTTCTGTCACTTTTAGCCATTTTCCATCCGCTGTTCTTACCCATTGATTTTTATAGTTCGCTGTTCTTGAATGGTAACCTTGATTTGGACTGAAATTCTCTAAGAAAGAATGAAATCCAGTCAGATATTTATCTGTCTTTGGTCTTTTGAAACTCGCAATTAATTGCCACTTACCTTCTTCCGGCGCAAAAAACCATGCCGTATAATCGGTTTTTCCCTTGCCATCTGGTTCGCCCTTTAAAAGAAATTTGTATGTGCTTCCTGCTTTCCAATTGTATTTTAAATAACTCTGTCCTCCTGATCCCTCATTTCCGAATTCTCCTGTATGAACATTAGTTCCTTTTTTATTCATGATTATCTTCTGATCATCTGGAATAGCATTTGGATCATCAGTACTGTACGGACTCCATACGGAAAACAAAACTCTTCTTTCGGTTGGAGAATTCACCTGGATTCCAAAATATCCCTCACTGAATCCATTCGCCATATAATATGAACCAACAGGATCTGAACCAACTGGAACTTCAATTTCCGAATAGTAATACTGGATTTTATCATTACTCGGTGCAATGTAGGCTAGGTGACAAGAAGGTCCTCTTCTTGCCCAGTAATAATATTCCGGATCATTACAATAAGTTAAACCCATGCTTACAGCGTCACCTGTTGCTGAAAAACTATTTAATTCTCCAAAATTATCTCCTGACTTATCTATGCCTTGTACATCAATTTTTAAATAGCCTGTGTCCACTTTAAAACTTCCTACTTCAGTTGTTGTAGAACTTCCGTTTTTTAAGTCAACCTTTTTGCTCACTCCATTTACGGAAACCTTAATAGAACTATTGCCTGAATTGGACTTGCTGTTTAATGACAGCTTTAAATTGCCCGCTTTATGGACACGAAGATAGGTGCTGATAATAGTTTTTGAATTTTTCCAATTAGTCAAACCATTTTCTGTGATACGCTCTGTTGTTTGGCCATCAAATACGGTAATAAAGGCATTTCCAGCTAATGGAATCGAATACGTACTGTCGGATTGGTTAATAGGTTTATTGGCAAGTACAGTTTGTTTTGAACATGCTAAAGTTAAGCTTAATCCAAGGATCAAGCTGCTCTGATAGCATATTGATTTTAAGAATTTTATCATGTGGTTATTTTGTTTGAATTCTTGAAGATATACATGCTAAAATTGATTTAAAAGTTTTTGAAGAAAGCAATCGTTTGTTCAAAATTCATTTTTGTAATAACCCTTAACAAGGAACTAATAATTAATTTATAAACAAATTATAATTTTTTAACTAATTGTAAATATGGGCTATCTAGTTTTATACAAACTTTTTGATTTTTTTATTTTTTATGGCTAAAAAAGTAGCTCTTTACCTCAAAAAACTTAAACCTTTACGTTACTGGAAGGAATTACTGGGTATTCTCATCATCTTATTCGCATTTATATTTTTCAGGGATCAACGCAAGGAGATTGAACAAATTATGCCTTTAATCCAAAGTTGCAATCCTTATTGGTTCATTGGCGGATTATTATTGACGTTTTTCTTTATTTTCATGGAAGGCTATATGTATGTAGCCAGCTTTAAAGCAGTGGGTATAAACATTAGTTTAAAGGTTGCCCTAGAATTATTTCTGAAACGTAATTTTTTAAGCGTATTCCTTCCTGCAGGAGGTATTTCTTCCTTGGCCTATACAACTACTCAACTTAGACGGATGAACCTGAATAAAACTCTGATTCATCAAACCAGTATCGTTTATGGTTATATTGCCCTATTCTCGGTTTTTTTATTAGCTGTTCCTGCTTTGCTTTATAGTTTTTTCCAAAGTAAGCAATACGGAAATCTCCTGATTCCCTTATTGACCTTAGGATTAATCCTGGCCATTTCTTTTTATATAATTTACTCTTTTCGTTATAAGACTTCAATCTATTATTTCATTGAGAAAAAGTTTCCAAAAACGATTTTCCAAATTTCAAATCTCTTTTCATCCGCTGTAAATAAACGTTATTTGGCTTTATCACTTCTTTTTAGTGTATTGGTGGAGTTTTGCGGGATTATCCATATCCTAATTGCCATGATGGCTTTGGGCTTGCCATTGTCCTTCGAAGCTGCAATCCTAGGTTATATTATTTCTACCCTTTTAATGATTGTTTCCCCTTTTTTGCGCGGATTGGGTGCTGTCGAGTTATCCATGTTCTTAATTTTTAAAAAATTCGGATATACCCATGAACAAGGGATAGGTATCACCATTCTGTATCGATTCTTTGAATTTTGGCTGCCCCTTATTTTTGGATTTATTTCCTTTTCAATGAAAGGAACCCAATTACTCACTCGAATTGGACCTGCAGTCATGATTTTTATTCTAGGAATAATCAATATTATATCGGTCCTTTTACCTCCAATTGCGGATCGATTGCACCTGGAACGATTTTATTTCCCTGCGGAAACTCTCGCTATTTCCAAACTAATGGTTCTGATTATTGGTATAGGTTTGATTGTTTCTTCAACCTATTTGTTGAAAGGATTCAGGAATGCTTTCTGGTTTGCCTCTTGTTTTTGTGTGATATCCTTAATAGGTCACCTATTAAAGGGCATCGATTATGAAGAATCTATCGTAGCTGCAATTACCCTGGTCTTTCTACTCTTCAATCATAAGGAATATCGGGTTCAAGCCAATAATTATTGGGTGAGAATAGGGGTATTGACTTTCATCTTTAGTTTTATTGCCATCGTAATTTTTGAAACTCTCAGTTTTTATATTATTGACAAAAGACATTTCGGAATTGATTTTACTTGGAGGGAGTCTTTTATCTATGCCATGCGTGGTTTCCTGTTGTTTTCGGATGCAGGACTAGAACCTAGAACTAATTTCGGTAGGGAGTTTTTGCATATAATACATGCATTGGGTTTTGGCTGCTGGATTTTATTTTTTTATACGATCCTTCGCTCAAAAAAATATATCGCTGCCAACTGTGATCAAGATAAAAGGGCATTAGCCAAGAATCTCATGGAAAGATTTGGAAATTCTTCGCTTGATTATTTTAAAATCTCAAATGAAAAAGAGCTCTATTTCTCTAAATTCTACCTAGGTTTTGTTTCCTACCGAGTGGCAAATAAATATGCTGTGGTTTTGGACGAACCTGTTTGTCATTGGACAGATAAGGAAGATGTTATTCAGGAGTTCGATGAATATTGTATGAAAAATGGTTTAAAGAGCATTTACTTCAGAATATCTGAGGATGGCTTATTGAACTTTCAAAGTTTGAAGAAAAAGAAATTATTGATCGGGGAGGAGGGAATTGTAGATGTGCAACAGTTCTCCTTGCAAGGTAAGTCTAGAAAATCCTTACGTAATGGATTGAACTACCTGGAAAAAAATGGTTATAAGGCGGTGATTCACACTGCACCTCAATCTCAGGAATTGCTGAGCGAATTGGCGGCCGTTTCTGGAGAATGGCTCCTGGAAAATAACAGAACAGAAGTGATTTTTTCCCAAGGCCAATTTGATATGGAAAACTTGCGCTCCTCAGATATCATCTGCATTGAAAATAAGGAAGGGAAAGTTGTATCATTTTTAAATATTATTCCCGATTACGCTTTGGATGAATGTACCTATGATCTATTCCGTAAAGTGACTGATGCCCCAAGTGCTTGTATGGATGGATTGATCGTCAAATTAATTGAATATGCGAAGTCCAACGATTTTAGATATATCAATCTAGGTATGGTTCCATTGGTTGGAATTGAAAAACCTGATAATGCTGCAGAACATATCATGCAATTTGTATCCAGTAATTTTCCAAAATTCAAAAAGTTTCATAACCAAAGAGATTTTAAGGATAAATATTGCAATAAATGGGAAAAACGCTATTTATTATTTGATCACGATTTTGATTTACTACACTTGCCAGCCGTCATGAAAAAAGTAATGAAAGCCATGCCTACCTCATAATTGCTTATTATGAATATTAAATTAAATGGTTGAACATGTAATTAATTTTGTGAAAACATTAGCATTTTGATAATGAAGTTCATCATAATTGGTAAAAAAAATTATATTTACGCTAATGACCATTTAATTTAAATTGTTCTTCGCAAAAAAATTAATTCTGGTTATCTAATTCTATGATTATTTAACTGTAGTTCAGTACATGAGGAGTAAGTATTCAATTTTATCTTGTTTTGTTTTTATCAACTTATTGTTAAGTGGTTTTGTTACAAATGCTCAAAACACTGCTGATAGTTTAAGCAAATACTCCCATGATGAATTAATAGACAAGGCATTTGAAACTCGATCTACCCTTTACCTGGACTACCTCGAAAAACAGAAACTCAGCCAAGACGAAAAAAAATTATTATATACCTGGTATTATTACCTAACTGCCGAAAATGGCGACTTGGATATTACCCTTAAGTACCTGCAAAAATTAGATTCAATCTCTAAACTTACCAATGATCCCAACAATCAATTCAATGCTAAAATGGGAGCAGCTGAGGTATATTATAAGAAATCTGAATATGCTAAAAGTAAAGAAGCCTTTTTACAAGCTGAAAAGTTTGTGGAGAGTTTTGCGGATGGCACTGATCGAGTTCTTGCCAAAGCAGAGTATGATTACTTTTACTATTTAAGTGGAAACTTCGATGTATATAATCATAATTTGGAAGTAGGCATCAAGGAGTTGCAAGCTATCAAGACCGATAAAATGCCCCTTGAAGAAAAGAGGTTCCATATTAATTCAATTGCCACTTTAGCCGTAAACCTAGCATGTGGTTATATTCTAAAAGAAGATTTCGACCATGCTGAAAAGAACCTGAAACTCGTAGATGATATTTATGCAGAGAATTTTAAAGGTGACACCACAAGCACCTTTGTTCATGAAATTCTTGTAAAAGGGAAATATCATTTCTTTAAAAAGGAATTTGAAAAAGCAATCCCTTTCTTTAAAGAAGTGATTGATATCAACCAAAGAAAGGATTTCAAAGAGGATGCCTATATGGCGAAAGTCTTCTTAGGAATGGCATATTATCAATTGGAAGATTATCAGCAATCCCTGGATTATCTAGAGAATGCTATTAATAATCATATGCTGGTAGCAGATTATATAAAATATGAAATGGAATCCTACCGATATGCATCCCTGGCAAGTAAGGAATTGGGGGATACCGAGAAAACACTGCGTTATTCTGGGTTATACATGGAACAGGATGAAGCATTGAATGATAACAAACGATCTACTTTTATCAATTCCTTTATCAATAACCTTGAGGTTGGAAAATTACAAAAGGATATCTCCGCCAAAGAAAGTACAAATTTCAAATTAAGATATATCCTCTTTGGATTGGCAATTTTAATTGCCGGATTAGGAGTGGTACTCGTTTACCAGATCAAGGAAAATAAAAAGAATAAAAAGAAGATTCAGGATTACCTTGAACAATTAAGTCAGAATAAGAAAAATAAAGACCTGGCCCTTAATAAAAAAGAGGCAGTTAATCAGGAAGCTATAGCTGAAAATCAATCCAAGGAGATAGATGATAAAACTGCTAGAATTCTTGATAAGTTGGAAGAG
The DNA here is from genome assembly GCF_043187465.1 of Sphingobacterium cellulitidis. Classification (GTDB taxonomy): domain Bacteria; phylum Bacteroidota; class Bacteroidia; order Sphingobacteriales; family Sphingobacteriaceae; genus Sphingobacterium; species Sphingobacterium cellulitidis. Next base: position 3,019,725 of record NZ_CP171136.1, on the reverse strand, counting down.
TTCGAAGAAGGGGAGTTGTTTGTGGATAGTAAAATGAGCTTGGCATTTCTGGCAAGTTACCTTGAAACCAATACCATCACCTTGTCGAAAATTATCAATACTCATAAGGAGATGAACTTTAATGATTATATCAATGGATTGAGGATTCGCTATATTATAGAAAAAATAAAGAATGAACCTAAATTCGACCAATATAAGATATCATACCTGGCCGAGGTAAGTGGTTTTTCTTCCCACAGTATCTTCAGTAAGGCATTTAAGAAAAGTACTGGGGTTACACCTTCCCAATTTTTAGATTATTTAAAAGAAGAAACGGTTTAAAACCAATTTTCCCCCAATCCAAGCTGGTTATTTTATATAATTCAACAATACCTTTATTCGGACATTTAAAAGTAGCCTCTTACATTTGGTAATACAATTATCTATGTTTTACCTAATGAAGAGAAATGTTAAATTCATTCTTTAAAAGAAAGATATCAATCCCAAAGCATCAGGAGAATTGGCAAGTTTATTTTTCAAGAATAAATAACCAACAAACTTCGGTGATTGTAGATTTAAATATTGCTAAGATTGCTCCTGTGAAAGTCTTGCCTGAAGTTTTCTACCTGATAATTCCCTTTGATTTTGCGAATGATAATGGACTTCCTAGTTTGGAAAGTTACAAGATGATCAAACAAATTGAAGATGAAATCGCTGAATTAAATCATCGCTTCGCAGAAAACCTCCTCCATGTTGCCACTTTGACCATGAATTCGGAACGCTTACAAATGTATTACTGTAGCAAAGTTGATGATAGTAAAGTATTCTTAGCGCAAATCGATAAAGCATTCAATCATCAACTTACTTATCAAATAGATCATCGAGCTGATCCTGACTGGAGCGACTATTTCAATCTAGCTTACCCATTGCCCTTTCAATTGGAGATGATTAAAAATAGGCTGGTATTAAGAAAGCTAACTGAAGCTGGTGATAATCTCGTGAAATCTCGAAAAGTTAACCATTATCTAGTTTTCAACGCTGAGAAGGATGCGGGTCATTTTATGGAATTTGCAGAAAATGAACGTTTCGTCTTGTTCATGATGGAGAAACGTGGTGATCAATGGAAATTGGGGATTTCCAGGAATGATTATGTTTCCTATGAGCAGATAGATGAATTGTGCCTGCCTCTCTGGGAAAAGGCGCAAGTATATAATGGAACTTATAATGGCTGGGAATCTGAAGTTATTATTTCTCAGGCTTAATTCAAGAATAAATTAATATGTTTTTTAGAGTAGATAAAGTTAAATACGCTTCCTATGTTGCAGATCACTTGCAAAATCCGGTCAATTCCAATAACCCTATGATTATTGTTTATTATAGGAATTACTTTGGGACAGCCCTGTTAACAGGCTATGCCAAAAATTCGGAAGCTGTTTATTATGATAATATCACTGGAAAAACCATTTCTAGAAGAAAATGGACCGATGAAATGAAGAATTATGCGAAGGAGTGCGAAAAACATGTGCCTGCAGCTCCACATCGATTCAAACCCACCATCTTTGGCTATATTTTCCTATTGGGAATGGTCGCTTTATTCGCCTATCTGACTTATGACTCCTTCCTGAAACCTAATCCAAATATCAATCCTGAAAATCCACCAATGGCTCAAAAAATAAATGCTGGAGATTTATATTTTGGACGATTTCTAGAACGTGATCCGGTATCAAAAGTTTCTAAAGGAGCTGGATTCTCTTGGGTTAAATTTATCGACGCCGGAGAAGGAAGCATCTTAATTTCTAGAGCAAGAGAAAAAAGTATTAGCGTCAAACCTTCAATTGAAATGAATAGCACGGATTTTGAAGAGGAAACAATTCCAATGAAAAAAATCGAACATGGAGACTATCAGATTGATCTCGTTTCCGAAGACGGTAGTTTAGAGCTTAGTTTGACAGAGAAAAAATAAAAATGGGAATTAAAGAGGGTATTACAGGGAAAAAAGTGATTAAAATATTTATTATTTGTATTGTAGTAGGATTCTTGTTGTTTGTCTTAGCAATTATACAAACCGTAAAAACAAAATCAACCAGCATTAGTAAAAAAGCTCCTTACAAAGAAATAATTTGCAAAGAACTGATTACAAAAAGACCAATCCGATTATTTATGGAGAAAAATCCGGTCAAGAAGGATTACCCTTATGCATTGTCTGATACAAATCAATCCTATTGGAATTCCTATATGGCTAGCCTGGGAGCAGAAAACCCAGAAATAAAATTAAGTGATTCGGTCGATGCTAATTCCAAATTAGTCTTCGACAAAGCAGTAATGTACACAAATGGAGTTTCTGGATCTTCAGATCCTAGATTGTTTGGAACATTGAGTACCCCCGAAGGAAAAACTTATAAAGTTGAATTTCGATGGGGTAAATATGACTATAATTACCCTTGGAAAGTTTCTCAGAGAGGCTATCTGTTTGAATTGGCACCATGGCAAACCGCGTTAGATACCTCACATTATTATTTGCCTAATGCTGAATGGTGGTAGGGATAAAAATTAAAGATATGGCAGGCATAAGAGGTATTTATACTTCTTATGCCTTTTTTTATGCTAAATATTGTTTGATTTTAGGAAAGATTAATTTAAACCAAAAGGTATAATTTTCCGGATTTTCTGCAAGGTCTCGCTCCAATTCCTCTTTAGGGATATACTTTAAATTCTTAACTTCCTCAGGATTTGGATTCGATATTTCCTGATTATATCTACCTACAAAAATATGGTCATATTCATTCTCCCATAGACCATTATCTAACTCTTCCTCATAACTCAACTGCAGGATTTCCTCAATGTCAATATGAATGGCCAACTCCTCAAAAGTTCTCCTTTTTGCAGCATCTATGGTAGACTCTTTAGGTCTTGGATGCCCACAACAGGCATTTGTCCATAGACCCGGACTATGGTATTTTGAGTCGGCTCTTTGTTGCAAAATAATGTTTCCAGACGCATCCAGAAGAAAAACCGAAAATGCCCGGTGTTTCTTATTTTGAAGATGAGCCTCTTGTTTTTCCATTTCACCAATTTCACGATCATCCTGATCAACAAGGATCACATATTCTTCGACTATCATTGCTTAGATTTAGGGTATTCTCCTAAAATAAGGAATTCATCTAACTTAACCTAAATTTCTACTTGAAGATCGGAGATGAAACTATCAACCCAAGATTCCTCTGTTGCCCAAGAGGTAACAATCCTAACTACGGCTTGTGAGTCGTCAAGCTTTTGCCAAACATAAAACTCATATTTTTCCATTAGTCTTTTAATAACTGTTAAGGGTAGGATTGGAAAAAGCTGATTGCTGACTGGTCGACTCGCAAATGAATAGCCATGTTGTTTTAATGCTTCTGCAAGTTTGCTTGCCATAGCATTGGCATGCTTGCCAAGATCAAAGAAAAGATCATTCTCAAATAAAGCATAGAATTGAGCTCCTAAAATCCTGCCTTTCGCCATTAAAGCTCCTTTTTGCTTAATGTAATAATCAAAGCCCTCTGCTAAAACAGAATTCTTAAATACTATAGCCTCACCTAAAAGCGCTCCATTTTTTGTTCCTCCAATGTAAAACACATCCGCTAATCTG